>CALWIH010000033.1 GCA_944380675.1 uncultured Clostridia bacterium | reverse complement strand
ATACAAATGAAACAAATCAGCCGCTATCTGTTCGGAGACATGGCGCTCTCCTATTGGGAGGACGGCGACGGGCACGTCGGGATGCTGCTCGTCCCGCTGGAGAAGGAAAGCTTTCTCGCGCAGAAGGACTGCGCGCTCGAGCCGCTCGTGCAGCTGCATCTCCGCGGCGAAAAGCTCACGGCGGGCTACGGAAACGGTACGACGATGGCCTGCACCGAGTCGACGGACTGCATGAAGCTCGTCTCGCAGGAGCAGGACGGGGACGCGGTCGTCACCGTCCTCTCCGACGGGGCGGGGCGCGTCGTCCGCCACACGGCAAAGTGGCATGAAGGGCTGCGGGCCGTGCGCGTCTCGGCGGAATTCGTGAACGAGACGAAGGAGCCGCTGACGCTTGAGCTGCTCTCCAGCGTCAGCGTGGGCGGTCTGACGCCCTTTATCGAGGGCGACGCCCCGGGCGCGCTCGTCGTCCACCGCGCGCGCAGCGCGTGGAGCGCCGAGGGGCGGCTCGCCTCCGACACGGCGGAGCAGCTCGGCCTCGAGCCGTCCTGGGCGAACTACGGCTACCGCATCGAGAAGATCGGGCAGAAGGGCTCGATGCCGGTGCGCGGCTACTTCCCCTTCGGCGCGGTGGAGGACAGGCAGACGGGCGTTGTCTGGGCGATGCAGCTCGCCTGCCCCGGCTCCTGGCAGATTGAATTCCGCCGCCGCGACGCGGGCCTCTCGATGACAGGCGGCCTTGCGGACTACGATTTCGGCCATTGGGCGAAGACGCTCGCGCCGGGCGAAAGCTTCCCCTCCCCCGAGGCGTATCTCACGGCCTGCGCCGGAAGCGTGGACGAGGCCTGCCAGCGCCTCTTGACGGTGCAGAAGGAAAACTTCGTCGGCCGCGACCGTCTTCCTCCCGTGCTGTTCAACGAGTACTGCACGACGTGGGGCGTCCCCTCGGAGGAAAACCTCTCGAAGATCGTCGATTGTCTCAAGGGCCGCGCGATCGATTACCTCGTGATTGACTGCGGCTGGTACGGCAAGCCGGGCGTTTCCTGGGGCGAGTGCAACGGCGACTGGATTCCGAACGACGCGGAGCTGTTCCCGCACGGCCTGCGCGACATGGTGCGCCGCATCCGCGAGGCGGGCTTCCTGCCCGGCATCTGGTTCGAGCCGGAGACGTGCGGGCCGAAATCGGATATTGCGCAGCAAAAGGACATGCTGCTCCAGCGCGGCGGAGCCGTCATCGACACGAACGACCGCCGCTTCCTCGACATGAGAAAGCCCGAAGTACACGAGTACCTTGAGGAGCGCATGGTCTCCCTGCTGCGGGACTACGGCTTTGCCTATGTGAAGATCGACTACAACAACTGCATCGGCATCGGCTGCGACGGCGCGGAAACCCTCGGCGAGGGGCTGCGGCAGAATATGGAGGGGTCGCAGCGCTTCTTCCGCCATTTGCGCGAGGCCGTGCCGGGTCTGTGCATGGAGAACTGCTCGTCCGGCGGGCATCGCCTCGAGCCGTCGATGATGGGGCTGTTTGACATGGCCTCCTTCTCCGACGCGCACGAGTGCGCGGAGATCCCGATCGTCGCCGCGCATCTGCAGCGCCTCATCCTGCCCGCGCAGTCGCAGATCTGGGCGGTGCTGCACGGCTCCGACTCGATGCGCCGCCTCAACTACTCGCTGTGCGCGACGCTCCTCGGCGTGATGTGCCTCTCGGGCGATATTTACTCCCTCAGCGCGGAGCAGTGGGCGCTCGTCGACCGGGCGATCGCGTTCTACCGCGCGGCGCGCGGCGTGATTCTCGACGGCGTGTCGGAATTCTGCGGGGAGCGCGGCGAGAGCTGGCGGCATCCCGAGGGCTGGCAGGCGGTTGTGCGCACGGGACCGGACGGCGTGCTCGTCACGCTGCACACCTTCGGCGGCAAGCTGCCGGAGCGTGTGACGCTGCCGGTGCGTGCCAACCACATCGAGAGCGTGCTGTGCACGGAGGAAAACGCGGTCACGCTCGAAAACGGCGAGCTCTCCATCGCGCTCGGCGCGAACTTTGAGGCGGTCGCCGTCTATCTGAAATAAGTTTGAAGGAGTTGTATTGGTATGATTTCCCCGATTCCCCGCCCGTCGCGGGCAATGACCCGGCTCGAGACCTCCGGAAACAGTCTGACCTTTTTTTCCGCATACGGGATGCTGCGGCTGACCGCCGTCACGCCGGAGATTGTGCGCGTCCGCTTCACGCGTGCGGACAGGTTCTCCGACACGCCGAAGCCCGGCGTCGTCTTTGCGGGCGAGCCGTGCGCCGTCCGCTGGGAGGAGACGGAGGACGCCGTCTCCTTTGAGACGGAGCGCCTCCGCCTGCTGGTCGACAAGGCGACGCTTGCCGTCCGCTATGAGGACGCCGATGGAAAGCTGCTGCTGCAGGAAAACCCAACTGAACCGCGCACGCTCGAAGCGTTCGACGCCTTTCTGCCCGACCCGACGCGCGAGGCGAAGGCCGAAAAAATCCAGACGCCGGACGGCGTGAAGCTCGTCCTCGGCGACGTGCCGCGCGTTTTCGACCGCCGCCTCTATCACTGCCGCCTGCGCCTGACATGGCAGGAGAACGAGGCGCTCTACGGCCTCGGCCAGCACGAGGAGGGGCTGCTGAACCTGCGCGGGAGGACGGTCTACCTGCATCAGGCGAACATGAAAATCGCCGTTCCCGTGCTCGTCTCGAGTCTCGGCTACGGCCTGATGGCCGACTCCTACTGCCCCGCCGTCTTCCGCGACGACGCATTCGACTCGTGCCTCGCCACGGAGGCCGATGAGGAGATGGATCACTATTTCCTGTACGGCGGGAATCTCGACGGCGTCGTCCGCTGCTACCGCACGCTGACGGGCAAGGCCGCGATGCTCCCGCTGTGGGCGTTCGGCTTCGTGCAGTCGCAGGAGCGGTATGAGACGGCGCAGGAGCTGCTCGACGTCGTGCGCGAGTACCGCAGGCGCGGCGTCGGCCTCGACTGCATCGTCCTCGACTGGTGCACTTGGGACGACGGGATGTGGGGGCAGAAGTCCTTCGACCACACGCGCTTCCCCGACCCTGCCGCGATGGTGCGGGAGCTGCACGGCGAACACGCGCGGCTGATGGTCTCCATCTGGCCGAACATGGACGAGAAGACGGCGGACTACAAAGAATTCGCCGATCGCGGCCTGCTCCTGCCGTTCGGTACGATCTACGACGCCCTCAACCCCGAGGCGCGCGCCCTCTACTGGGAGCAGCTGCGCCGCGAGCTCTATCCGAGCGGCGTCGACGCATGGTGGTGCGACTCGAGCGAGCCGTTCACGCCGGAATGGTCTCATTTTGAAAAGCCCGACCCGGCGTCGATGTACCGCGAGTACGTCGACGCGGCCTCCCGGCAGATGCCGCAGGACAAGAGCTGCGCCTTCGCCCTCTATCACGCGCAGGCCGTCTATGAGGGGCAGCGCGCGGAAAGCGGGGAAAAGCGCGTCGTCAACCTGACGCGCAGCGCGTCGCTCGGCCAGCAGCGGTACGGCACGATCCTGTGGTCGGGCGACATCTCGGCCTCGTGGGAGACGCTGCGCCGCCAGATCGCGGCGGGGCTGAGCTTCTGCGCGAGCGGCCTGCCGTACTGGACGTTCGACATCGGCGGCTTCTTCGTCAAGCGCGGCGCGCAGTGGTTCTGGAACGGCGGCTACGAGGACGGCTGCTCCGATCCCGCGTACCGCGAGCTCTTTGCCCGCTGGTACCAGCTCGGCGCGTTCCTGCCCGTCTTCCGCGCGCACGGCACCGACACCCGCCGGGAGCTGTGGAACTACGGGAACGAAGGCGAACCGTATTACGAGGCGATGAAGGCGGCCAACCGGCTGCGCTACCGCCTCCTGCCCTATCTCTATTCCTGCGCGGGCCGCGTCTGGCGCGAGGACTGGACGCTGCTCCGCCTGCTCGCGTTCGATTTTCCGGACGACCCCGTCGCCCGCGAGACGGCGGACGAGTTTCTGCTCGGCGGCGCGCTGCTCGTCTGCCCGGTGACGGAGCCGCTCGACCGCCTGCCCGCCCTCTCGTCCGGGAAGCCGGACGAAAAGTGCCGCCGCGTCTATCTCCCGGCCGGGGCGGACTGGATGGATTATTACACGAACGAGCGCTTCTCCGGCGGACAGTGGATCGACGCCCCCGCGCCAATCCATCACATTCCGCTCTTTGTGCGGGCCGGAAGCCTCCTGCCCGTGTCGGACGGCGCGCCGCAGTACGCGGAGGAAATCCTCGGCAGACGCCCCGAAATCCTCGTCTATCCGGGTGCGGACGCCGCGTTCACGCTCTATGAGGACGACGGGGACGGGTACGCGTACGAGTCCGGCGCGTACACCCTCACCCGCCTCTCCTGGGACGACGCCGCGCGGCGCTTCTCCGCGGAGCGGGACGGGAAGGACGTCACGGCGGAATTCCGCTGGCGCGTGGCCGGCCAGGCATAATTTCTTTTCCCCCGAGACAAAGCGAGCTCCCCTTCCGCGCGGAAGGGGAGCTCGCTTTCGTTTCCGGGAAATCAGTCGAGGTGGAAGACGGGATGCAGGTCGATGCTCACCGGGCTGTTGTCCGGGTTCGTCTCCATGATGTCGGCCATATAGTCCCACCATTTGCGGCAGATCGCCGTGTCGGCGGAGGCATCCCATCTGGCCTCATCCTCCACCTCGATGACGCCGAACAGCGTCAGCGTCTCGCGGTCGAGGAAAATGCTGTAGTTGTGGCCGCCGTACTCGTGGATCATGTCGCGCATTTCCGGCCACAGCTCGTTGTGGCGCTTCTCGTACTCCGCCTCAAAGCCGGGGTAGAGCTTCATCTTGAACGCTTTGCGGATCAATCGGATTCCTCCTTGTCTTGCCCCTTTCAGCGGAGCGTCAGGCATTTCTTCGGGCAGGCGGCGGCGCAGACGCCGCAGCCGACGCATTTCTCCCCGTCGAGCTTCCACGTCTTCGCGGCGCGGTCGACGGTGATGGCCTCCTGCGGGCACTTCCTCGCGCAGAGCGTGCAGTAGACGCAGGCGGACGCGTCGTTGACGGGCTTTCCGCCTGCCTGCGGCGCGGGAGCGGCGGCCTCCGGCGCGGCAGGCTGCGCGCCGGGCGGTGGGAAGCCGGGCCGCGTGAAGGTCTCGACGCTCTTATCCTGGCTGGGCTCCGTATAGCCCGTCGCCATGCGCAGGCACTTCTTCGGGCAGACGTTCACGCAGTTGCCGCACTGCACGCAGTCGAAGCGGTCGATCGACCAGGTGCCGGCCGTCCGGTTCGTCCGGATGGCGCCGGGCGGGCAGGCACGGGCGCAGAGGCCGCAGGAAATGCAGGTTTCGATCTCGATCTCGATGTGGCCGCGCATCCGCTCGGGGTAGACGGCGGGCTCGAAGGGATACTTCGTCGTCGCGGGCTTCGAGAACAGGTTCTTGAGCGCCGTATGCGCAAAGGGCAGAAATCTCATATTCGCCATATCCGTCACCTCTCCGTACAGCTGATGCAGGGATCGATCGTGAGAATGAGAAGCGGGACGTCGGCGAGCTGGCAGCCCTTCAGGAGCGATACCATCGGCGGGATGTTGCTCGTCGTGGGCGTGCGCAGGCGGAAGCGGTCGAGGAATTTCGTGCCGTTCGCGCGCACATAGTAGACGGCCTCGCCGCGCGGCTGCTCGATCCGCATGAAGTATTCCCCGTCCGGGTTGCCCTTGACCGGCACCGCGATGGGGCCGGCCGGGAGCTTGCCTACCGCCTCGCGGATCAGGGCGAAGGACTGGGTCAGCTCCCGGAGGCGCAGCTCGCAGCGCGCGTAGGAGTCGCCCGCCGTGAGGACGACGGGCTCAAACTCGAGCTCCGGGTACGCCCCGTAGCCGAGCATCCGCGCGTCGTACCGGACGCCGGAGGCGCGCAGCATCGGGCCGACCGCGCCGAGCTCGACGGCCTGGTCGGGCTTGAGCACACCGAGGCCGTGCAGGCGCGAGCCGACGGTATACTCCCGCAGGAAGGAGTCCGCGACGGGGCGCAGCTCCCTTTCGAGCTCGTCCACCGCGCGCAGAAGAGAGCGGAGCATCTCGTCGTCGACGTCCTTGAGGACGCCGCCCGGCGTGTTGACGGAGAAGATCACGCGCCCGCCCGTCATCCTGTCGAACTGGTCGAGGATCTTCTCGCGCAGCCGCCACGACTGCATGAACAGGCTCTCGAAGCCGAGGGCGTCGGCGAGCAGTCCGAGCCACAGCAGATGGCTGTGCACGCGGCTCATTTCCATCCAGATCGTGCGCAGGTATTTCGCGCGCGGCGGAATCTCAATGTGCATCACGCGCTCGATGGCCTCGCAGTAGCCCATACCGTGGCCGAAGCTGCAGATGCCGCAGACGCGCTCCGCGATGTAGACGTAATCCTTGTAATCCTTCGTCTCCACCAGCTTCTCGAGTCCGCGGTGCACGAATCCGATGCTCGGCACCGCGCCGACGACAACCTCATCCTCGAGAACCAGATCCAGGTGGACAGGCTCCGGCAGAACGGGGTGCTGCGGCCCGAAGGGGACAATGCTTTGTTTCGCCATCCGCGCTCACCCCTTTTCCTTGAACGGCGTCTCCCGATCGATGCGGTAGAGGCGGTTCTGATAATCGTTTTGGATGTTCTCAATCTTCACGCCGAAGAGCTCGGCGGTCTCGTTCTCCTGAATAAAGGCGCAGGGATAGATCTGCGTAATGCTCGGCACGGGCTCGTCCTCGCCGACGACGAGGCGGAGCGTCCACATATCGAGCCCCTTCGCGAAGCAGTAGCTCAGCTCGTACTGGCCGGGCAGACGCGACGCGCAGAGCTGTACGAGGCGCATCTTGTCCATCTTGAACTGGATGACGGTGGAGAGGAACTGCGCCATCTCAATCGGGATAATCTCATTGATAGGTTCCACTGTCGGTTCCCCCTTCCCCTTCCGCCGTCTTCTTCTGCGCGGCGTAGTCCGCGCGCTTGCGCTCGAGAAGCTCGAGCGCCTTGACGACGCCGTCGATGATGGCCTGCGGCCTCGCCGCGCAGCCGGGGACGTACACGTCGACCGGAATCACCGTGTCGACGCCGCCCTTGATGTTGTAGCACGTCTTGAAGACGCCGCCCGTGCAGGCGCAGATACCGACGGCCACGACGACCTTCGGATTCGGCATCTGGCTGTAAATCTGCTTGACGACGCTCTCACTCTGGCTGTTGATGCCGCCGGTGATGAGCAGAATATCGGCCTGAAACGGATCGCCCGTATTGATGATGCCGAAGCGCTCGATATCGTAGACAGGCGTCAGGCACGCGAGCACCTCGATATCGCAGCCGTTGCAGCTGCTTCCGTCATAGTGAAGCAGCCAGGGAGATTTCGCAAGCTTTCCCATGAAACCGCCTCCTTATCTGATCAGCATGAGAATCAGCAGGTTCAGTCCGCCGCTGAGCAGCGTGGCGATCCAGCAGCTTCCGAGCAGCGTCTTCCACTTTACACGGCAGCAGACGTTGTCCCAGAGAATCTCAAGAAAATAGACGAACAGGCACGCCGCGATGGCGATCGGCCAGCTCCACCAGTTCCGGTTGATGAAGAAGATCGCCACGAGGCCGAGCATCAGCACCATCTCGTAGTACTCGGCGACGTTCATGATGGCGAACGTCGGGCCGGCCATTTCGGTCGTGATGCCCTTGACCATCTCCTGATGGGCATGGTGGCTCGTGGAAAGGTCAAACGGGCTCTTGCGGAGCTTAATCGCGGTGATGAAGAAGAAGCCGACGAGCATTCCGGGCAGGAACAGCACGGCGCTGTACTCGCTCGTGATGATCGTCCCGACGTGGAACGAGCCCGTCGCGAGATAGAAGCCGACGGCCATGAGGAGCGTGAGCGGCTCATACGCCATCATCTGGATCATCTCGCGGCCCGCGCCGAGCGTCGAGTACGGCGAGGAATCGCTCGAGGCGGCCATGATGAGGAACATATCGGCCGTGGTGAGAATGAAGAGGCACATCAGAATATCCGCGCCGGCAAAGAGCATACAGCCGGCGACGGCGAGGAAGACGAGATAGCTCAGGTTGAGCAGCAGCTGCACGCTGTTGACGGCGAACATCTGCTTCGTGAAGAGCTTCCAGATATCGTAAAAGGGCTGCAGCAGCGGCGGGCCCTTGCGGCCCTGCATCCTGGCGCTCACGATACGGCCCGCGCCGTCGAGCAGACCGCCGGCGAACGGGGCGAGAAGAAGATAGCCAATTACGGAAAGCACCTGTGTCATACGGCACCTCCTACAATCAGGCAGAGCATCACGATGAGCAGACCGGCCGAGAAGATCAGCGACGGACGCATCAGGTGACGCATTCCGAATTCAAAACGGAGATACCAGTTCGACAGGTAGAGGTGCTCCGGCTCGCCGAAGCTGTTGACAAAATAGGTATTGTCTCCCTTGTTCGCGCCGCTCATATAAATCGGGACGTAGACGCGCCGCGCCGACCGCGTGACAAGGAACATCATGGCCGGGACGAAGATGACGGAGATCAGCATGACCGCCATCGTCGTGAGGACGCTCATGGAGAGCACCTCATGCGCCGAGCCGAAGATCTGCAGCACGATGGGCGTGACGACCTGGCGCTCGAGCAGCGGGAAGAGAAGGCAGAGCAGCACGACGCAAACAGAGTGCAGGAACATGGAAAGATACTGATCCTTCCGGGTGATATCCTTCGCCTCCACCTTCGTGTGGTGGATGGAAATCAGCTTCGCGAGCCATTTCGTCCAGTACAGCATCGTCGTGGCGCTGCCGTAGGCCAGGAACAACACGAGCAGAACGTCGCCGGCGTCGACGAACGCCTTGAGGGCGACCCACTTCGAAATGAGCATCCCGAACGGCGCGAGGTACATCCCCGCGATGCCGATGCCCATGATGTAGGTGAGCTTCGGCAGGCGCAGGAGCAGGCCGTGCATATCCTCAATATCGCGCGAGCCGAGGATGTTCTCGATGGAGCCGACCGCCTGGAACAGCATCGACTTGCTCACGGCGTGGAACACCATCAGCAGCACCGCCGCCCAGATCGTCTCCTCCTTGCCGATACCGGCGCAGGCGACGATCAGGCCGAGGTTGGAGATCGTCGAGAAGGCGAGCACCTTCTTGCCGTCGTTCTGGGCGATCGCCATCATGCTGCACGCGATGAAGGTAAAGCCGCCGATGAGCGAGACCATCGTGCCGCCCATCGTCCCCGCCATCGCGGGCGAGAGGCGGATGAGCAGGTAAACCCCGGCCTTAACCATCGTGGCGCTGTGCAGCAGGGCGCTTGAGGGCGTCGGGGCGACCATCGCGCCGAGCAGCCACGAGGAGAACGGCAGCTGCGCCGACTTCGTGAGGCCGGCGAGCGCCAGGAGCGCAATCGGAATCGGCGCGCCCGCCTGCACGACCTCCTCGAGCTGCACGGTGTGCAGCGCCGCGGCGGAAACGGTAATCGCCAGCGCGAAGCCGAGGCCGCCGAGAAGGTTCATCCACAAAGCGCGGAAGCTGTTGCGCACCGCCTCCTCCGTGCGGGTGTAGCCGATGAGCAGGAACGACACGACGCTCGTGATCTCCCAGAAGAAGTACATCCAGACAAGATTCCCGGAGAGCACCAGGCCGAACATCGCGCCGAAGAACAAAAACAGCATCGACAGGAAAAAGCCTGTGCGATCCTTATATTCCGTGTGGTGATGGTGGTACGCCTTCATGTAGCCGACAGCGTAAATGCAGATAAAGCTGCCGACGAAGGCCGCAATCACCGTCATGAGCATGGCCAGACCGTCCACCTTCATGTGGCTCGCCGGCTCGACGGGGAAGGCCATCTCCGTCCAGATAAGGACGGCGGTCTGCGCCACCGAGAGCAGGGCGACCGGATATTTCCGGTATTTGAAGCTCAGGAACACAATCAGCGCCATGAGCACCAGCTCGCCCGCCAGCATCAGGTGATCGACCAGCTCGGTTTCCTCATAAAAGCTCATGACGACGCCGCCGGACAGAAGCCACTGCACAAGTAGCGCCCCGGCCAGCGCCATAACGCCCCCGGCTCCCACATAGACGGTCACCGAACGGGCGCGCTCCGATTTGAGGAAGGGGACAATCAGCGCGATGAGGACAGGCCATCCGATCAGGAACGGCAAGACTCCCATAAACATCCTCCTCCATATCCCCAAATGGGCAAAAACGAAGAAAAATCCCCGGCACGGACGAATTTCCGGCGGGGCGGCCTTTGCCTTTGGGGGATTCTGATTTTGATGGATTCAGCTTTATTATAGTCCGATCTTTTTCGATTGACAAGGGTGTTTTCCGTCAATTCTCTTCTTTTTTGCTCCGCTTCCGATTCTTTCTTATGGAATTTTCGGCAAGAGCGTGCTACAATAGAGTCTGCAAAAGATTCCGCATTGCCGGAGAAAGGGGGCGCCGTCCATGCACGAGCTTGCCATCACGGAGAGCATCCTGAAAATCGCGCTCGAGTCCGCCGAACAGCACGGCGCGAAGCGTGTCCGCGCCATCCGGCTCGCGATAGGGCCGTTCTCCGGCGTCGTGCCGGAGTGCGTGCAGACGTACCTCGACGTGCTCGCGAAGGGCACCGCCGCAGAGGGCGCGAAAATTGAGGCAAGGCAGCTGCCGCTGCGCGTGCGCTGCCGCGACTGCGGAAAAGAGGGCGAGGTCTCCCGCACGCGCATCGAATGTCCCTTCTGCGGCGGACTGCGCCTCGAACGGCTGTCGGGGAAGGAATGCACCGTGGAAAATCTGGAGGTCGAGTAAACGATGGAAATTACAGTCATGCATCAGGTCATGGAATGGAACGAGGACGTCAGCGCCGAGGTGCGCGCCGAGCTGCGGAAAAACCGCGTCTGCCTCATCAATGTGATGGGCAGCCCCGGCACGGGAAAGACCACCCTGCTGACCTCGCTCATCGCGAAGCTGCGGCGCGAATTCTCCATCGGCGTCATCGAGGGCGACATCACCGGCCAGATCGACGCGGAGAAGATCGCCGCGCTGCAGATTCCCTCCGTCCAGCTCAATACGGACGGCGCGTGCCACATCGAGGCGATGAGCATCCGAAAAATTCTGCCGCAGTTTGATCTCGAGAAGCTCGACGTGCTCTTTGTCGAGAACATCGGCAATCTCGTCTGCCCCGCCGAGTTCGACATCGGCGAAAACTTCCGCATCACCATTCTGAGCGTCCCGGAGGGCGACGACAAGGTCAAAAAGTATCCGCTCATGTTCACGGACACCGACTGCCTCGTCGTAAACAAGTGCGATATGCTGCCGTATTTTGACTTTCACCTCAAGACGGTGCAGGACGACTACCGCGGCGTCAACCCGGAGGGGCCGCTCTTCCTCGTCTCGAACCGGACGGGCTGGGGGATTCCCGAGCTCGCGGAGCATCTGCGCATGCGCATCCGGGACGAGCTCGCATGACGCGGCGCGTCCGTCTGACCGTTTCCGGCATCGTGCAGGGGGTGGGCTTCCGCCCGTTCCTGCACCGGCTGGCGAACCGGTTCTCCCTCTCGGGGTGGGCGCGCAACACGGCCTTCGGCGTCGAGCTGGAGCTCGAGGGCGGAGAAGAGGCGGTGGGGGCGTTCCGGGAGGCGCTGCGCGCGTCTCCGCCGCCGCTCGCGGTCATCGAGGGCATCTCGGCGGAGACGATCGCGGAGCCCGCGGGCTATCGGGGCTTTTCCATCCTGCCGAGCGAATCGGGGGAGGCGGCGACGCTCGTCTCCCCCGATCTTGCGCCGTGCGAGGCCTGCCTGCGCGAGCTGTTTGACGCAAAGGACCGGCGGTACCGCTATCCGTTCCTCAACTGCACCGACTGCGGGCCGCGCTATTCCATCCTGCGGGCCGTCCCGTACGACAGAAAAAACACGTCTATGGCGTCGTTCCCGATGTGCCCGGACTGCGCGGCGGAGTACGCGGACATCCGCTCGCGGCGCTACCACGCGCAGCCCGACTGCTGCCCCGTCTGCGGGCCGCGCGCCTTTCTGCTCGGCGCGGACGGGGCGGAGCTCCCCGGCGATCCGGTCACCCGGGCGCGGGAGCTCCTGCTCGCGGGCGGGATCGTGGCCGTCAAGGGAAGCGGCGGCATTCATCTCGCGTGCGACGCGAAAAACCGCGAAGCCGTCCTTCGCCTGCGGGAGCGCAAGGGGCGAAAAGCGAAGCCGCTTGCCGTCATGTGCCGGGACACGGCGTCGGCGCGGGCGTTCTGCCGCGTCTCTCGCGAGGAGGCCGCGCTGCTCGAGAGCCCGCGCCGCCCCATCGTCCTGCTCGACAAGCGCGAGCCGGACGCGGCCCCGGAGCTCAGCGCGAACACGAGGATCGGCGTTCTCCTGCCGTACACGCCGCTGCACGTTCTGCTGCTCGACGGCGCGCCGGGCGAGGGCGACGCGTTTGTCATGACGAGCGCCAACCGCCCCGGCGAGCCCGTCCTCACGGAGAACGGCGAGGCCGTCGAAGCGCTCCGGGAAATCGCCGACGCGTTTCTGCTGCACGACCGCCCCATCGTGAACCGCTGCGACGACTCGCTCGCCGCCCTCTGGGGCGGGCGGACGGTCTTCTTCCGCAGGAGCCGCGGCTTCGCGCCGCAGCCGCTTCTGCTGCCCTTCGACGCCTCCGGGATTCTCGCGTTCGGCGCGGAGCAGAAGGCGTCGTTCTGCGTCGGGCGGGAGCGCCATGCGTTTCCGAGTCCGCACGTCGGCGATCTGAAAAACGCCGCCGTCCTCGACCATTACCGCTCGTCCTTCGCGGCGTATCTGCGGCTGTTCGGCGTGAAGCCCGCCGTCCTCGCGTGCGACAGGCATCCGGACTACTGGTCTACGCGCGAGGCGGAGGAAGCGTCGCGGCGTCTCAGCGTGCCGCTCGTCCGCGTCCAGCACCATCACGCCCATCTGTGCGCGTGCCTCGCCGACAACAGCGCGCCCGGCCCCGCCTTCGGCATCGTCTGGGACGGGACGGGACTCGGGGACGACGGGACAATCTGGGGCGGGGAATTCCTGACCGGCGGCTTTTCCGGCTTTGTCCGCGCCGGCAGCATCCGGCCCATCCGCCTGCCCGGCGGCGACAGGGCGGTGCGGGAGATCGGAAGAATCGCGCTTTCGCTGCTGTGGGACGCCGGTCTTCCGACGGACGGCGCGCCGCTTCCCGCCGCCCGGCGCGCGGCGCTCGCGGCCATGCTGGAGAAGGATGTCGCCTGCCCGAGGGCCAGCAGCGTCGGCCGCCTGTTTGACGGCGTCTGCGCCCTGCTGACGGGTGTGTCCTCCGTCTCGTACGAGGGCGAGGGCGCCGTCCGGCTCGAAGCCATGCTGCGCCCCGGCGTTTCGGGGCGGGAATATCCCGCCTCCTTTTACGAGGAGGACGGCGTCCGGCGCTTCGACGTCCGCCCGCTGGTGCGCGAAATTGTCCGGGATCGGGAGACGGGCGTCCCCCTCCCCGCGATTGCGCGCAGCTTTCACGACGCGCTGTGCGCGATGGCGCTCGACCAGTGCCGCGCGCTGAATCCGCAGCATTTGCCCGCCGCGCTGAGCGGCGGCGTCTTTTTGAACCGCGCTTTGCTCAACGGCGTCTCCGACCGGCTCCAAAAGGCCGGATACGCCGTCCTCACACACCGCCGCGTCTCGCCGGGCGACGAGGGGCTTTCCCTCGGACAGCTCGCCGCCGCGGCGCGCCAAAGGAGTATCAGTCATGTGTCTGGCAGTTCCGCTCAAAATTCAAACGATTGACGGCAAGCGCGCCGTCGGGGAGGCCGGCGGCCTCTCGCAGACGGTGCGCGTCGATTTTCTGCCCGAGCTTATGCCGGGCGATTATGTGATGGTGCACGCGGGCTTCGCGATCCAGAAGCTCACCGAGGAGCAGGCAAAGGAAAATCTCGCCGCCATCCGGGAGGCTCTCGATGCGCTTTGACCGTGAATTCCGCCGCCCGCCGAACGTGGACGGCGCAATCGAAGCGCTTCGCGCCATCGTCCGCGAGACGGGCCCCATCCGCCTGATGGAGATCTGCGGCACGCACACGATGGCGATCGCGAAGTCCGGCCTGCGCGCCCTGCTGCCCGAGGGACTCGAGCTGCTCTCCGGGCCGGGCTGCCCCGTCTGCGTGACGCCCGCCGGGGCGATCGATGCGATTCTGCGCCTCTCGGAGGAGCCGGGCGTCCTGCTCGCGAGCTACGGCGATCTGCTGCGCGTCCCCGGCTCCGCGCGCGGCGACTCGCTGCTGCGCCGCCGGTCGCTCGGGGCAAGGGTGCGCACCGTCTACTCCCCCGTGGAGGCGCTCGCGATTGCGGAGGAGAACCCCTCGCTCGAGATCGTCTTTCTCGGCGTCGGCTTCGAGACGACGGCTCCCGGCACGGCGGCGTGTCTGCTCGAGGCGCGGGAGCGCGGCCTTTCCAATTTCGCCGTTCTCAGCCTTCTGAAACGGACGGAGCCGGCGCTGCGCGCGCTGATCGCCGCGCCCGGCTTCGCGGTGAACGGCTTCCTCTGCCCGGGACACGTCGCGGCCATCACCGGCGCGCGGGCGTTCGCCTTCCTGCCGGAGGAATACCGTCTGCCCGCCGTCGTGGCCGGCTTCGAGCCGGGGGATCTGCTCTTCGCCGTCTGGCGTCTCGCCTGCATGGTGCGGGACGGGGTACCGTCGCTTGAAAACGAATACACGCGCGTCGTGACGGACGAGGGAAACCGGCCCGCCCTCGCGGCGATGGAGGCGGTGTTCGAGCCGTCGTCCGCCGTATGGCGCGGGCTCGGAGAGATCCCGGAGAGCGGCCTTGCGCCGAAAGAGGAGTTTGCCGCCTGGGACGCTGAGAAGAAGTTCGGCTTCTCCCCTTCCCCCGCTGCCGAGACAGGGGGCTGCCGGTGCGGGGACGTGATTCGGGGAATGCTCCGCCCGCGGGACTGCCCGCTGTTCGGCAGGCTCTGCACGCCGGCCGACCCGGTGGGGCCGTGCATGGTCTCGGGCGAGGGCGCGTGCGCGGCCGCATACCGGTACCGCAATCTGTGAAGGAGGACTGACCATGGAGGAAACCATCACGCTCGACTACGGCAGCGGCGGTCTGCGCACGGCGGAGCTGATCGACCGATTGCTCGTCCCCGCCTTTCAGAACGACGCGCTCGCCGCTCTCGGCGACGGCGCGGTGCTCGAGAACAGCGGCGCGCCGCTCGTCTTCTCGACGGACAGCTTCGTTGTGACGCCGTGGCGCTTTCCCGGCGGGGACATCGGCAAGCTCTGCGTCTGCGGCACCGTCAACGACGTCTGCATGGCGGGCGGCGCGCCGCGCTACCTGAGCCTGTCCCTCGTCATCGAGGAGGGCTTTCCGCTGCGCGATTTGGAGGAAATTGTCGCCTCCATCGCGCGGGAAGCGAAGCGCGCGGGCGTCTCCGTCGTGACGGGCGACACGAAGGTCGTCGAGCGCGGCAAGGGAGACGGGATCTACATCAACACGTCCGGCGTCGGCTTCCTGCGCGCGCCGGGTCTCTCGCGGGACGCCATCCGCCCCGGCGACGCCGTCCTGCTCAGCGGGAGCGCGGGCTGTCACGGGGCGGCGGTGCTCATGGCGCGCGGCGAGCTGCCGTGCGAGGGCGAGCTGCTCTCCGACTGCCGCCCGCTGCACGAGCTGAGCGAGGCCGTCCTCGCGGCGGGCGGAGTGCGCATTCTGCGCGATCCGACGCGCGGCGGCGTCGCGACGACGCTCAACGAGTTTGTCGAGGGAGGCGCGCTCACCATCGAGCTTGACGAGGAGGCGATTCCGGTCGACCCGCCCGTCGCGGCGGCGTGCGACCTGCTTGGTCTCGACCCGCTCTACAGCGCGTGCGAGGGGCGGCTGCTGGCCGTGGTCGACCCGGCGCGCGCGGAGGCCGCGCTCGCCGCGCTGCGGCGCACGGAGGGCGGCGAGGGCGCGGCGATCATCGGCCGCGTCACGAAAACCCGGCCCGGCTGCGTCGTCCTGCGCACCGCGCTCGGCGGCGCGCGTATTCTCGGGAAGCTGACCGGCGCGCAGCTGCCGCGGATTTGCTGAAAACGAAAAGGGAGGCGCTCCCCGCGAACGGGGGGCGTCTCCCTTTCTTTTTACGCGGCTCCGGCAAACAGCCTCGCGAGGTCGGCCTCCGTCAGGGGGAAGGAGGCCGTCACCCGTACGGTTCTCGACCCGTCCGCCAGAATCCAGCTCTCCCTGCCGGTCGGGAAGGAGACGTGGTAGGCGGCGTCCGCGGAGAGCGGCGCGGCGTTCTCCGTGCGGTACGGCTCCTCCCACTCGGCGAGGAGTTGATTCGCGCACCAGCCGGAGAGGCCGGGCAGCCGCGCGTCGTAGACGTCGCAGAACAGGATTTCGTCGCCTCCCGTCTCATACTGGCGGACGCGGACGTGCGACAGGACGGGCGAAGCGCTTTTCGTGGTGAACGCGTCCCACGCCCCGGACGGCGCGTGCTCCAGCGTCCCGGCGTCCACGGCGGGCGGCGCCTGCGGCCCGTCGGACAGCAAGCCGGAGGCGAAGACCATCACGACGGCGAGCGCGATCGCCATCGCGACGTCCGCCGCGATGACGAGCGTTCGATTACCTCCTCGCGAAAAGCCCTCCCGGCTCAACCGGCGGCGCAGCGAGTTCAGCGCCGCGACCATTCCGAGGAAGCAGAGGAAATACAGGAGGGCATACGACGCCGCTCCGCCCTGGCCGGACGCTGCCGAGAAGACGGCGAACGATGCTGCCGCCGCGAGCACCAGCACGAGAAAAACCGTGTCGGCGCGGCGGCAGAAGCCGGAGGAAGCGCACCTCCCTCCCCGTGCGACGGAGCGGAGGGAGCGCCGCAGCCAGACGGCATAGGCCGCAAAGTGCAGAAGCAGCAGCAGAAGCACAACCGGCAGCAGCGCAAAAACCAGCATCGCCGCCGCGTTGGACAGCAGCGCAAGCGGCTCCGCGCTGCCCGAGAAAAACAGCCAGCCCAGCTCGAACAGCACGAGGAGCAGCAGCACGGCGTTCGGCAGCAGGAAGGAGCGGCGCATCGAGCGGCGGATCGCCGCGAGGCGGACGCTCTCGTCCGTCTCGAGCGGGACGGGCCGCTCCCGGTCGGTGCGGTAAATCTGCAGCTGCCCCCAGTCGCACGCCTTTTCCCAGCCGGCCTCGGCGCAAAGCTCGCGCAGCGCCTCCATTTCGGGATCGTCCTGCGGGTCAAACGGCGAGCCCTGCGGCAGATACGTCACGGCGTACGCGGTCGGGCGCGGCGCTTCGCGCCGGTATTTCCAGAACAGGCTCCCGATCGAGTCGAGCTGAAAGCCCCGCCTCGCCATGCGCGACAGGCGGCGCTCCATCGCCTCAAACTCAAACGGCTGGAAGCTCTCTATCCTGTATGCATATTCTCTCATCATGCTTCCCCCTTTCCGAACCTTCTCTCGTAGTCTGCGATCCGTGCGCGCAGGCGGTCGTACTCCTCACGGAGGAGGACGCGCCCCTTCTCCGTAAGACGGTAGCTGCGGCGGCGGCCCGACGCTCCCGTCTCCTCGATGTACCCGTCGCGCAGGAACTGGTCGAGCAGATTGTAGAGCGTCCCCGGGCCGACGGCGACGCGGCCGTTCGTGAGCGCCGACACCTCGGTCATCACGTCGGCTCCGCAGCGCTCCTCCCCGAGGCAGAGCAGGATGTAAAACATCTGCTCCGTGAGCGTCTGGAACTTTTCGCGCGGCATTTTCCTCTCCTCCTTCCCGCCTCGGGTATTTTATATCGAATATCGTTATTTCCATCTTCACTATATCATCGAATATCGATATTGTCAAGATAAAACAGGCTCCCGGAGACAGATTTCCGGGAGCCCGCGGTTTATCTTATGATTCCGGCTCCGCCGCCTTTTGTTCCCGGCGGGGCTTCGGCCTTCCCCACCGCTGCACAAGGCCGATGAGCTGGCCCGACAGCGCGACGGTCAGGAGAGAGCAGAGCAGCCGCTCGAGCGGAATGTAGGAGACAGAGAGCAGAAGGACAATCAGATCCGTGGCAAGGTACGCCCACTGCACGTCGAGGCGGGTCACATGGGAGATTACCATCGCGAGGGCGTCGTCCCCTCCCGGCGCGCCTCCCGCGCGCACACTCAATCCCACGCCGACGCCGACGAAGACGGCGCCCAGAACGGCGGCGAGCCACGGCAGCTCCGCGAGCTGCGGCCACAGAGGCGGAAACCGCTCAAACAGGGCGTAGAAGGCGGAAAAGCCGCCTCCCGCCACGGCGGAGCAGACAAGGAATTCCCTGCCGAGGAGCCTCCATCCCGCCGCGTAGCACAGCACGTTCATGACGAAGCCCGACACGGCGGGCGAGACGCCGAACCAGTGCTGCAGCAGCAGCGTCATACCGAGAACGCCGCCCTCGGTCACATTCGAGAGCGCATGGACATTGTACAGGCCGAAGGCGAGAATCGCGCTGCCAAGCAATATCTGCGCGTACCGCCTCCGCTTTCCGGGGGTAAACACAATAACACATCCTTTCCCATTCAGTATACCATGCGCCGCCGCTTTTGGCAAGGCGGGGCCGGACGGAGGCGGAGCGCTGCGTCATGGAAGATTGTCATAAATTCAGCCGAAAGAAGTTTACATTTTCCGCATTGCCTCCCATTTGTTTCATATGGTAAAATAATAATGAACCGCAGCGCGAAAACCCGGCAGACCCTTTTCCGGCGTTTGGGTATACGCGCTGCGCCGCCGACATAGATTGAAACCGGAGGAGCTTCGCCCCGCGGAAGCCTCCTCACGCAAAGGGGGAATCCTGTGACCGCTTTACTGCTTCTCGCAGCCGTCGTCATTTTCGCCTGCATTCTCGGCAACCGCGTGTCCCAGCGCTTCGGTGTGCCGACGCTGCTCGCGTTTATCGTTCTCGGGATGCTGTTCGGCTCCGACGGCCTGTTCCGCATCGACTTTGACAACTACCGCATCGCGGAGGACGTCTGCTCCGCGGCGCTCATTGCCATCATGTTTTACGGCGGCTTCGGCACGAACTGGCAGGAGGCCAAGCCCGTCGCGGTACGCGCCGGGCTGCTCTCGTCGCTCGGCGTGGTGCTCACGTCGCTCCTGACGGGTCTGTTCTGCCGGTTCGTCCTCGGCCTGTCCATGCTGGAGGGAATGCTGATCGGATCGATCCTCGGGTCGACCGACGCGGCGTCCGTGTTCTCCATCCTGCGCTCGAAGCGGCTCAACCTCAAGGGCGGCACCGCCTCCCTGCTCGAGGTGGAGAGCGGCTCGAACGACCCGTTCGCCTACATGATGACGGTGCTGCTGCTCTCCGCGATGCAGGGCGAAGGGCTCAGCTTTGATACGATCGCCATCACGGCAGGTCTTCAGCTTATTCTCGGCGTCTTCTTCGGCCTCCTGATCGGCAAGCTGGGCATTCTGCTGATGCGCCGCTTCCCGTTCGGGGCGAGCGGACTGGACGCCGCCTGCCTGCTCGGCATCGCGCTGCTCTCGTACGCCGTTCCCTCGCTGCTCGGCGGAAACGGCTATCTCTCCGCGTATCTCGCCGGTCTTCTGCTCGGAAATGCCGATCTGCCCGGCCAGCGCGGGCTCGTTCACTTCTTTGACGCGGCGACCGGCCTGATGCAGATGCTCATCTTCTTCCTGCTCGGCCTGCTGAGCTTCCCGTCCCGGCTGCCGCAGGTGCTGGCCATTGCGATCCCCGTCGCGCTGTTTCTCACGTTCGCGGCGCGCCCCGGCGCGGTCTTCCTGCTGCTGTCGCCGTTCCGCTGTCCGGTGCGGCAGCAGCTGCTCGTCTCCTGGGCCGGACTGCGCGGCGCGGCCTCGATCGTGTTCGCGATTATGGCCGTCAACTCCCCCGCCGTCATCGAGGGAGACGTCTATCACGTCGTGTTTGCCGTGGTGCTGCTCTCCATCACCTTCCAAGGGACTCTGCTCCCCGCGGCTGCGCGCTGGCTTGACATGATCGGCAGCGGCGACGACGTCATGCGGACCTTCAGCGACTACGCCGCGGAGACGGAGGTTGAATTCATTCAGATTGACGCAGCGCCCGGCCATCCGTGGGAGGGAAAGACCATCCGCGAGCTGGCGCTTCCGCCCGGCCTTCTCTGTGTGATGATTCTGCGCGGAGAAAAGCCCCTGACGCCGCGGGGCAAAACCATCATTCGCGCCGGCGATTCGGTCGTCCTGTGCGCGGCGTCCTTCACCGGACACGAGAAGGAAATCACCCTGACCGAATTTCCGCTGACCGACAACCATCCCTGGGTGCAGAAACGGATCAGCAATCTTTTCCTCCCGGCTCAGGAGCTGATCGTCCTCGTTCGCCGGGACGGAAAGGATTTCGTCCCGAACGGCGGCACTCTCCTCAAAAGCGGCGACCGCGTCGTCGTCGGAAAAAGCTGACGTCTTCCGAAACGCCCTTCCGCACCGCGCGGGAGGGCGTTCTTGCGATACGCGCCCCCGCCGCGGCGGCAGGAGCTTCCGCCTTTCCGTTGACAAAAGAGAATCCGCATAGTATAACAGAGATCGAAAGAGCGCCATCATCAGTCGGTCTTTCCATCTATTTCGCTGTGTTTAGGAGAATACAGGCATGATGACCGAATTTCCCGCAATCAGAGCCGCCGCGCCGGAGGACGCGGCGGCCATCCTTGCCGTCTACGCGCCGTACATCAGGCGGACGGCCGTCACGTTTGAATACGAGCCGCCCTCGCTTGAGGAATTCCGGGGCCGGATCGAGCGCACGCTGGTCAGGCACCCGTACCTTGTCGCGGAGGAGGACGGCGAGATCCTCGGCTACGCGTACGCCGGGACGTTCATCGGCCGCTCCGCGTGCGACTGGGCGGCGGAGGCGTCGATCTACCTGCGCGCCGACTGCCGCCGCGCCGGGCTGGGCCGCAGGCTGTACACGGCGCTCGAGGCCGTCTGCCGGGCGCAGAACATCGTGAATCTCAACGCGAGCATCGCGTGCGCCGACGAGGAGGACGAGTATCTCACGGCGGACAGCCTGCGCTTCCACGAGCGGATGGGCTTTCACTGCATCGGAAAATTCCGCAAATGCGGATACAAATTCGGGCGGTGGTACGACCTCGCGTGGATGGAGAAATGGATCGGCCCGCACGGCGCGCCGCCCGCTCCGATCCCGTTTCCCGCGCTGCCGCGGGAGATTTTGCTCGCGTGCGGCGTTCAGCCATAAAGCCGCATCTGACGCAAAACGGGGAGAAAGCCGAAAGCGGCTTTCTCCCCGTTTTCCTATTTGACCGCTCGCAGGGCGAAGGTCGGCCCCCAGCTTTTCAGCACCTCGACGCTTGAAAAACCGGCGCCGCGCAAAGCCTCCTGCTCGTGCTCCACCGTCAGCGGCATGTCGTAGTGATAGAATACGCCGTCCAAAAGCCCTTCCTCCGCCTTGAGGCGAAGCAGCTCGCTCCGGCGGAAGCGCTCCTCCTCGTCCGAGAGGGCGAAGTAGTCTGTCAGGACGAAATACCCGCCGTCCTTCAGGGCGTCCCGCACCCTCCTGTAGAGGGGGAGCTTCTCGTCCTTCGTGAAATGATGGAGGGATTCGACGGAGATCGCGGCGTCAAACGCGTTTTCGCCGAACGGGATGTCGAAGTACGAGCCCTGAATCAGCGTGAGGGCGCGGCCGGGAAACTTTTCGCGCAGAGCGCTCAGCATCCCCGGTGCGAGATCGATGCCCGTCACCCGCGCGGTGGGATTGAGCGGAAAATACTGCTCGAGCTCAAGTCCCGTCCCGCAGCCGAGGTCAAGAATGCGGGCGTCCGGCTCCGTTGGCAGGAGCCGCGCCGCGAAGGGGTAGAATTCCTGCGCGGCGTCGATGCACGTCAGCTGATGGTTGTCGTATTCGTCCAAACGGGCGTCAAAAAACTCGCCGATCCTTTCCAGCATTCCGATTTCTTCCTTCCTGTCTGCGGCCGGGCAGACGGCTCAGCGCCCCCTGCGGCGAACGTCCTCCTCGACGTCTTCCTTCCAGCTGCTGCTGAGATTCTCGTCGCCGCGGATGGACGACACCGCCCGCGCCATCGCCTCGTAGTTCAGGCGGATGCCCCGGCTGTCGCAGCGGAAATTTGCGGCGCGGCTCGGGGCGATGCCGAGGCGTCCCGCCGTGCCGACGGCGTCGATGTTCGCGCCGAGGAACAGGAACTCCCAGCCGTACTTCTCCTTCTGCCGCTCGATCATGGATTTCACCTCGGGCGCGGTGTACCGGACGCTGGCGTTCTCCATGCCGTCGGTGTTGATGACGAAGATCGTGTGCGCCGGAACGTCCTCCGGGCGGGCGTACTTGTGGATATTCCCAATGTGGTGAATCGCGCCGCCGATCGCGTCGAGCAGCGCGGTCGAGCCGCGGACGAAATAGTCGCGCTCCGTGATGGGCTGCACGTTCCGCACGCTGAGGCGGTCGTGAAGAACCTCCGTCCTGTCGTCAAACAGGATGGTGGAGACGTACGCCTTTCCCGGCTCATGCTTCTGCTTTTCAATCATCGCGTTGAAGCCGCCGACGACATCCTTCTCCATGCCGTGCATCGAACCGCTGCGATCGAGAATAAAAACGAGCTCCGTGCTTTCCTTCTTCATGAGAAATTCCCCTTTCCGAATCGTTGTGATTCCAGTATAGGGGAAAATGGGGCGCAGATGGTCGCCCGGCAGGCGACAAATGGCTCAACCGCCGAGAAGGCTTTGGTCGAAGGCGAACAGCGCCTCGTTGATCTCAAAGATATTGCAGCGCCCCCTGGCGATGAAGTATTCGACGATGACGTCGAACTTGCTCGATGGGGAGAACGCGAAGCCGGCCTTGCGCAGCAGCTCGCGCGCCTCGTCCAGCGGCAGCTCCAGCGCGACGGCGAAGGCCATCGCCGTCGGCTTCGACGGGCGGTACTGCGGGTCGGAGCGGATTTTGGAGAACAGCTTGCGGTCGACGTTCGCTTTCTTGTAGCACTGGGCGTCCGTCATGCCGGACTCGTCGATCTTGCGCAGGAGCATCTGGGAAAAGCTTTCGTCGAGACGGCTCAGCGCTTCGGCAAGGCTGCTCTCGTCCGAGGCGGCATACTCCGCGTTCTCCTCCTCATGGAAAGAGAAGGGCGCAGAGGCGGCGTACTTCGGTTGGGCCACCATCCTGCGCTGCTGCACGCGGGCTTCACTGTCCTCGTGCGCCTCCACATAACGGTCGTCGATGTAGGAGGCGACGTCCGAAAACATCCTGCCGACGACGTCGTACGACAGGCGGTCGAAGAAGACGAGCGAAACCGTCATGTCGCGGGTGAGCAAAAACTCGGCTATGGTGTCCACGGCGACGCGAATCGCCTGATCCTTCGGATAGCCGTACACGCCGGCGGAGATCAGCGGGAACGCCACTGTCTCAAGCTCATACAGGGCGGCAAGCTCAAGCGAGGAGCGGTACGCGGACGCGAGCAGCTCCCGTTCGTGACAGCCGCCTCCCCTCCACACCGGCCCGACCGTGTGAATCACATACCGGGCGGGCAGACGGTAGCCCTTTGTAATCTTCGCCTGCCCCGTCTCGCAGCCGCCGAGCGTGCGGCATTCCTCGAGCAGCTCGGGTCCCGCGGCGCGGTGGATGGCGCCGTCCACGCCTCCTCCGCCGAGCAGGCTTTCATTCGCGGCGTTGACGATGGCGTCAACCTCCATCCGTGTAATGTCGTTGCGAACCAGCAGCAGGGGCATTTGCCCACCTCCCATCGTGATACTGTCCATATCATAGCACGCGGCAGGGCGCGTGGCAAGCGGGCAAGGGATCAGAACCGGTATCAGAGAATTCGCAAATCATGGTTGTCAAAATATGTCATGCCTGCCCTCCGTCTGCCGGGGAGGAGTCGATTTTCCGGATGGGAAAACAGAGGGATTCCCGGCCCGTCGCCGGATTGGTAAATTCGTGCACCGCGCCGGCGAGGGGAATCCCCTCCTCGCGCATGAGACGGATAGTTTCTTCAAACGCTCCGCTGCGGTTTTCCACCACGAAATACTCATAGCCCGGAACGATCCATTTCACCCAGCCGTCCGGCGCTGCGGCAGTTTCCTCGCACTCCACGCCCGCCAGGTACAGTCCCTTCCGAAAGCCGTCCTCCCATGGCTGAAACGAACGGGAAAAATCGGACATGACGCCCCAGATGCCCGCGAGATTCCCATCCGCGTCCCGCTTGGCCAGGGGCGCCGCTTCGCTGAAATGCGCATTCGCATCAGCCCACAGCCTTTGCACAAATCCTTCGCCGTCCAAAGTTGAACCCTCTTTACCGATGACGGCAAACGATCCTTTGATAACCTTCTCCATCCTGCTCCTCCTCAAATGAATCCTCTGCCGCTCTCT
>CALWIH010000032.1 GCA_944380675.1 uncultured Clostridia bacterium | reverse complement strand
TATCTGATTTCAGGGTTTGGACATCTACGGTGCAGCGCACTTGAAAATTCGGGCTCAAAAAGCCCGCAAACCCGCATGAAACCTGAAAAAAATGGGACGACATCTATTTTGTCGTCCCTTCATGGAGCGGGAGAGGGGAATCGAACCCCCGTATTCAGCTTGGGAAGCTGATGTTCTGCCATTGAACTACTCCCGCACGGATTCAGTTTTTGAATGCCTTGCCATTCTATCACATTTTCACGTCGAATGCAAGAGAAAAATGACGGAGACGGAAAATTTCTTCTTCGACGCGGTTTTACAAAAGTCAAGCATTTACTTTACATAAAATGAAATATTTTTGAACAGGAAAGGATGTTCTAGCGGCTTTTCCACACTTTCAACAGAGTTTTCCACATGAAAAACCCGGATTTCCTCCGACTTCACCGGGTTTTCCACGGCGTGTGGGGAATTCCTGAGGCGGGCTGCGGTGGAATTCCAAAAATGAAATTAGTTTACATAATTCATATATCGGCCTCAGAGCCCAGATCGAGGGCGCGCGGGCCGGTGTAATAGGCGACGGCGCGGCGGACAAACTCCTCGGGCAGGTCGAAACGCTCGGCGAGCTCCCACGGCTCGCGGAAGCCCTCGCGCACCGCCTGCTGCAGGGCGGAAAACGGCAGGCAGCTCTCAAAGGCCCAGCGGTTCGCCTTGTACTCGTGGCGCTCGATCAGGTCGAGCGGGCTGCTCAGGCGGTGCGTGCAGCCTGTCGCGCAGTGGCCGATCTCATGCGCGAGCACGGCCTTGACGTTCCGCAGGCTGCGGAAGCAGTCCGGGTCGAGAAAGATGGCGTACCGTCCGCGGTACTCGATGACGGCGGCCTGCGAAAAGCCGATCTCCCGCACATAGAGGGAGATCTTCTGCGCCTCGAGCTGCTGATAAAGCTGAGAGAACGGCATGGCTTCACTCTCCCTTTTGGTCGACGTCCTTTTTGAATTCCCGCGCCAGCCTGAGCACGACGCTCTGCTGCTCCGGGGTGAGCTCCATCAGCTCGTTGTAGAGGGCGTAGGTAAAATCCGCCGGGCTGTCCCGCGCCGGATCCACGGCGGGATCGCGATGCTCGAGCAGGTCGCCGACCGGCACGCCGAAGTACGCCGAGAGGCGCTGCAGCGTCGCGATGCCGGGCACGGAGCCCGTCTTCCACTTGCTCACCGCTGCGCGCGAGAGCCCCATGCTCTCCGCCGCGGCGGACGGCGTCGTCCCTCTGCGCTCGCAGAGCCTGCAGTAATATTCGTGAAACGTCATGGCGGGATTCCTCCGTCTTGAAATTTTATGGCGCGGCGGCGGTGAAAGCCGCGTTTTTCGGGCAAGCTATTCTCCGGGCGGACGGGGGCGCTTTCGCCCCCTCCGCCAAAATACGGAAGGAAGGCGAGAGTATGATCCGCAGAAACCGTCAGGCGTTTCCCGAAAACAGGCAGGGCTACGATCCCGGCGAGGCCGGGGAGTTTCCCGGCATGGACGTCGTCTCGGCGGGCGAGTACACGGGGATGATCCCCACGCCGCCGGAGGACGAATTTGAGGCCGAATCGTACGCGCAGCTCTCTCCGCTGCCGGAGCCGCAGCCGGGGCGGCGCAAAAAGGGCAAATGAAAAAGAGCCGGGCGACCCGCCGGGGCGGGCCGCCCGGCTCCTTCTTTCAGTAATACCGCACGACGGCGACAACCTTCCCGAGGATGGTCACATCCTGGGCATAGATGGGCTGATAGTCGGGGTTCTCCGGCTGCAGGCGGATGCAGCCCGGCTCGCGGTAGAAGGTCTTGACCGTCGCCTCGTTCTCGATCATCGCGACCACAATTTCGCCGTCGCTCGCGGTGGAGGTCTGGCGCGCGATGACGATGTCGCCGTTGAGGATGCCGGCCATCTTCATGCTTTCGCCGCGCACGTTCAGGGCGAAGAGATCCTCGCCCGCGCCGTACGGCGGGGAGAAGGGGACGTACCCCTCGACGTGCTGATCGGCGAGAATCGGCTGGCCTGCGGCGACGCGGCCGACGATCGGCACCTGCACGGCGCTGCGCTCGCCCACAATATGAATCGCCCGGTTCAGGCCCTTGTCGCGGGTGATGTAGCCCTCGCGCTCGAGCGTCTTGAGATGGGCGTGCACGCTCGACGTGGAGCGCAGACCCGTCGCGAGGCAGATTTCCCGCACGGTGGGGGGCAGGCCGTCCCGCGTTCTGCTCTTGAGATAATCGTATACTTTCTGTTGGCTTTTTGTCAGCATTGCGCTTCCACCCTTTCCGAGGCAAGGCGCCTCCCGCATCCCGGGCGCCTGCGGCGAGGCGCCGTTTTTTCTACTCTCAGTATAGCAGAAACGCGCGCAAATTTCAAACATTTGTTTGAAATAAATTGGACGTAATTTCGTCGGCGATAATTTAAAGAATATTCACAGGGCGGTAACAACTGATTTGGCACATTTGGCTATAATATAAGCGTAATCAAGGAAATGGAGCCGCACCATTCTTTGATTCATGTTCTACCCTCCTCAATATACCCTCAAGCAAAAGGAAAAGGCCGATCCCGTTTCGGGGTCGGTCTTTTCTTGCGTTCGGAAAAATTTCTCAAATTGCGCGCCGCGGCGAAAGAGGCGGCATATTTCGCGGGACGCCCGGCAAAAATACGGGTGGAGGTGCACAAAGCATGAAATATGAAAAACATCGCGGAACCCACGCGAAGGGGTTTTATCTCGCGCTCGGCCTGAGCCTGCTCGCCGTCGGCGTGGCGGCGTGGACGACGTACGACAGCGTGGTCAATTTCACGGACGGCGGGACGTCCTCCTCCGAGGCGGCGCGGCAGACGGAGAAGACGGTCAGCGGCGTGAAGGAGACGCCCTCGTCCACCCCCGTCCTGACGGCGGAATCGGAGGAGCCTGCCTCTTCGGCCGCGGAGGAGCCCGTCTCCTCGGCGCCGGAGAAGATAACGGTCACCGCGCCGAGCGAGCCGGAGCCGGAGCCGGCCGCGGAGCCCGCGCAGGAGACGGCGGCCCCGCCCGCGGACGAGCCTGAGACGCCGCAGTCGCTCTCCTACCCGATCGGCAAGAGCGTCTCCGTGCGCTTCAGCGGGAACGATCCCGTCTATTCCGAGACGATGGGCGACTGGCGCGTCCACAGCGGCGCGGATCTGCCGGGGCAGCCGGGCGAGACGGTCGCCGCCGCCTGTGACGGGACGGTCGCGTCCGTCACGGACGACGCGCTCTACGGCGGCACCGTCGTCGTGACGCAGGGCGCGCTCGAGCTGCATTACTGCGGCGTCGACGAGATCGCCGTCGAGGCGGGGCAGACCGTCTCCGCGGGGGACGCGCTCGGCGTGCTCGGCGAGGTGCCGTGCGAGAGCGCCGACGGCAGCCACCTGCACTTCGGCGTCCGGCAGGACGGCGCGTGGATCGATCCGATGAGCCTTCTGAATTGACGGAGCGCCCTCCCGTGTGCTAGAGTAGAGAAAAACACACGGGGAGGCGGCGACATGGAGAACGAAGGGACGCTGCGCGTCGGGCTGGTGCAGATGGAGAGCGCGCCGTGCCGCGCGGACGAGAACAGGGCGGCGGCGGAACGGCTGATCCGCCTCGCCGCCGCGCGCGGCGCAAAGCTTATCCAGCTTCCGGAGACGTGGAACCTCGGCTTCTTTCCGAAGGAAGGGCTTTTGGAGCTCGCGGAGCCGGAGGACGGCGAGAGCCGCGCTCTGCTCTCCCGCCTCGCGCGGGAGCTCGGCGTCGTCATCGCGGGCGGCTCGCTCGTCACGCGGCGCGGCGGCGTGTGCAACACATTCGTCTGCTACGCCCCGGACGGCTCGCTCCTCGCGGAATATGACAAGCTGCACGGCTTTACGCCGTCGGGGGAGCGGGCGTATTTTCGCGCGGGGGAAAAGCTCTGCCGCTATGCCGCGCCCGGCGTCGAGGCGGGGGCGCTGCTGTGCTACGATCTGCGCTTCTGCGAGCTTTCGCGTATGCTGGCGCTCTCCGGCGCGCGGCTTCTGACCGTCTGCGCCCAGTGGCCGGAGAGCCGGATAGAGGACTGGCGGCTTCTGGCCCGCGCGCGGGCGGTGGAGAACCAGGTTTTCGTCACGGCGGTGAACGGCTGCGGCTCCTTCGGCGGCGTGCAAAGCGGCGGACGCTCCATCGCCGTCGCCCCGGACGGGGAGATCCTCGCCGAGGCGGGCGCGGAGGAGGGCGTGACGATCGCCGTGCTGCCTCTTGGCCGCGCGGACGAGTGCCGCCGCGTGCTGGATGTCCTCGCCGACCGCCGCCCGGAGCTGTACGCCCCGCTGTGCGCCGTCCCGCCGGACGTATGAGCGTGTTTTCCGATTGCGACGCCCGCAGGGGGCGGAGCGGCCTGTTCGCCGCCCCGCCCCTTTTTTCTGCTCCGCAGAAAAGAAGGAAATATCCGGGCGAAAAAGGTGTTGGTATCTGCCTGTTTTTATGGTAGAATAGTTGAGAACAGCCTGCGGCCTTCCGCGGGTCCGCTTTGTGTGAAACTGCAATCCGAACGCGCGCCGGGCCGCCTGTGCGCGCATATCATGTGGGAGACTGAATTTTATGATCTTCAGCAGCTTGATCTATCTGACCTTCTTCTTTCTGCTCGTCCTGCTGGCGTACTATCTCGTGCCGCGCCGGCTGAAAAACGGCTGCCTCGTGCTGTTCAGCCTGCTGTTCTATGCCTGGGGAGAGCCCGTCTACGTCGTTCTGATGGTGCTGACCATCGTCGTCGACTACTGCTGCGGCCTGCTCATCGGGCGGTTTGCGGAGCGGCGGGGCGCGGCGAGGGCCGTCATCGTCGGAAACGTGCTCATCAATCTCGGCCTGCTCGGCTGGTTCAAGTACGCCGGCCTGCTCGTCTCGACCTTCGATCAGCTCACCGGCCTGAGCGTCCCGATCCCGGAGGTCGCGCTGCCGATCGGCATCTCGTTCTACACCTTCGAGAGCATTTCCTACGCCGTCGACGTTTACCGGAAGGAAGCGCCGCCGATGAAGAACATCATCAACTTCGCGACCTACCTCTCCTTCTTCCCGCACCTCGTCGCCGGGCCAATCGTCCGGTATGAGAAGCTGCAGGCGCAGGTGCTGTGCCGCGAGGAAACGCTCGAAAAGTTCACGGCGGGCATGATGCGCTTCTCGAAGGGACTGTTCAAAAAGGTGCTCCTCGCGAACAACCTCGCCGTCCTCGCCGAGCGCGTCCAGTACATGGGCAACCCCTCGACGCTCGAGGCGTGGATGGGCGTCTTGGCCTACACCTTCCAGATCTACTTCGACTTCTCCGGCTACTCCGATATGGCGATCGGCCTCGGCATGATGTTCGGCTTCGAGCTTCCGGAAAACTTCGACCATCCGTATGTGTCGCGCAGCGTCTCGGAATTCTGGCGCCGCTGGCACATGACGCTCGGCGGCTGGTTCCGCGAGTACGTCTACATCCCGCTCGGCGGCAACCGCAGAGGCATGGCGCGCACGGTGCGCAACCTCGCCGTCGTCTGGGTGCTCACCGGCCTGTGGCACGGCGCGAGCTGGAACTTCGCCCTCTGGGGCGCGTACTACGCCGTGCTCATCATCTGTGAAAGACTGTTCCTCGGCAAGCTCCTCGAGAAGATTCCCGCCTTCTTCAGCTGGCTGTACTCCTTTGTCGCCGCCGTCGTCGGCTGGGCAATCTTCTCGTACGTCGACGTGTCCGCCGGCCTGCGCGTCATTGCCGCGATGTTCGGCTTTGCGGGCGCCGGCACGGACTCGCTCGGGATGTACGCTCTGCTCACCTACGGCCCGACTCTCGTCATTGCCGCCCTGTGCAGCGTTCCGGCGGCGGGCAGGCTCGCCGAGCGGCTGCGCACCTCCGGGAAGGCGGGCAAGGCCGTCTGGTGCGCCGGCTTTCTCGTCCTCTTTGTCCTGAGCATGGCCTCGCTGGTGGACAACTCCTACAGCCCCTTCCTCTACGCCAAATTCTGAGCCGTCCCCCTGTTTTTTGACAACTTTAAGGAGTATTCTTCTATGAAAATACAGAATGTAAAAGAACAATGGAAGAAATGCGAGCCGGAATACGCGGTTTTGACCGTTCTGCTGCTGCTCTGCTTCGCGTTCGGCGCGGCGTGGATTCTGTTCGCGCCGAAGGAGGACTTCTCGGAGGACGAGAACCGCGCGCTGGAGCCTGCGCCGAAGCTCTCGGCGGCGAACGTGCTCGACGGCTCGTTCATGGAGAGCGTCGAGGCGTACGTCGGCGACCATTTCCCGCTGCGAAAGGAGTTTATCTCGCTTTACACGGTATCGCAGTTTGCGATGGGCAAGCGCGACGTCGGCGGCAATTATTCCGCGGCGCCGGCGGAGGGCGGCGTCTACTTCGGCGGCGAGGGGCATCTTTACGAGGTGCTGCTGCCCGAGCGCACCGGCACGTTCGAGCAGAACGCCCAGGCGCTCGCGAACTTTGCCGAGGCGGTGGACGTTCCCGTCTATCTGCTGCCCGCGCCCTCCGGAAGCCAGGAGCAGGGGGAGAACCTACCGCTCTTCGCTCCGAACCATGACCAGCGGGAGGAGTTCCAGCGGCTGCGCGAGCTCGCCGGCGAGGAGGCCGTCGTCGTCGACGTGTTCGACGACCTCGCCAGCATCAACGGCGACTACTATTTCAAGACGGACCATCACTGGAACACCTTCGGCGCGTACGAGGCGTACGAGGCGCTGTGCGGGGAGATGGGGATTACGCCCACGCCGCTCGACGCGTACAACCTGCGCACCGTGACGCTGCCGTTTTACGGCACGCTCTACTCGAAGGCCGTCTCCTTCTTCCAGACGCCCGACAGGATGTATCTGCCCGAGCTCAAGGAGGAGCAGGACATCCGCCAGTACGTCAACGGCACGGAGGAGCGCGAGGGGATCTACTGGGAGGAGTACCTCGAAAAGAAGGACAAGTATTCCGTCTATCTCGGCGGCAACCGCGGCGTCGACGTCGTGAAGAATTACGATGTGAAAAACGGCAGGAAGCTGCTGATTCTCAAGGATTCGTACGCGAACAGCATGATCCCGTACCTCGCCACGAATTTTTCGGAGATTCACCTTATCGACCTGCGCTACTACAATTTCAACGTGTACGACTATATCGAGGAGCAGGGCATCACCGACGCCGCCGCGATCTACAGCGTCAAGCAGCTCTGCGACGTCTCGATCGCGAACAAGCTGATTGTGCGCTGACCGGCCGGGCGGACGCCGCCTCCGGCAGCCTTCACGCATACAACAAGACGCCCGCGCCGCGGGCACAGAGGAGTGGAAGTTTATGAAAACATTTCAGTGGACGATGAAGGACGAGCTCGGCCTGCACGCGCGCGTCGCGGGCGAGCTGGTGAAGACCGTTTCCGCGGGAACCAGCCGGGTGACGCTCGAGAAGGGCGAAAGGACGGCGGACGCGTCGCGCCTGTTCGCCGTGATGGCGCTGTGCGTGAAGCAGGGCGAGACCGTCACCGTCACGGTCGAGGGGCCGGACGAGGAAAAGGACTGCGCAGCGCTGCAGGAATTCTGCGAGAAAAACTTCTGACGGGAAGCGAAACATACCATGAGGACAATCAAGGGAATCGCCGCCTCAGCGGGCGTGGCGTTCGGATCCGTGCGGTTTGTCGCATCGCCTCTGCAGATGACGGCTCTTGAGCGGGTCAGGGATCCCGATCGCGAGCTTGTGCGGCTGGAGTGGGCGCGCGAGGCGGCGAAGCAGAAGCTTGAGGAGCTCTGCGCCGCCGTGGGAAAAGAGCTCGGCCCGGAGTGCGAAAAGATCTTTCAAATTCAGCTCATGATGCTCGACGACGGCGATTTCCGCGCCGCCCTGCGCCGCGCCGTTCAGGACGAGGGCTTTTCCGCGCCCTACGCCGTGCGCCGCGCGGCGGAACAGCTTACCGCAATGTTCGCGGGGATGGAGGACGCCTATATGCGGGCGCGCCTCGCCGATATTCAGGATCTCGGTATTCGGCTGCTTCATGCCCTCGATCCGGATGCCGCAGTCCTGCCGGAACTGCCGGCGGGGAGCGTCGCGGCCGCGCCGTTTTTCACGCCGAGCCAGGTGATGGGGCTGGCCGCGAAAGGAGCGCTCGGCTTTGTAACGCGGGAGGGCTCGCGCACGAGCCACGCGGCCATTCTCGCGAGGCTGCTCGGTATTCCGGCGGTGGCGGCTCTGAGCTCGTCATACAGCCGTCTCTACGACGGCGGCGTTATCATCGCCGACGGCTTCACGGGAGACGTTGTGATTGACCCGGACGAGAAGACCTCCGAGGCATACCGGGCATTTGAGCGAAGGCCGAATATCGGGGAGGAAACCCTCGCCCAGCTGCGGACGCTGCCCTCCCGCACGCGCGGCGGGCGCTCCGTGAAAATCCTTGCGAAGATCTGGAAGCCGTCCGACCTGCCTCTCGTGCTCGAGAGCGGCGCGGAGGGCGTCGGCCTGTTCCGTACGGAGTCGTTCTACCGCAACCGGACGGATTTCCCCACGGAGGACGAGCAGTACAGGATCTATTGTTCGCTCGCGGAGCAGCTCGGTGAACGTCCGCTGACCATCCGCACCGCGACGCACGACGGCAGGGTGCGCAGCCTTGCCGAGGAGATGAACCCGGCGATGGGCGTGCGCGGGATTCGTTTTTCGTTTGAGAATCCGGAGCTTTTCCGCACGCAGCTGCGCGCCCTGCTCCGCGCCGCGGCGGACCACAATATCGCCGTCACGTTTCCGATGGTGACGAGCGCCGAGGAGCTGCGCCGCGCCCGCCGCGCGCTGCTCCACGTCAAGGAGGAGCTGAAGAGCGAGGGCGTTCCCTTCGGCGAGGCGATCCCCGTCGGCGTGCTGATCGACACGCCCGCCGCGGCGCTCGTCGCCGAGGAGCTGGCCCGCGAGGCTGATTTCTTCGACATCGGCACAAACGGCCTGACCCAGTTCGCCCTCGCGGCGGATCGCTCGAATCCCGAGGTCTCGCCCGTCTTCGATTTTCAGCATCCCGCCGTCCTCGAGCTGGTGCGGCGCGCCGTGCTCGCCGCGAAAAACGCCGGGATTCCCGCGGTGATCTGCGGGGACGCTGCGGGCGATCCGCGGCTTTTGTCGTACTTTCTCGGCCTCGGCGTCGAGGCGCTCGTCGTCGCGCCGTCGTCTGTGCTCGAGCTTCGCCGCGCCGTGCGCGCGATGGAATAGGAGGGAGCCGCGCCGTGCGCGGCTCCCTTTCTGCCTTTGGAGGTGTGCCTCTTGTTTCGGGAGAATCAGAAGGGCTTTCATCTGCTCTTTTCCGTCTTCAACGCGCTGCTGTGCGTCCTCGCGATGGCCTGCGCCTACGGCGTCCGCTTTTATGTGCTCGGCGGCGAGCGCGGCGTCCATTTCAGCTACTATATGCGTCTGACGGCGCTGGTCGTCCCGTTCCATTTTCTTCTGAGCCATTCGCTCGGCCTGCACGACTGGTTCCGCCGGAAAAGCCCGGTGGCGGAGCTCGGCAAGGAGATCGAGGCCGCCTGCCTCGACGTCCTCTTCGTCTTCCTGCTCAGCTTCCTGCTCAAGGAGGTCGACGTTTCGCGCGGGGCCGTGCTGATTTTCGGCGCGTTTCAGGCGCTGTTCACCGCCGCGGAGCGCGCGGCGGTGCATGGGGCGCTGTGGGCCGTGCAGCGCCGCGGCCTGCATCTGCGGCATATGCTTCTTGTCGGCTGGACGAGCGTTTCCGGCGACTTCTGCCGCCGCCTCCTGCAAAACCGGAGTCTCGGCTGCCGGATCGACGGCTACGTCTCCGACCGGGAGGAGGACACGGGCGATTTGGCGCTGCCCCGCCTCGGCGGCTTCGACAGCCTGCCCGCCCTGCTGGCGCGAAGGGAGATCGGCGAGGTCGTCGTCTCGCTCGAGGAGGAGGACTTCGGCCTGCTCGGCGGCATCATCGAGGCCTGCGAGGAGGCGGGCGTCAAGTCGAGCCTGCTGCCGTTCTACACGAAGTACCTGCCGATGCGCCCGTACATCGAGGACGTGGAGGGCCTGCCGCTCATCAATCTCCGGCGCGTCCCGCTCGACAGCCTGCTCAACAGCTTCGTCAAGCGCGGCTTCGACGTCGTCTGCGCGCTCCTGGGCCTTGTCGTCCTCTCGCCGCTGCTGCTTCTCGTGGCTGCGGGGGTGAAGCTCAGCTCGCCCGGGCCGGTGATTTACCGCCAGGAGCGCGTCGGGCGGAACAGGCGCGTCTTCACGATGTACAAGTTCCGCTCGATGGCCGCCGGAGAAGAAGCGGACGAGACCTCCTGGGGGACGCGCGGCGATCCCCGCCGCACGCGCTTCGGCGCCGTCCTGCGCCGGTACAGCATCGACGAGCTGCCCCAGCTTGTCAACGTCCTGCGCGGCGAGATGAGCCTCGTCGGCCCCAGGCCGGAGCGCCCGTTCTTTGTGGACAGGTTTCGCGGGGAGATCCCGCTTTATATGATCAAGCACCTCGTCCGTCCGGGCATGACGGGCTGGGCGCAGGTCAACGGCTGGCGCGGGGACACCTCGATCGAAAAACGGATCGAGTGCGACCTGTACTACATCGAGAACTGGTCGTTTCTGCTGGATCTGAAAATTCTGCTGCTCACCGTTTTCCGCGGCTTTGTCAACCGCAGCGAGGAAAACGGGTGAAACAGCTTCCTTTGACATACTGCGCGGCGCTTCACACCCGGAAGGAGGGGGATCTCATTTGCTGCCGTTTCTGATTCTGCTGTTTCTCGTCCTCGCGCTCGGCGTTCTGCTCTGCGAGTGGAGGCGCGGCGGTGCGTCCATCCGGCCGAGGGAGCTCGTCTTCCTCTGCCTCTCGGGCGCCGCGATGACGCTCTTCGCCGCCCTGCGCGGGGAGAGCGTCGGCGCCGACTATTCCATGTACGAGGAGTATTTCCTCTCCGTGCGCGAGGGAGGCGCGGCCTTCGTCCTCTCCTCCGCGAACGAATACCGCGTGGAGTGGGGCTACAGCCTTCTCAACTATCTCGTCTCCCTCGTCTCGGGCGACGTGCGCGTCTTCATGGCGGTTGTCGCCGTGCTGATTGTGGGGCTGACGTGCGTCTTCATCGCGCGGCATTCGCCCTCCTGGTGGCTGAGCGTCTTCGTCTTTCTGACCTTCGGCTCCTACCTCAACTCGCTGTGCTTCCTCCGCCAGAGCATAGCGATCGCGATTTTCCTCTTTGCCGTTCCGTTCCTCAAGGAGAAGCGTCTGCTCCCGTATCTCGGGATCGTGGTGCTCGCGGCCTCCTTCCACAAGGCGCTCTTCATCATGGCGGCGCTCTATTTTATCGCCCACATCCCGGTGAGCTGGAAATCGCTCACGGTGTACGGCGTGCTCACGGCGCTCGTCCTCATTTTCAGCTGGCCGCTGTTTCACTTTGTCACGCGGTTTGTCTACCAGTATTACGCCACGGAGGACGGCCTCTATTACATGGAGGGCCGCGACTGGCAGACGGCCTTCGTGCCCGTCGTCACGATGCTGGTGATCGTCTGCCTGCGCGGCTATCTGCTGCGGCGCGACCCGAACAACATCGTCCTCGTCAATTTCTCGATCTACGCCGGCCTGCTCTATCTCATGACGTGCAAGCACTTCCTGTTCCAGCGCTTCGGGATGCTGTTCTTCACCACGGCGATTCTCATCATCCCGGAATTCCTCGTCTCGCTCGACGCCGACCGCGGCAGGCTCGCCGAGCTTCAGAGCGCTCCCGCCTCCGTCAAAAAGGGAAGGACGAGGAAGCAGGCGATCGCGCGCCGCGAGGAGCGCATCGCCCAGCTCAGCCGCAAGTATTCCTACCGCTACGCCGTCTTCGGCCTTGTCTGCGTCGGTCTGCTCTGCTATGTGTGGATGCTGGTGCAGGATCGCACCCTCCTGCTGCCGTACGTCACCTTCTTCCGGCCGTGAGGAGGGGAACGCCATGAGACGGATTTTGTTCTGCGCCTCCACCGCGTCCCATCTTCTGCGCTTTCACCTGCCGTATCTGCGCGCCTTCCGCGAGGCGGGCTGGGAGGTCTGGGCCGCGTCCGGGACGGGGGAGAGTGTCCCCTTCGCGAACCGCTCGGAGGCGCTTCCGCTCGTCAAGCGGCCGCTCAGCCCGCGGAACGCGCAGGCCGTCCTCGCCGCGCGGAGCCTCCTTGCGCGGGGGCGCTTCGACGCCGTGAGCGTCCACACGACGCTGGCCGCCGCCGCGGTGCGCGCCGCCGCCCTCACGCTGCGCTGCCGGCCGAAAATCTTCTACACCTGCCACGGCTATCTCTTTTCCGAGTCCGGCAGCGCGCCGCGCCGCGCCGCCTGGCTCGCCCCGGAGAAGCTTCTCGCCCCCGTGACGGACGTGCTTATGGTCATGAACGCCGAGGACAGGGCGATCGCCCAGCGCCACCATCTCTCCGCCTCCGGCACGGTGCGCCTCATCCCGGGGATGGGCGTCGATCTGCCGCGCTATGCGGTTTCCCTCCCGGAGGAGGAGCGCCTTTCCGTGCGCCGCCGCCTCGGCCTCGGCGGGCGCGATTTCGTCTTCGTCTGCGCCGCGGAGTTCTCCGCCCGGAAAAACCACGCCCTGCTCCTGCGCGCCTTCGCCCGCACGGCGCGCGCCTGCCCGAACGCGCGCCTCCTCCTCGCGGGGGACGGCGCGCTCCGGGAGGACTGCGTCCGCCTCGCGGAGGAGCTCGGCGTCGCGCGCCGCGTGGTCTTCGCGGGCGAGCTTTCCGGGATGGAGAGAATTTTCCCGGCGTGCGACGCCGCCGTCTCCGCGAGCCGCGGCGAGGGCCTGCCCTTCGGCGTGATGGAGGCGATGGCCGCCCGCCTGCCCGTCGCGGCGTCGCGCGTCAAGGGGCACGCAGACCTGATCCGCTCCGGGGAGAGCGGCCTGCTCTTTTCTCCCGACAGCCCGCGGGAGGCGGCGCGGGCCATGACGCTCCTGTGCCGTTCGCCCGAGCTGCGAGGCCGCCTCTCGGACGCCGCCGCCCGGTCTCTCGGGCCGTACGCGCTCTCCGCCGTGCTGCCGCGGATTCTGGCGGTCTACCGCGCGCATTTCCCCGGCGAGCTCTGATTCCCGCCGGGAAGGAAGCCCGTCCTCCGGACGCTTCTCCCGTGCGGGACGGGGGAAAACCTCCCGCAAAAGCGCAGAGATTCGCTTCTGAAAATATGAAATTTGTGTGAATTTGGACGATTCTTTTTCGGGGAACGTCCCTTTTCGGGGATTGTTATTGAAAAAAAGGCGGCCAAGTAGTATAATTCATACCATTAAAGCGATGCTTTACTACGACAAAGGGTGCGCTGCCCTGCGGCCGCACCTCTTCCAACAGGAGGGTATGATTGCAATGAAAAAGCGTTTTCTTGCGGCCCTGATGGCCGTGCTCATGCTCGGCGCTGTGACCGGCTGCTCCGAGAACGGCGGCTCCGGCGACGCCGGTAATTCCGACAAGATCCGCATCGGCGGCCTCGCTCCGCTGACGGGCGACGCCTCCAGCTACGGCGTGGCCGTCAACAACGGCGTCCTGATGGCCGTTGAGGACATCAACGCCGACGGCGGCATCAACGGCAAGCAGATCGAGTACATCTACTACGACGAGAAGGGCGACGCCACCGAGGCCGTCAACGCCTACAACAAGCTCGTCCAGAACGACCAGGTCGTGGCGATCATCGGCGACGTGACGACGAAGCCGACGCTGGCCGTGGCGCAGCAGTCCCAGCAGGACAACATCCCGATCATCACCGCCTCCGCCACCGCGGCTGAGGTCACGACGACCGGCCCGAACATCTTCCGCGCGTGCTTCACTGACCCGTTCCAGGGCGAGCTGATGGCCTCCTACGCGTCCGAGAAGCTCGGCGCTTCCACCGTGGCGATCCTCTATGACATGGCGGACGATTACTCCTCCGGCATTGCCGAGGCGTTTGTCGCGAAGGCCGGCGAGCTCGGCATGACGGTTGTCGCCGAGGAGAAGTACCAGGACGGCGACGTCGACTTCAAGAGCCAGCTGACGAACATCAAGGGCCAGAACCCGGACGTTCTGTTCCTGCCTGTCTACTATGAGGATCTCCGCCTCATCTCCGCGCAGGCCAACGAGGTCGGCGTGACCGCGGCGCTCTGCGGCGCGGACGGCTGGGATTCCGTTCTCACCGACAACTTTGATTCCAGCGTGCTCGACGGCGGCGTTTTCTGCAGCCAGTACAGCACCGAGAGCACGGACGAGCGCGTCCAGAACTTCATCTCCACCTATAAGGAGAAGTATGAGATGGATCCGAATATGTTCGCCGTCCTCGCCTACGACGCGACCTACATGATGGCGACCGCGATTGAGAACGCCGGCAGCACCGACTCCCAGGCGATCATCGACGCGATGGCCGCTCTCGAGTACGACGGCCTGACGGGCCACATGACGTTCGACGCGGACCGCAACCCGCAGAAGTCCGCCGTCATCGTCTCCATCCAGGACAACGCGTACAAGTTCGTCGAGAACTACAACCCGGAGGCGTAAGAGCTTCCTTTTTGAACTGAATTGATCGCGTCCTTCGGGGCGCGCGTGCCAAAAGGGGATGATTTCGGTCACCCCCTTTTGGATTATCTTGAGGCAGGAGGGACAGGCATGGAATTTCTTACGCAGATCATCAACGGCCTGAGTCAGGGCAGCATTTTCGCCCTCGTCGCGCTCGGCTACAGCATGGTCTACGGTATCACGCAGCTTATCAACTTCGCGCACGGCGACATCATCATGGTCGGCGCGTACGCCACCTACGTCATGCTGATTCTGGCGGGCACGCCCCTGTGGGCGGCGATCCTCGCGGCGGTGCTGTTCTGCGCCGTCGTCGGCGTCGTCATTGAGCAGGTCGCGTATCAGCGGCTTCTGAACAAGAACGCCCCGCGCATCTCGCTGCTCATCACCGCGATCGGCGTGAGTATGCTGCTGCAGAACCTGTTCCAGCTGATCTTCAAGTCGGACGCGAAGTCTGTCTCCAACGTCCTGCCGAGCTTCCCCGTCCCGATTGGGCCGCTGGAGATCAGCAGCGTGACGCTCATCACCATCGCGACCTCCGTCGTCATCATGATTCTCCTGCAGCTCCTCGTCAAGAAAACGCGGATCGGCAAGGCCATGCGCGCGACGAGTGAGGATGCCGGCGCCGCGAAGCTCATGGGCGTCTCCTCGCGCAACACCATCGCGTTTACCTTTGCCGTCGGCTCCGGCCTCGCGGCGGTCGGCGCGGTGCTCTACGTCGGCGCGTACCCGTCGATCACCCCGTACATGGGCAGCCTCCTCGGCCTCAAGGCGTTCGTCGCGGCCGTCCTCGGCGGCATCGGCAGCATCCCGGGCGCGATGATCGGCGGTCTGCTGATCGGCGTCGCGGAGAGCCTTACGAAGGCCGTCGGCCTCTCGCAGATCACCGACGCCGTCGTGTTCGGCATTCTGATTCTGGTGCTTCTCATCAAGCCCACCGGGCTTCTCGGGAAGAACATCAAGGAAAAGGTATAAGGGGGCGGCGCTGCATGACAAAACAAAAGAAGCCGGGACTCGTCCCGAAGAATAAGCTCGTCTCCTACGCCGTCAACCTCGTTCTGCTCGTCGCGGCGTACCTCCTCTTCTTCGTCCTGATCGGCAGCGGCGTCATCAACCGCTACACCTCCGGCATCATGACGACGATGTTCATCAACATCATCCTGACGGTCAGCCTCAACCTCGTGAGCGGCTTCCTCGGCCAGCTGGTGCTCGGTCACGCGGGCTTCATGAGCGTCGGCGCGTACACGGCGGCTCTCTTTACGCTGTATTCCGGCCTGCCGATCACCATCGCCTTCCCGATCGGCATCGTCCTCGCGGGCGTGGTGGCGGCGGTCTTCGGCGTTATCATCGGCGTTCCGGCGCTGCGTCTGCGCGGCGACTACCTCGCGATCATCACGCTCGGCTTCGGCGAGATCATCCGCGTCATCATTCTCGCGTGCGACTTCACCGGCGGCGCGAAGGGTCTGCGCGGCATCCCGACGATCCTGCCTCAGGGCAGCGACGCGACGAGCCTTTCCCTCGCGAAATATTCCTACGTCTTCTGGCTTGCCGTTGTGACGGTCGTTGTCATCTGGGCGTTCGTCCGCTCCCGCCACGGCCGCGCCGTCATCGCGATCCGCGAGGACGAGATTGCCGCCGAGGCGTCCGGCGTCCACACGACGTATTACAAGCTGTTCGCCTTCGTGATGGCGGCGTTCTTCGCCGGCGTCGCGGGCTCGCTCTACGCGCATCACATCGGCGTGCTCGACCCCTCGAAGTTCAACTTCGACTATTCCGTCGAAATCCTCCTGATGGCCGTGCTCGGCGGCCTCGGCTCGATCACGGGCTCCATCATCGCGGCCATCGTGCTGACGATTCTGCCCGAGTTCCTGCGCGGCTTCGAGGATTACCGGATGCTCATCTACGCCGTGATTCTGATCATCGTCATGCTGTTCAAGCCGTCCGGTCTGATGGGGCAGCATGAGTTCTCGCTCTCCCGCCTCGTTTCCCGTCTCACGGCGAAGCGCGCGGGCGGCGCGAAGCAGGGAAAGGGGGAGTGAGCCGTGGCGGAGTCTGAGAAGAAGAGCGTTCCCGTCCTCGAGGCGGAGAACCTGAGCATTGTGTTCGGCGGCCTGCACGCCGTCGACGACGTCCACTTTACGCTCCATGAAAACCAGATTATGGGTCTGATCGGCCCGAACGGCGCCGGCAAAACGACGGTCTTCAACCTCCTGACGGGCGTCTACACCCCGACGACGGGCCAGATCAAGCTCGACGGCAGGAGCATCCTCGGCAAAAAGACGTACCAGATCACGAAGATGGGCGTCGCGCGCACGTTCCAGAACATTCGCCTGTTCAAGGATATGTCCGTGCTCGACAACGTCCGCGTCGCGATGAACCAGAAGATGAACTACTCCGCCCTCGCCGGTATTCTCGGCCTGCCCTCGTACTGGCGCGAGGAGGCCGCCGTGGAGGAGAAGGCCATGGATCTGCTGCGCGTCTTCCATCTGGAGGGCCACGCGCAGGACAGGGCGAAAAATCTTCCCTACGGCCAGCAGAGAAAGCTCGAGATCGCGCGCGCCCTCGCGGGCGACCCGAAGGTGCTCCTTCTCGACGAGCCCGCCGCCGGCATGAACCCGACGGAGACCGCCGAGCTGATGGAGACGATTGAGCTGATTCGCTCGCGCTTCCATGTCGCGATTCTCCTCATCGAGCACGACATGAGCTTCGTTATGGGAATCTGCGAGCACCTTGTGGTGCTCGATTACGGCCGTATCATCGCCTCGGGCACGCCCGAGGAGGTTCGCACGAACCCGAAGGTGATCACGGCGTACCTGGGAGGTGAGTGAAGATGGCAGACAACAAGGTGATGCTTTCCGTCAAGGATTTGGAGGTCTATTACGGCTCGATCCACGCCATTAAGAAAGTATCCTTCGAGGTGCGCGAGGGCGAGATTGTCACGCTGATCGGCGCGAACGGCGCCGGCAAGACGACGACCCTCCACGCGATCAGCGGCCTCGTCAAGGCGAAGTCCGGCGAGCTCGATTTCTGCGGCAGCAATCTCCGCTCGATGGAGGCGCACAGGATCATCCGTCTCGGCCTTGCCCAGGTGCCGGAGGGACGCCGCATTTTCGCGAGCATGACGGTACAGGAAAACCTCGAGATGGGCGCGTACATCCGCCGCGACAGCGCGAACATCCAGAAGGATTTCGACCGCATCTTTGAGCGCCTGCCGCGCCTCAAGGAGCGCCGCCGCCAGATCGCCGGCACGCTCTCCGGCGGCGAGCAGCAGATGCTCGCCATCGGCCGCGCCCTCATGTCCAACCCGAAGATGCTCCTCCTCGACGAGCCCTCCATGGGTCTCTCCCCCCTCCTCGTCAACGAGATTTTCAGCATCATCCGCGACGTCAACCAGTCCGGCATGACCGTCCTGCTCGTCGAGCAGAACGCCAAGCAGGCCCTCGAGATCGCCAACCGCGCCTATGTCCTCGAGACCGGCACCATCTCCATGTCCGGCACCGCCTCCGACCTCGCCGCCGACCCCAAAGTCCGCGCCGCCTACCTCGGCGCAGCAGATTGAATCTGCAGCAGGCTGAGCCTGCACGCACTTCGCGCACGGCGGGCGAGCCCGCCGTCGGTCTCGCAGAAGGAAATCGACCCCTTTGCGATCTCACGTCGCAAAGGGGTCTTGTTTATTTGCCCGCGTCGTTCCTCGCTGCGGGAGGGCAGGCAGATTGAATCTGCAGCAGGCTGAGCCTGCACGCACTTCGCGCACGGCGGGCGAGCCCGCCGTCGGTCTCGCAGAAGGAAATCGACCCCTTTGCGATCTCACGTCGCAAAGGGGTCTTATTTTGTTGCCCGCGTCTACTCTCGGAGCAGGAGGCGGGAAAGGGGGGCGAGGGAGGCGGCAGGAGTCAGGTATATAAAAACGAGACCCCGCTTAGCGGCAATGGGCCGCGGCGGGGTCTCTGCTTTTTTTGTGAAGTCCGACAGCATCCCATGCACGGGAGGAAATCCTCCGGGCGCGGGGGTGCGGGCGCAATTTGCTCCGTGCTGCGCGCGAAGCGAAGGCTCAGCCGCGCCGGTCGAGGGGGACGTAGGTTTTCGCCTGGGAGAGGGAGCGGTAGGCGGGGCGCATGATGCGGCCGCACGTCTCGATCTCCTCAATGCGGTGCGCGCACCAGCCGGCGATGCGCGAGACGGCGAAGAGGGGCGTATACAGGTCGCTCGGGATGCCGAGGCACTCGTACACGAGGCCGGAGTAGAAGTCGACGTTCGCGGAGATGACCTTCTTGTCGCCCTTGACGCCGGCGAAGACCTCGGGAGCGAGCCGCTCGACGCGCTCAAAGAGGTCGAACTGGCGATCCATGCCGCGCTCTGCGGCGAGCTTTCTGGCCTTCTGCTTGAGAATGACGGCGCGCGGGTCGGAGACGGTGTACACCGCGTGTCCCATGCCGTAGATGAGACCGGAATGATCGCCGGCCTCCTTGCGTACAATTTTAGCGAGGTAGTCCTTGACCTTCGCGTCGCTCTCCCAGTCGTCGACGTTCTCCATGAGCTCGCCCATCATCATCATGACGCGGTGGTTCGCGCCGCCGTGGCGCGGGCCCTTCAGGGAGCCGATGGCCGCCGCCATCGCGGAATAGATGTCCGTCCCCGTCGAGGAGAGGACGCGGGCCGTGAACGTGGAGTTGTTGCCGCCGCCGTGCTCGGCGTGCAGCATCATGCACAGGTCGAGGAGCTTGGCCTCCTCGTCCGTAAACTGGCGGTCGGGGCGAATCGCGTTGAGAATCGCCTCCGCCGAGGAATGGTTCGGGTCGAGCGGATGGAAGAACATACTCTGCTTATCGAAATGACGGCGCTTGACCTGATACGCGTACGTCATGATCGTGGGCAGACGCGCGATAAGCTGCATCGACTGCCGCATCGTGTTCTCGAGCGAAATGTCGTCCGGGTTGTCGTCGTACGAGTACAGCGCCAGCACGGAGCGGGCGAGCTTGTTCATGATGTTGCGCGACGGCGCCTTGATGATCATATCCTCCGCGAAATACTCCGGAAGCTCGCGGTAGCTGTTCAGGACGGCGGAAAAGCGATCGAGCTGGGCGCGCGTCGGCTGCTTGCCGAACAGGAGAAGCCAGGCGACCTCCTCGAAGCCGAAGCGGTTCTCCGCCGCGCAGCCGTCGACGATCTCACGCACGTTGATGCCGCGGTACGTCAGCTTGCCCTCGTCAGGAATGCGCTCGCCGTCCGCGATCAGATAGCCGTGCACGTTGCAGATCAGCGTCAGGCCCGCCATGACGCCCGTTCCGTCCGGGTTGCGCAGGCCGCGCTTGACATTGTACAGCTCAAAATCCTCAGGGGCAATCTTATTGTTGGCGCGGAACTCCTCGCACAGCTGCTCGAGCGTATGCTGCCTTGTCTGCCCCTTGATCTCTTTTTCCATGTCCCTCTCTCCCTTCCGCGCTTCCGCCTCGCGGGAAACGCGCGATTCCCATGTTCTCTGTTTCGCGATCGTTCCCTATTGTATCGCATACGGACGCGAAAGTCAATCAATCCGGCCTTGAAAATGCAATTATTCCTACGAAAATTGCATTTTTCGCCGTAACATACGGGAAAAGCAAATTATGAAGGCACATTTATGAATAATTTGCAAGAACTTTCTGTAAATGCTTTGATACGTTACAAGGAGGAAGAGGATGAAAAGGAACGTTGTGGAGGCCGCTTTGCTGGCGGCGCTACTTTTTGTGATTCCGCTGTTCGCGATGGGCGGGAGCGCCGGGGACGAGCCGGAGGACGCCTTAGAGCCGCCCGCGCAGTCGGCGCCGGAGCCGGAGGCGGCGGACGTCGGGGACGACTTCGCCATCCTCGACACCTCCACCGGCGAGGTTGTGCGCGTCAGCCGGCTCGAGTTCCTGCGCGGCGGAACGGCGGCGGAGATTTCCCCCTCCTGGGAGCCGGAGGCGCTGCGGGCGCAGGCTGTCGCCGCGTACACCTACTACGCGCGTCTGCGGGACGAGCAGCGCGCCTCGCCGGACCCGGCGCTTCAGGGCGCGGATTTCTCCGCCGACCTCTCCATCGGCGAGAAATATGTAACGCCGGAGCTGATGAAGACGCGCTACGGCGATCGGTACGACGAGTATTACGCCCGTCTCGACGAGGCCGCGCGCGACGTCAACGGCCTCGTGCTCCGCAGCGGGGGCGAGCTGATCGACGCCGTCTTCTTCGCAATCTCCGGCGGCGTGACGGAGAGCTCCGCGGACGTCTGGGGCGGGGAGCGCAGCTATCTCGTCCCCGTCGCGAGTCCCGGCGACGCCTACGCCGCCGGCTACCGGACGTCGGCCTCGTTCCCGCAGGAGGAGATCAGGGCGGCGCTGCTCGGCCTTGCCCCGGACGCCGTTCTCGGCGGCGACCCCGCCGCGTGGTTCGGCGAGCTGAGCCGCACCGCCTCGGGCAGCGTCCTCTCGGTCACGGCGGGCGGCGTCCCGGTCGACGGCGCGGCGCTGCGCTCGGCGCTCGGCCTGCGGTCGCAGAACTTCACCGTCTCCTTTGCGGACGGCGCGTTCACCTTTACCGTCACAGGCTACGGCCACGGCGTCGGCATGAGCCAGACGGGCGCGCAGTACATGGCGCGGCAGGGCGCTTCGTGGGAGGAAATCGTGCGCTGGTACTATCCCGGCGTGTCCATCGAAGCGCTGTAAGGAAAGGCCCGGCTCTTCCGCGCGGGAAGGGCCGGGCTTCTTGTCAGCCTCTGCCGATGTCGTAGACGCTGCGCAGGCGCAGGCCGTCGGGGGAGCCGGAGAGGATCGAGACGCGGCGCTCGCCGGCCTCCATGTCGAAGTAGTTGTCAGAGAGGAGGAGATCCTCCCGGCGGTTCTGAATCTCCACGCAGGACGCGTAAGCCGCCGCCGTGACGACGAGCTCGTCCCCCTCGACGCGCACCGAGAGCTTCGGGTCGGCGTACTCGTAGATCTGCGGCGTCGAGAGGAGGGCGGTTCCGTAGGAGAGGCGGGCGCCATGCTCGTCGTTCAGGCTGAAGCCGATGTGGTCGAAGCGGGGCTCCGCGTCCGGAAGCTCCACCTTGTCGAGCCAGACGGCGGAATAGGCGGGGACGGTCAGTTCCCTGCGGTGTTCCTCGCTCACCGGCAGGGAGAGAGGCGAGTACAGCCGCCACGAGACGAGGACGCGGCGGTCCTGCGCCGTCTCGTTGACGACGCTCATGCGCGCGCTCTTTTCGTAAGCCGGTTCGCGGGAGTTGACGTTCGGATCCTGCGAGAGCATCCCCTCCTCGCAGCAGGAGAGGAGCAGCGGGGCGAAGAAGCGCTTCTCGAAATAGTGCAGCGCCTTCCAGCGCCCCTCGTAGTCGATGGAGGACCAGGAGGCGACGGGCCAGCAGTCGTTGAGCTGCCAGACGATCGCGCCCATGCACTGCCCGCGGTGCCGCCGCCAGTGCTCGACGGCGTACCGCATCGCCTGCGCCTGCATGAGCTGCGAGGCGTACACCAGGTCGGAGAGCGTCGTCGGGTAGCGGAAATACTGCGAGAGGTACACCATCATCTTCGCGAAGCCGCCGAAGCACTTCTGGTGCCGCTGCATGACGTAGGAGAACGCGTTGCGGTCCCCCGGCGCGGTGAACGACTCGATCGTCCGGAGCGCGGGGAGCGACTCGAAGCCGAACTCGGACGCGTACCGGAACGTGTGCCTGCGGTAGTCGGGGAAGGGCTTGTACCCGTGCCAGACGGCCCAGTAGTGGGCGTCGCCGCGCGCCTCGTCGTGCGGGTTGTCGAAGTCTCCGCCGGAGGACGGGCTCGACGGCCAATAGAAGGCGTCCGGGTCGGTGCGGCGGATGATTTTCGGAATGACGTACGAGTACATTCTGGTGTAGTCGCCCTTGAGCTGCGGCGTCTCGCCGAAGCCGTCGTAGAGGAAGCCCTCCATCTCGTTGTTGCCGCACCAGAGGGCGAGGCAGGCGTGATGGCGGATGCGGCGGACGTTCTCCTCGATCTCACGGGAGATGTTCTCCTCAAATTCGTCCGTCAGTCGGTACGTCGCGCAGGCGAACATGAGATCCTGCCAGACGAGCAGGCCGAGCTCGTCGCAGACGTCGTAGAACCAGTCGTGCGGGTAGAAGCCGCCGCCCCATACGCGCACGGTGTTGTAGTTGGCCGCCGCGCACTGCTTGAGCAGGCGGCGCGTCGTTTCCGGCGTGATGCGCGGGAGCAGGCAGTCCTCCGGAATGTAGTCCGCGCCCATCGCGAAGACGGGGACGCCGTTGACCTCGTGAGCGAAGCTCTCGCCCCATTCGTCGCGCTCGCGGCGCACGGTCATCGTGCGCAGGCCGATGCGCTTCTCCCACACGTCCTCGACCGCGCCTCCCGAGAGCAGCTCGACGCGCACCGTGTAGAGCGGCTGCGCGCCGTACCCGCGCGGGTACCAGAGCTGCGGGCTCTCGATTGCGAGCTCGCGCGGGGAATCCGCGGCCTCGAGCACCCCGCCGTCGGGGGACGTCATGCGGACGCGCCAGCCGTCCGTCCTCCCCTCGCTCCCGACAAAGAAGCGCAGCAGGACGCGCCCGTCCCCGTGCTCCTGCCGGACGAGGACGTCCGTCAGCCGCGCTGCGCGCACGCCCAGCAGGGAGACGGGGCGGAACAGCCCCATGTCGGGCAGGCGGGGGCCCCAGTCCCAGCCGAACATACAGCTTGATTTGCGCAGATAAGGGAAGCCGTCGACGGTGTCGCCGTTGCACGGGATCGAGCCGTGCAGGCGCACCTGCTCCTCGAGATAGCGCAGCGGGGAAGAAAAGCGTACCTCGAGCCGGTTGTCCCGCTCGCGCAGCAGCTCCCGCACGGAAAATTCCCAGACGCGGTGCATATTGAACGTCCTGCCGAGCGCCGTTCCGTTGAGGACGATCTCCGCGAGCGTGTCGACGCCCTCGAAGCGCAGCAGCACGCGCGGGCAGGCGAGCAGCTCCGGCGGCGCGTCGAACGACGTCCGCACGGCGCAGTCCTCCTTCGAGAGCTCGAACGCCGCCGTTTCGTTGTCGCGGAAATACGGGTCGGGAATCGCCCCGCACCGGTACAGATCGGTATACAGCGAGCACGGCACCCGCACGTCAACTTCCTTCCCCTGCCACAGGAGCTCCCAGTTTTCCAGCAGCGGCTGTGTGAGCATATGGTTTCCTCCCTTCCTCCTCCGCCCAACGCGGAGTCTTCCCCTCCATCATACCGCGAAAAGAAGGGGGGCGCAAGGAGGAAAAAGAAAAGGGACTGCTTTCGCAGTCCCTTTTCCATTGAAATACCGTTTAGAGGCGGCAGTTCTTACTTGTGGTCAACGGAGTACATATGCTCGATGAGCTCCAGCACCTTGTTGGAGTAACCAACCTCGTTGTCATACCAGGAGACGACCTTCACGAAGGTGTCGGTCAGAGCGATGCCGGCGGTGGCGTCGAAGATGGAGGTGCGGGTGTCGCCCAGGAAGTCGGAGGAGACAACAGCCTCGTCCGTGTAACCCAGAACGCCCTTCAGCTCACCCTCGGAGGCCTCCTTCATGGCGGCGCAGATCTCCTCGTAGGTGGCGGGCTTGGCGAGGTTGACGGTCAGGTCGACGACGGAGACGTCCAGGGTCGGAACACGCATGGACATACCGGTCAGCTTGCCGTTGAGCTCGGGGATAACCTTGCCGACAGCCTTCGCAGCGCCGGTGGAGGAGGGGATGATGTTGCCCGCAGCAGCGCGGCCGCCGCGCCAATCCTTCAGGGACGGGCCGTCAACGGTCTTCTGGGTAGCGGTGGTGGAGTGAACCGTGGTCATCAGGCCGTCCTTAATGCCGAACTTGTCGTTCAGAACCTTGGCGATAGGAGCCAGGCAGTTCGTGGTGCAGGAGGCGTT
>CALWIH010000031.1 GCA_944380675.1 uncultured Clostridia bacterium | reverse complement strand
ATTGCGGAATTGTGTAAAGGTAGCACGGCAGACTCTGACTCTGTTTGTGAGGGTTCGAATCCTTCTTCCGCAGCCATTTCGAGGTGTGGCTCAGTTTGGTAGAGCGCTACGTTCGGGACGTAGAGGCCGCTGGTTCGAATCCAGTCACCTCGACCAGACTGAGTCTGGACGCCTTGGCGTCCGGACTCTTTCTTTTAGCCCGGCAGCATATCGCTGCCGGGCTTTTCTGTTATCCCTATGCCAAAACAGTATTTTTTACAATTTAACGCGCAAAAGCGCAGGAAACGATTGCAGAAGAAGAAAATATATGGTAATATTATGGTTACTCTGCTGCAGAAAGGTGCATAAAGTATAGGCGACCCGACGCAGTCATCCATCGTGCTGGGAGGAACACAAGTGACCATTGAAAGCTTTGTGAGGGAGACGCTCGGTCTCACAGACGAAGCCGTTGTGCAATCGATTCTGCCGCTGGCGGAAATTCAGACCGTCAAAAAGAATGAGATCGTCCTCCGCGAGGGGCAGACGCCCGAGCGGCTTGCTTTTCTGTGGAGCGGCGCATTCCGCGGATATTTTAACAGCCGAACCGGAAAGGACGCGACGGACTGCTTCTGCTGCCGCCCGGGGGATCCAATCGTCGCGAGCATACCGTTTTACGCTCCCGCGCAGATTACCATGCAGGCCATCAAGCAGAGCGAGATGTTTACCGTCCCCATACAGGCGGCCGTCGGCCTGATTGAGCGCGAGCCGGAGGCGCAGAGACTGCACGACCGCCTGATGTATCATTCCATGAACATTCACGCGGAAATCCGGCAGATGCTTTCCAGCATGGACGCGGCGGAAAAATACAGATGGTTTATCAGCCGCTACCCGGAGCTTGAGGAGGATGTGCCGCTGCGCTATATCGCTTCCTTTCTTGACGTCTCCCCCGTGACGCTCAGCCGGGTGCGCGCCGCGCAGGGAATCCCGGTATAAGAAAGGGCCGCTGCCTCCCCGGCAGCGGCCCTTTCTTCATTACGATTCGCGGACGAGAACCTTGACGATCTCTCCGACGAAGACGCGGTGATAATCGTCCTTCGGATAATTATCTCCGCGAAGCTTCTCGTCGAGGAACGCTTCGGGCGTCATGTCCTGGCGGTAGAGCTTGCGGCAGATGAGGACGACCTCGGCCTCCTCCGGATACGGCGCGAGATCGAACGCGGGCGTCAGCCCCGTCTCCTTCCATTTGTCATACTCACGGCCGCTCTTCGTCCCGCAGAAATTCAGCGCGTTCCGATGGCCGTCGCCGAAGAAGGCGAGGCTGTAATACGCCTCGCGCTCGATGAACCCGAGCGTATAGCGCTGCGGACGAATAAAGAGAAACGACACCGGCTTGTTCCAAAGCACGCCGACGCCTCCCCAGCTCGCCGTCATCGTGTTGCACTTCTCCTGATTGCCGGCGGTCACGAGCATCCAGTCCGTCCCGATACGGGTAAACGGGTTTTCGTTCCAGTCGTTCACGTTGATTTCTTTCCAATTGGCCATGCTGTGCTCCTCCTTTTGTTTTGCAGGGTATCCTCATTTATTGTATACAAATTCAGGAAAAAAAGAAAGGGGATCGCGCAAAGGCCCTTCTTTTTTTCCCGCTCCCGGAAAAAGAGCTTCAGAACGCTCAGTTTTCTCCGGCGGTGGTTTCGGAATTTGTGTAATCTGGATAATTTGAATATTTATACACAAAACACTTGATTTTTTGCAACCCGGGTGTATAATGGGACACAGATGAATAACGGCTGGAAAGCCGACAGCTGAAGAATGAATAGATAAAGGAGATACGGTACCATGGCTAAGGAAATCAAGAAGGTCGTACTGGCGTATTCCGGCGGACTGGACACGTCCATCATCATCCCGTGGCTCAAGGAAAACTACAACAACTGCGAGGTCGTCGCGGTGGCGGCCGACGTGGGACAGGGCAGCGAGCTGACCGGCCTCGAGGAGAAGGCGAAGAAGACGGGCGCTTCCAAGCTCTACATCGCCGATCTGAAGGATTCCTTCGTTGAGGATTACATCTGGCCGACGCTGCAGGCCGGCGCCGTGTATGAGAACAGCTACCTGCTCGGCACGAGCTTTGCCCGCCCGCTGATCGCGAAGCGCCTTGTTGAGATCGCGAAGGCCGAGAACGCCGACGCCATCTGCCACGGCTGCACCGGCAAGGGCAACGATCAGGTCCGCTTCGAGCTGGCCATCAAGGCGTTCGCGCCGGAGATGCCCATCATCGCTCCGTGGAGAATCTGGAGCATCAAGTCCCGCGATGAGGAGATCGATTACGCGGAGGCGCACAACGTCCCGCTTAAGATCACCCGCGAGACGAACTATTCCAAGGACAAGAACCTGTGGCACCTCTCGCACGAGGGCCTCGACCTCGAGGATCCGGCGAACGAGCCGCAGTACAACAAGCCCGGCTTCCTGGAGCTCGGCGTTTCCCCCGAGCAGGCTCCCGACAAGCCGACCTACATCACCCTCCATTTTGAGAAGGGCGTCCCCACGAAGCTCGACGGCAGAAAGCTCGGCGGCGTGGAGATGATCGAGGAGCTCAACCGCCTCGGCGGCGAGAACGGCATCGGCCTCGCCGACATCGTGGAGAACCGCCTCGTGGGCATGAAGTCCCGCGGCGTCTATGAGACTCCCGGCGGCACCATTCTCTACCACGCGCACAACAAGCTCGAGGAAATCTGCCTCGACAAGGCAACGTACCACTACAAGCAGCAGGTCGCCATCAAGTTCGCCGAGATGGTCTACAACGGCGAGTGGTTCACTCCCCTGCGCGAGGCGCTCAGCGCGTTCGTGACGAGCACGCAGCAGACCGTGACGGGCGATGTGAAGCTCAAGCTCTACAAGGGCAACATCATCGACGCCGGCGTGACCTCCGACTACTCGCTCTACGACGAGGAGATCGCGACCTTCAGCGAGGACGAGGTTTACAACCAGGCGGACTCCGCCGGGTTCATCAACCTGTTCGGCCTGCCGATCAAGGTGCAGGCGATGAAGCGCCAGAAGCTCGAGAAGGCCGGAAAGTAAGCATTTTTTGAAAAAAGCAATGTACGGCGCCGCCGTGCGTTCGGAAACACCGAGGGGGATCGGCCCAGGCTCGATCCCCCGCTTTCCGTTTTTATTGACAGACAGAACGCGCCCCGCCGGGGCGTCCCAAAAAGGAGATTATTCGCATGAAGCTCTGGACGGGACGGTTCCACAAGGAACTGGACAAGACGACGAACGATTTCAACTCCTCCATCTCCTTTGACAGCCGCATGGTAAAGGAGGACATTCAGGGCAGCATCGCCCACGCGACGATGCTGGGCGCCTGCGGCGTCCTCGACAAGGCGGAGTCGGAGAAAATCTGCGCCGGACTCGAGGGGATTCTTTCCGACATCGAGAGCGGCGCGCTCCCCATCGACATGAGCGCCGAGGACGTGCACACCTTCATCGAGGCGGAGCTGACGGCCCGCCTCGGCGACTCCGGCAAGCGGCTGCACACGGCGCGCAGCCGCAACGATCAGGTCGCCCTCGACGATCGCCTCTACCTGCGCGGCCGCTGTGAGGAGCTGCGCGGTCAGCTGACGGAGCTGGTGCGCGTCCTTTGCCATAAGGCGGAGGAGCACGCCGGGGACGTCATGCCGGGCTACACGCATCTGCAGCGCGCGCAGCCCATCACCTTCGGCCACCATCTGATGGCGTACGCGGAGATGTTTCTGCGCGATCTGTCGCGTCTGGAGGACGCGCAGCGGCGCATGAACGTCTGCCCGCTCGGCTCCGGCGCGCTGGCGGGGACGACGTACCCGCTCGACCGCGAGCTGACGGCCTCTCTCCTCGGCTTCGACGGGCCGACGCACAACAGCCTCGACGGCGTCTCCGACCGCGACTTCTGCATGGAGCTGGCGGCGGCGATCGCGATCTGCATGGTGCACCTCTCCCGCTTCTCGGAGGAGATCATCCTCTGGTGCTCGTGGGAATTCAAGTTTGTGGAGCTCGACGACGCGTTCTCGACCGGCTCGAGCATCATGCCCCAGAAGAAGAACCCCGACATTGCCGAGCTTGTGCGCGGCAAGACGGGCCGTGTCGTCGGCGACCTGACGACGCTCCTGACGATGATGAAGGGTCTCCCCCTCGCCTACAACAAGGATATGCAGGAGGACAAGGAGGCTGTTTTCGACGCGGTCGACACGCTGCATATGTGCCTGCTCGCCTTCGTGCCGATGCTCGACACAATGAAGGCGCTGCCGGAAAACATGAGAAAGGCCGCCGCGGGCGGCTTCATCAACGCGACGGACTGCGCCGACTACCTCGTGGGCAAGGGGCTGCCGTTCCGCGACGCGTACAAGGTGACGGGCGCGCTGGTGGCCTACTGCATCGACCATCACGAGACGCTCGAGACGCTGCCGCTCGCGGAATACCGCGCGCACTGCGAGCTCTTCGTCGAGGACGTGTACGACGCCATCTCGCTTGAGCGCTGCGTGAACGGCCGCCGCGTGCTCGGCGGCCCCGCCCCGGAAAACGTGCGGCGCGAGACGGCGCGCGTGCTGGCTATTCTCGACGAAAAGGAAGGGAAATGAACATGAAAATTCAAGCAGGCGTTGTGGGCGCCACGGGCTACGCGGGCGCGGAGCTCTGCCGGATCCTGACCGGCCATCCGGGCGCCGAGCTGGCCGCGGTCAGCTCCGTCAGCTTTGAGGGACAGAAGCTTTCCGACGTCTATCCCTCCTATTTTGGGATGTGCGACGCTGTCTGCGGCAACCAGCAGGAGGTCGTGGAAAAGAGCGACGTCATTTTCGCCGCCCTGCCGCACGGACTCTCCCAGGAGCTCGCCGCGGAGTGCGACGCGAAGGGCAAGGTCTTCATTGACCTCGGCGCGGATTTCCGCCTCGAGAGCGAGGACGAATACAAGGAGTGGTACGGCAACTCCTTCCTCGATCCCGCCCTGCACGAGAAGGCCGTCTACGGCCTGCCGGAATTCTTCCGCGAGGAGATCCGCGGCAAGCGCCTCATCGCGAATCCCGGCTGCTACACGACCGCCGTGCCGATGGCCCTTTACCCCGCCCTCGAGGCCGGACTCATTGAAAAAGACGGCATCATCGCGGACTGCAAGTCCGGCGTGACGGGCGCGGGCCGCAAGATGACGCAGAACACGCACTATCCGGAGCTCAACGAGGCGTTCACCGCTTACAAGGTGGCGGCGCACCGCCACACCCCGGAGATGGAGCAGACGCTCTCGAAGGCCGCGGGCGCTCCCGTCAGGCTGACCTTCGTCCCCCATCTGCTTCCGGTCAACCGCGGCATCCTCGCGACGTGCTACGCCCGTCTCAAGGACGGCGTCACGATGGAGGAGCTCTCGCGCGTCTACCATGAGCGGTACGACGGCGAGTATTTCGTCCGCCTGCTGCCGAAGGGGCGCGTCGCGGACATCAAGAACGTGTGGTACTCGAACTTCTGCGACGTCTCGCTTCACATGGATCCGCGCACGAACACCTTCGTGGCGATCTCCGCCATCGACAATATGGTCAAGGGCGCGTCCGGTCAGGCGGTGCAGAACATGAACCTCGCGTTCGGCCTCGACGAGACGGAGGGGCTTCGCCTCCTTCCGCCGGCGTTCTGAGAAACCGTTCCGACAGTTTGAGATTTTGACAGCTTGCGCGGGCGTTTTCCGCGTCCGCACCTGAGTCTGGGGGAAAATACAATGAAGATGATTGAGGGCGGCGTGACTGCCGCAAAGGGCTTTACCGCGGGCGGAATGTACTGCGGTATCCGCAAGAACAAGACGAAGCCGGATCTGGCGATGATTTACTCGTCCGCCCCGTGCGCGGCGGCGGGGATGTACACGAGCAACCTCGTGAAGGGCGCGCCGATTCTGGTGACGAAGCGCAATCTGGCAAACGGCGTGGCCAGAGCCGTCATCTGCAACTCCGGCAACGCGAACACCTGCAACGCAGACGGCGAGGAGAAGGCCTGGCGGATGTGCGAGATCGCCGGCAAGGCGCTCAACATCGACGCGTCCGACGTGATCGTCGCGTCCACGGGCGTCATCGGCCAGGTGCTGCCGATCGAGCCGATCGAAGAGACGGCTCCGCTGCTCGCCTCCACCCTGAAGAAGGACGGCTCTCAGCTCGCCGCGAAGGCCATCATGACGACGGACACGGTCGTCAAGGAGGCCGCGGCGGAGTTCACGGCCGGCGGAAAGACGGTGCGTCTCGGCGGCATCTGCAAGGGCTCCGGCATGATTCACCCGAATATGTGCACGATGCTCTGCTTTTTGACGACAGACGCGAAGATTGCCGCTCCCGTTCTCGACAAGGCGCTGCGCTCCGTGGTCGCGGAGTCGTTCAACATGGTCAGCATCGACGGCGACACCTCGACGAACGACACCATCACGGTGATGGCGAACGGCCTCGCCGAGAACCCGGAGATCCTCGACGGCACGCCGGACTATGAGGAATTCGTCGGCGCGCTGCGCGCCATCTGCATCGATCTCGCCCGCAAGATGGCGAAGGACGGCGAGGGCGCGACGAAGCTGCTCGTCTGCAAGGTGACGGGCGCGGCGAATCTCGCGGACGCGCGCACGGTCGCGAAGAGCGTCATCTGCTCGAGCCTTCTCAAGGCCGCCATGTTCGGCGCGGACGCCAACTGGGGCCGCGTGCTCTGCGCCATCGGCTACGCGGGCACCGATACGGATGTTCACCGCGTCGATGTCTCGTTCCGCTCGAAGGCTGGCACGATCGACGTGTGCAAAAACGGCGCTGGCATCCCCTTCAGCGAGGAGCTCGCGAAGGAGATTCTCACAGAGGACGAGATCGACATTCTCGTCGCGCTCGGCGACGGCGACGCCTGCGCCGAGGCGTACGGCTGCGATCTCACCTACGACTATGTGAAGATCAACGGCGACTACCGCACCTGATTTTTGCGAGAGGACAAGGAGGGGAATCCCATGGAAATTACGAATGCGGACAGAGCAAAGGTACTGGTACAGGCGCTTCCCTATATCCGGCAGTATTACGGCCAGACGCTCGTCATCAAATACGGCGGCAACGCGATGATCAACGAGGAGCTCAAGCAGGCGGTCATGAGCGATATCGTGCTCATGCAGCTCATCGGCGTGAACGTGGTGCTCGTCCACGGCGGCGGGCCTGAGATCAGCGCGATGCTCAAGAAGATCGGCAAGGAAAGCCGCTTTGTCAACGGCCTGCGCTACACCGACGAGGAGACGATGGACGTCGTGCAGATGGTGCTCGCGGGCAAGGTCAACAAGGATCTCGTTCAGCTCCTGCAGCGCAACAGCGGCCGCGCCCTCGGCCTGTGCGGCATGGACGGCGGGATGCTCCGCGCCGAGAAGGCGACGGCCTCCGAGGATCTGGGCTACGTCGGCGAGATTGTCGACGTCAACCCGCAGATCATCATCGACACGATGGACAAGGGGTACATCCCCGTCATCTCGACGGTGGCGGCGGGCGTCGACGGCCACGCCTACAACATCAACGCCGACATTGCCGCCGCCCACATCGCGGCGAAGCTCAACGCGAAGAAGCTCATCCTCATGACCGACATCCGCGGCCTGCTGCGCGACCGCAACGACGAGAGCACGCTGATCCCGGAGGTCAACGTCAGCTCCGTGCCGAAGCTCCAGCACGACGGCATCATCTCCGGCGGCATGATCCCGAAGATTCAGTGCTGCGTCGAGGCCGTGCGCCGCGGCGTCAGCCGCGCCCACATCATCGACGGGCGCATCGCCCACTCGATCCTCATCGAGCTGCTGACGAACGAAGGCATCGGCACCATGCTGTACTGAACGGAGGGAGCGATTCATCATGTTATCGGAAGAAATCAAAAAGCTTGACAACGAAAGCTTTATGCCTACCTACGGCCGCTTTAACGCCGTCCTGTGCAGCGGCAAAAACGCGACCGGTCACGACTGCGAGGGCAAGGAATACATCGATTTCGGCAGCGGCATCGGCGTGAACAGCCTCGGCTGGGCCGACGAGGGCTGGGTGGCCGCCGTGTCCCGTCAGGCCGCGAGCCTGCAGCACGTCTCCAACCTCTATTACAACCCCGTCTCCGCCGAGTTTGCCGCGGAGCTTCTGGCCGTCTCCGGCTACGACGCCGTCTTCCTCGGAAACTCCGGCGCGGAGGCCAACGAGTGTGCCATTAAGCTCGCGAGAAAATACAGCGTGGAGAAGTACGGCAAGGATCGCTGCGAAATTCTGACGCTGCAGAACTCCTTCCACGGCCGCACCGTCACCACGCTGGCGGCGACCGGTCAGGACGTCTTCCACCACTACTTCTTCCCCTTCACGGAGGGCTTCGCGTACGCGGAGCCGAACATCGAGAGCGTGCGCGAGCATCTGACGGAAAACACCTGCGCCGTGATGATCGAGTTCATCCAGGGCGAGGGCGGCGTGCTGCCGCTCGATCGGGAGTTCGTCACCGAGCTCGCGGCCCTCTGTAAGGAAAAGAACCTCCTGCTCCTCGCCGACGAGGTGCAGACCGGCGTGGGACGCACCGGCACCTTCTACTGCTGCGAGCAGTACGGCGTGCGTCCGGACGTGCTCACGAGCGCGAAGGGACTCGGCGGCGGCCTGCCGATCGGCGCGTGCCTGTGCACGAAGGAGCTGCGCGAGGTGATGGGGCGCAGCGCGCACGGCTCCACCTTCGGCGCGAACCCGGTCGTCTGCGCCGGAGCGCGCGAGGTGCTGCACCGCGTGGCGCGGCCCGATTTTCTCGCTAAGGTGCGCGAAAAGGGCGCTTATCTGCGCGAGCGGCTCGAGAAGATGGACGGCGTCGCCGAGGTGCGCGGCATGGGCATGATGCTCGGCATTGTCCCGGCGCGCGGAACGTCCGCCGCTCTCGCCGCCGCGTGCGTCGAGAACGGCCTGCTCATCCTGACGGCGAAGGCGCTGCTCCGCCTGCTGCCGCCGCTCACCATCACCCGCGAGGAGATGGACAAGGGCCTCGCGATTCTGGAGAAGGTTCTGGCCGAGGCGAAATAAGCCGTCCGGCTTTTGATGACATTTCATCCATAGGAGGAAACCGAAATGAAGCATTTGCTCAAGCTGCTCGACCTCACGCCCGAGGAGATCATCAGCATTCTCGATCTGGCCGACCAGCTTAAATATGAGAAGAAGCATGGGATTCCCCATCCCCGTCTTGCCGGCAAGACGCTCGGCATGATCTTCGAGAAATCCTCGACCCGCACGCGCGTCTCCTTCGAGACCGGTATGTACCAGCTCGGCGGCCACGCGCTGTTCCTCTCCTCGCACGATCTGCAGATCGGCCGCGGCGAGGCGGTGCAGGACACGGCCCGCGTGCTCTCGCGCTACCTTGACGGCATCATGATCCGCACCTTCGCCCAGGAGGAGGTCGAGTCTCTGGCCGAGTACGGCAGCATTCCGATCATCAACGGCCTGACGGACTTCTGCCATCCGTGCCAGATTCTCGCCGACCTGATGACGATCCGCGAGCACAAGGGAACCCTCGAGGGGCTGAAGATGTGCTTCATCGGCGACGGCAACAACATGATGAACTCCCTCATCGTCGGCTGTCTCAAGACGAAGATGAGCGTCAGCGTCGCCTGCCCGGAGGGCTACCGTCCGCCGCAGGAGATCCTCGACTTCGCCGCGCAGTACCCGTGCTTTGAGCTGACGGACGACCCGAAGAAGGCCGCCGTCGACGCGGACGTCGTCATCACCGACGTGTGGACGTCCATGGGGCAGGAGGAGGAGACGGAAAAGCGCCGCAAGGCGTTTGACGGCTACCAGGTCAACGCGGAGCTGATGGCGCTCGCGAAGCCCGACGCGATGGTGCAGCACTGCCTGCCCGCCCACCGCGGCGAGGAGATCACCGCCGACATCTTCGAGGCGCACGCGGACGAGATCTTCGACGAGGCCGAGAACCGCCTCCACGCCCAGAAGGCCGTGCTCGTCACGCTGCTCGAGGACAAGAACTGATTTTATACTATTTTCAAGCCTTTTGAAAAAGGCTTGAGCGAAAACTTTATCCGCCTCCGGCGCGAAAAAACCGCCTGCTGCTTTTCGGCAACAGGCGGTTTTTTCAATCGATGCGGAAAAGAGCGGAGAGCACCGTCCAGCCCTGCGTGAAGGGGCGCGAGAGATTCCAGAAGCCGACGCCGCGCAGGCCGAGCTGGGCGGCGAGGCGCAGCTTCGCGCGGAGACTGCGCACGTCCTCGAACCAGACCTCCCGCTCCGCGCCGTTTTCCCGGTACCGGAACCACGGCGCCTGGGCGTCCTCGTCGTACTCGATGGCAGCGCCCGCCTGCCGCGCGAGAGAGACGGCCTCCTCGTTCGTGACGGAGCGGGCGCGCGTCTTCCCCGCCTCGTACGGCAGCGGCCAGTTGTAGCCGTAGTTCGGGATTCCCATGAGCAGCTTTTTCCGGTCGATGCGCGTCACGGCGTACTCGAGCGTCTTTCTGACCATCGGCAGCGGCGAGACAGCCATCGGCGGCCCGGAAACGCAGCCGTAATCGTACGTCATGACAAGGACGGCGGAGACTGCCTCGCCGATCGCCTTGTAGTCGAGTCCCGCCGTCAGGCGGGAGGAGGTATTGTCCTCATTCTTCGCAGCGACGGCGCAGTACACAGGAGCGCCCTCCGGCTCGAGCGCGGCGGAAAGACGGCGCAGAAACGCCGGATAGCGCTCGCGGTCGGCGGCGAGGACGTACTCGAAATCGACGTCCACGCCGCAGTGGCCGCGCTCGTGAAGCAGCGCCTGAATCTCGGCGATCAGGCGGCGCTGCGCTTCGTCGCTCATAAGGATCGCGTGCACCGTCTCGCCGTCGAAGCCATCCGGCTCCCGCAGGTTTGAGACGCTCAGCAGCGACGACGCGCCGCTCTCCTTCACGGCCTCGCGCATCGCCGCGTCGTTCAGCTGCGACAGGCCGCCGAGGCGCGAAACCTCGTGCGTGAACGGGATCGCGTACCGCATGGACGGCAGGGAGGCAGGCAGAAGCTCCCTGCGCGTCGCGGGATAGGCGTAGCCTATCGTCTCGAAGCGCCCGAGCGTGTTCTGCCGCCATGAGACGATGATCCGCTCGCCGGGCTGCGGACCGGCGGTAATCAGTCCCGGATTGCACTGCCAGAGCCGGCGCTCCGATACGCCGTACCGGCGCGCGATCGAAGCCGTCGTGTCTCCCCGGCGCGCGAGATGGACGCGCGCCGGATAGAGAATCGCGAGCGCCTGCCCGGCAGCCGGCTCCTCCCCCGATGCGAGGCCGTTATCCCGCGCCAGCCGCGCGGCGGAGACGGTATAGCGCCGCGCAATCGACTGCAGCGTCTCCCCTTCCCTTGTCACATGAATCAGCATCCGCTGTCCCTTCCCTTCTTCGCGGCGCTCCGCCCCTGCGGGCGAAGCGCTTTTTCAAAAGCGTATGCGGGAGGACGCGGTCATATGCAGAAGCGGCCCCGGACGAGCTGTCCGGGGCCGCTGGCTTATGCGCAAGCTTTTGGATGGGGAACAACGCCGCACAGGCTCAGTTTACGAGGGTGAGCGTCAGAAGGAGGGCGTCCTCCTTCGGGTCGGAGTAGAAGCCCCTGCGCCGCCCCGCCTCGGAAAAGCCGAACTTTCCGTAGAGGCGGCGTGCCGGGACGTTGCTCTCCCGCACCTCGAGGGTGAGGAAGACGCCGTTCTGCGCCCGCACGCGGCGGATCAGCTCCGTGAGGACGGCGGACGCGACGCCCTGCCCGCGGCAGCGCGGATGGACGGCGACATTGTCAATGTAGCACTCGCCGCAGACGACGTGCGAGCCCACATAGCCGACGGCCTCCCCCGCCTCGTCCTCCGCGGCGAGGAACAGCGCCGTATCGCTCTCAAGCTCCGCGGCGAGTCCTTCTCGCGTCCACGGGTGGACAAAGCAGAGCCGCTCGAGCTCCGCGAGCGCGTCGAGATGGCGCTCCTGCATCGGGACGATCGTCATGCCGCCGCCTCCCTTCGCGGCAGAATCGCGGCGAGGTGGCGCACAACGAAACAGATCACGCCGAGCAGAATCACGCCGAGCAGCTCCACCGGGAAAAAGTCGGTGCCGAACAGGTTGTGGCACACGGCATAGGCGGAGCTCACGCAGACGGTGAACGCAATCCCCCACTTTTTCGGGAAGCGGAACGCGAAGACGACGCTCAGCAGATCCGCGAGGAAGTAATACCGCTCGTGCATATGCGGCAGGAGAAACGGCGTGAGCAGGGCAAAGAAAAGGCCGAGGCTCACAAGGCGGTCCAGCGTCAGCTCGAAGTCGAGCCGCCAGAGGAAAAAGACGGCGCAGAGCACGACGCCGCCCGCGAGCATCACGCCGGCACGGCTGATCTCCGCGGCCGTGCTGTCGCCGAGCCAGGTATAGAGGTTCGGAAGGAACATGGCGAGGAGGTTATACTGCCCGGCCTGCGCAAAGTAGACGGTGAGCAGCTCCCAAAGGCTCCGCCCCATGACGGCGGCGGGCAGGCAGGCGGCGAGGTAAACCACCGGAAACACCCAGAGGCTGCGCCAGCGCACCCAGCGCTTGAGCAGGAACAGCAGCAGAAGCGGCGCGAGAAACACGGCCTGCAGCTTGAAGACAAACGAAATCGAATACGCCAGCACCGCCGCCGTGCTCCTCCCGCGCCGGACAAAATAGAGAAACGCGAGCAGCGCCGAGACGTAAATCGCGTCGCACTGGCCCCACACGGCGGAGTTCAGAAAGACGGAGGGCAGAAACAGGACGACGCAGTAGACGGCCATCCAGCGCCGCGACAGGCGGTTCCCGTCCGCCGCGAGGTTCGCCGCGCAGACGGCGAGCACAATGTCAACGAGGCTCGAGACGAGCTTGATGGCGAATATGTCGCGGATTGGGAGGTAAGTCAGGAGGGCGAGAAGGTAAAAGTAGGGCGGCATATAGTCGCCGATATCCATGCCGACGGCGAGGAGGCCGCCGTTTTCCCGCAGCGTCTCGTACCACGGATGGAGAAACTGGATGTAATCTCCCGACTCGATCGGGAACAGGAAGGCGCGCATCATCATCGCGATGACCGTCACGACGGCGAGAAACAGCACGTTCTCAAGGCGCTCCGACTCGCTCTTTGTCAGCGTCACGGCGTTTCCTCCCTTCTGTAGAGCAGGAAATCGAAGCCGATCTCCGTGCGCAGCGACGAGGCGGCGCGCAGCCGCGCACAGCCCGCCGGGGGCGTCTTCCAGTAGTAGGGCGTCATCGAGAACAGGGCCTCGATGAGCGCGGGGGAATCGAGCTGTATCTCGCCCGTGACCGCTTCCCGGCTCACGAGGGCGAAGCCGGGATAGTCCGTCTCCCGGTACTCGTTCTCGTACGGCTCGTCGTAGAGGATTTCCTTCATCCCGTAGAGGTGGCGCGGCATCGGCACGGCGAGCAGCAGAAAGCCTCCCGGACGGACAACGCGCCGCAGCTCGCCGGGGACGATGGGCGCGAAGACGTTGACGGCGAGGTCGGCGGACGCGTCCGCCGCGGGAAGCGAGAAGGCGCTCGCCACGGCGAAGGCAATCCCCTTGTGCCGCTTCGCCGCCGCGCGGACGGCGGATTTGCTCACGTCGATGCCGCAGACCTCCGGCTCCGCTCCCGCGCCGCGCAGGGCGTCGAGGAGGGCGGCGGTGTACCAGCCCTCCCCGCAGCCGACGTCGAGGACGGCGGAAGCCGGAAGGCCCGCGAGGGCCTCGCGCGCCAGTTCGCAGAGGCGGCGGCGGAACGGCTCATAGTACCCCGCCTCAAGGAAAACGCGGCGGGCGGCGACCATCTGCTTTGTGTCTCCGGGATCCTTCGAGTGCTTTTTGTTCGGCGGCAGCAGATACGCGTAGCCCTCGGCGGCCACGTCGAAGGAGTGGCCCTTTTTGCAGGCCCAGGCTTTTTCTCCCCGTTCGAGCGGACGGCCGCAGACGGGGCAGGCAAACAGGCCGCTCATGACTTCGCCTCAAACCAGGTGCGGCCGATCTTCGCCTCGGCGAGCATCGGCACGGACAGGTGTACGGCGTTCTCCATCTCCTCTGTCAGGAGAGCGGAGACACGCTCCGCCTCCTCCTCCGGGCACTCGACGATCAGCTCGTCGTGCACCTGCAGGATGAGGCGCGCCCGCAGTCCCTCGCGGCGGAGGCGCTCGTCGACGCGGATCATCGCGATCTTGATGATGTCGGCGGCGGCTCCCTGGATCGGCATATTGCGCGCGACGCGCTCGCCGAAGGAGCGCATATTGAAGTTGCCGGAGGCGAGCTCGGGCAGGTAGCGGCGCCGGCCGAAGATCGTCTCGGCGTAGCCCTTTTCCTTCGCCTCCTCGACGGTGCGGCGCATATAGGCGTCGACGCCGGAAAAATGCGCGAGATAGTCGTTGATATACTGCTCGGCCTCCTTGCGCGTGACGCCGATGTCCTTGCTCAGGGAGAACGCGCCGATGCCGTACACGATACCGAAGTTGACGGCCTTCGCGCGGCTGCGCATGAGAGGCGTCACCATGTCCTCCGGGAGATGGAAGACCTGCGCGGCGGTGCGGCGGTGGATGTCGTCGTTGTCGAGGAAGGCCTGGATCATGTTCTTGTCGTCCGCGACGTGGGCGAGCACGCGCAGCTCAATCTGGGAGTAATCGGCGTCGACGAGCACCCAGCCGGGGCGGGCGAGGAAGAAGCGGCGCAGCTCCCGCCCGAGCTCCGTGCGCACCGGGATGTTCTGCAGGTTCGGCTCCGTGGAGCTGATGCGCCCCGTGCGCGTCTCCGTCTGGTTGAAGCTCGAATGGATGCGCCCGTCCGCGCCGATCACCTTGAGCAGACCGTCGCAGTACGTCGACTTGAGCTTCGCAAGAGCGCGGTAGCTGAGCACCAGCTCGACGGCCGGATGCTCGTACCGCAGCCCCTCGAGCACCTCGGCGTTCGTGGAATAGCCCGTCTTCGTCTTCTTGCCGTGGGAAAGGCCGAGCTTGACGAACAGCGCGTCGCCGAGCTGCTTCGGCGAGTTGACGTTGAACTCGTAGCCGACGGCTTCATAGATTTCCGCAAGGAGACGGCTGATCTCACCCTCAAGCTTTTCGCCGTACGCGCGGATACCCTCGCTGTCGACGGCGAAGCCCTCGGTCTCCATGTGGGCGAGCACGCGGGCAAGCGGAAGCTCAATCTCCTCGAGAAGCTTCTCCTGCCCCTTTTCCCGGATCTGCGCGGCGAGCGTCTCATGGAGAGCGGGCAGCGCGGCGCAGGCGGCGGCTTCCTCGTTCTCGAGCTGCGGCATGGGGACGCCGTACTCCTGCGCGAGGCGGGGCGTCTCGTACCCCTTCGCGGAGGGGTTGAGCAGGTACGCGGCGAGGGAGACGTCGAAGACGGGCCCCGCGAGCTGCGCGCCGCGCGGCTCGAGCGCCGCGTAGAGCTGCTTTGTGGACGGGACGAGCTTCGTCACGCCCTCGTGTCCGCAGAGGAACGCCATATCGTCCCACATAGAGAGCGGGAAAACGAGGCCCCCGCTCGCGGCGAGGAGGCCGGCGAGTGATCCGTCCTTCTCATAGGACGGGCAGAGGGCAGCCGTCTCGCCGAGGAGCGCGCGCCAGTTTTCGGGCGCTTCCCCGCTCCACACCCATGAGGGCGCGCCGCTCTCCTCCCGCGGAGCGGGCTGCGCCTCCGCCGGCTCAATGCCCATCTTTTCCATCAGGGTGAAGAACTCGAGCTTCGCCATCAGCGCCCCGGCCCGCGGGTCGACCGGCTTGGGGATATAATCCCCGAGCACGGTATCGACGGGGGCGTCGGTGCGGATCGTGCCGAGCCAGCGGCTCAGATAGGCGTTGTCGCGGGAATCGACGAGCTTCTTCTTCTGCCCCGCCTTGATGTCGAGCTCGTCGAGATGATCGTAAATATTGTCGAGGTCGCGGAAGCGCCGGATCAGCTCCCCCGCGCCCTTCGGGCCGATCCCCGCGACGCCGGGGATATTGTCGGACGTATCGCCCTGAATCGCCTTAATGTCGATGAGCTGGGCGGGCTCGACGCCGTACTCCTCGCGGATCTTCGCCTCGTCGTAGACCGTCACCTGGGGCTGGCCCATCTTTGTGGAGGCAAGACGCACGGTGACGCCGCCGCCGACAAGCTGCAGGCTGTCGCGGTCGCCGGTGGCGATCACGCACTGCGTGCCCTCCTCCCGGCAGACGCGGGCGAAGGTGCCGAGGATGTCGTCGGCCTCGAAGCCGTCGCACTCGACGAGGCGGTAGCCGAGAAGCTGCAGCAGCTCCTTGAGCGTAGGCAGCTGCTGGGCAAGCTCCTCCGGCATTCCCTTGCGGGTGGCCTTATAGCCGTCGTACGCCTTGTGGCGGAAGGTCGGGGCCTTGCGGTCAAACGCGATGGCGACGGCATCCGGCTCCGTCTCGCCGAGGAGGCGCTGGAGCATCGTGAGAAAGCCGTAGATGCCGTTCGTGTAGAGCCCGTCCTTCGTCGTCAGAATGCGAATCCCGTAAAAGGCGCGGTTGAGGATGCTGTTTCCATCCAATATCAGAAGCTTCATTGTTCACACTCCGTTTTCGCTTGCGTCCCCCGCCGAAACGGCGGGGGCATACTTATTTTTAGAATACCACACTCCGGGGAAAAAATGAAGCACTTTCAAGACGCAAACTTGCTTTGCGCCTTGAAATGCAAGCATGATGCATCGTGCATCCCTTGCGCCGCATATAAAAAAAGCAAGGGCTCTCCCGAAAAATCAAGAGAACCCTTCCGTTCGCTCATTCATTTCCTTTTGCTCCGCCTTCTGCACGACGCGCAGTCCCCCGTGCAGCCCGAGCAGCCGCGGCTGCGAAAGCGCAGCGCGAGGGCGAGAAGGACGGCGAGCGCGGCGAGCAGAAGCCAGTCCACAGGGCTCATGAGCGCGCCTCCTCCGGGCGCGGCGCGGCAGCTTTCATCTCGCCTTCCCCTTCCTTTTTCTTTGCTTTCATTGTAAAAGGCGCTCAATGCATTGTCAAGGGGAATCAGGTTTTGGCAAAAATGCGAGAAGCGGCGTTTCGCGGGAAAACCATGTTGTTTTTTGCGCGCGCGGAGAGTATAATAATCAGATAGGCGGCGGAAACGCCGCCCAACGATAACATGAGGAGGCGTCTCGTTTTGCATACGACGTCTGTTCCGGATTTTCTTCCGGTGCTGCTCGGCAGCGATATGAATGTATACGGCATGGCCCGCTCCTTCCACGAAGCGTACGGCATCAAGAGCGTGGCCGTGGGAAAGGGAATGCTCGGCGCGACCTCGCACAGCCGGATTGTCTCCGTCGAGGCCGTGGAGCCGAACCTCGAGGACGACCAGGTCTTCGTCGACACCCTGCTCCGGTTTGCGCAGCGCTATCCCGGCAAAACGCTTCTGCTCGTCCCGTGCGGGGACAATTACATCAAGCTGCTCGTCCGCAATCAGGACAAGCTGCGCGGCGCGTACCGCTTCGAGTGCATCGACGAGCCGCTGCTCATGCGGCTGAGCATCAAGGAGAGCTTCTATCAGGTGTGCGAGGAGCACGGCTTCGCGTTCCCGAAGACGACAACGTGCTCGTTTGAGAATTACAAGGGGATCGAGCTGCCGTTCGGCTTCCCGGTCATCATCAAGCCGAGCAACTCCGTGGCCTACTGGAACTGCCGCTTTCCGCACAAGAAGAAGGTTTTCGTCGCGCAGAACCGCGAGGAGTTCGACGCGATTCTCGACGCGATCTACGGCTCGTCGTACAAGGATCACCTCATCCTGCAGGAATTCATTCCCGGCGACGACAGCGGGATGCGCGTGATGAACTGCTACTGCGGGCGCGACCGGAAGGTCAAGCTCATCGCGCTCGGCCACACGCTGCTCGAGGAGCACTCCCCCGAAGGGATTGGCAGCTACGCCGCCATCATCAGCACGCGGGACGACGCGCTCTCCGAGCAGATGAAGAACTTCCTCGAGGGGATCGGCTACGTCGGCTTCGCGAACTTCGACATGAAATACGACCCGCGAGACGGGAAGTACAAGCTCTTTGAGATGAACCTGCGCCAGGGCCGCAGCAGCTTCTTCGTGACGGCGGCGGGGTACAACCTCGCGAAATGGCTCGTCGACGACGTGCTTCTGCAAAAGGATCTGCCGCTGACGATCGCCGACAACCGCGTCCTTTGGAGCATCATCCCGAAGGACGTCATCTTCCATTATGTGAAGGACGGGTCCCTCAAGGCGGAGGCGAAGCGCCTCATCCGCGAGGGAAAATATGTGCAGTCAATGCGCTACAAGGGCGACACCTTCCGCAAGCGCTTCGTCCAGTTCCATCTGAGTCAAATCAACTACCGCAAGAAATACAAGCAGTGCTTCGGCAACAAGAGCCTTCGCGACTGAGGGCGGAAAGGAATCACCGCGTATGCAGCAGGATCTTCTGGGAATCATCGGCGGGCTCGGCCCGATGGCGACGGCCTATTTTCTCGAGCTGACCGTGAAGATGACGGCGGCCGAGCGGGATCAGGACCACCTGCGGGCCGTCCTCATGGAGGCGCCCGACATCCCCGACCGGACGGCGCACATCCTCGATCGCTCGAAGCCCTCTCCCCTGCCGCCTCTCATCGCGTACGCGCAGAAGCTGGAAGAACTCGGCTGCGCACATATTGCCGTGCCGTGCATTACCTCCCACTACTTCTTCCCCGCGCTGCAGAAGGCAATCTCGATCCCACTGCTCAACATCGTGGAGGAGACGGCACGCCACCTGAAGGAAAACGGCGTGCGCTCGGCGGGCGTGATGGCGACGACGGGCACCGTCCGCACGGAGCTCTTCCAGAACGCGCTCGCGCGCGAGGGGATCGCCTGCGTGCTGCCGGATGAAGCCCATCAGGCGATGGTGATGCGCGTCATCTACGACGACGTCAAGGCGGGGCTGCCCGTCGAGAAGGACGTCTTCGGGGAGGCCGCCGCCCATCTGCGCGAAAACGGGGCCGAATGCCTCATTCTCGGCTGCACGGAGCTCTCGCTCGCGAACCGCGACGAGCCGCTCGGAGCGGGCTGCCTCGACGCGCTCGAGGTGCTCTCCCGCGCCGCCGTTCTGGCCTGCGGGAAGCCGCTCAGGCCGACGTACGACTGTCTGATCACGCGATAAGCGCCGGCTGTTCCGGCTTTTCGATACAGGAAGGAAGGATACCATTTGTGTGGATTTGCAGGCTTTTTTAAGAACGGCTGGGGCGGCGACCGCGAAGCCGTGATCCGCGACATGGCGGACCGCATCCGCCACCGCGGCCCGGATCAGGACGACTACTACGTCGACGACGAGATCGCCATGGGCTTTCGCCGCCTGAGCATCATCGACCTCGAGGGCGGCAGCCAGCCGATCAAAAACGAGGACGGCACGAAGGTGCTCACCTTCAACGGCGAGATCTACAACTTCCGCGAGCTGCGCGTCGAGCTCGTCGAGGCGGGGCACGTCTTCAAGACGGCCACCGACAGCGAGGTGCTGCTCCACGGCTACGAGCAATGGGGCGAGGACGTCCTGCAGCGCCTGCGCGGGATGTTTGCGTTCGTCATCTGGGACAGCGCGGAAAAGAAGCTCTTCGGCGCGCGCGACATCTTCGGCATCAAGCCGTTCTATTACTATCAGCACAACGGCGATTTCTTCTACGGCTCCGAGATCAAGAGCTTCCTCGCGCACCCGAGCTTCGTCAAGGAGCTCAACGAGGAGCGTCTGCCGGAATACCTCTGCTACGAGTACATTCCGGACGAGGAGACGATGTTCCGCCATGTGTACAAGCTCCTCGGCGGGCACTGCTTCACCTATCAGGACGGAAAGCTTTCCATCCGGCAGTACAACGAGATCACCTACCGCATCGACGAGAAGCCCACGCTCGAGGAGTGGGAAAAGCGCATCACGGACTCCTTCGCGGAGAGCGTGCGGGCGCACAAGATTGCCGACGTCGAGGTAGGGTGCTTCCTCTCCTCCGGCGTCGACTCGAGCTACGTCGTCAAGGAGGTCAGCAAGACGGCGGACGGCGTGAAGACGTTCTCCGTCGGCTACGAGGAGGAAAAGTACAGCGAGCTGCCGTACGCGCAGGATTTCAGCCGCGCCGTCGGCGTGCCGAACATCAGCAACAAGGTCAGCGCGGACGATTTCTTCGGCGCGGCGTCCATCATCCAGTACTATCTCGACGAGCCGATGCCGAACCCCTCCGAAATTCCGCTCTACTTCCTCGCGCAGAACGCGGCGAAGTATGTGAAGGTCGTGCTCTCCGGCGAGGGCGCGGACGAGCTGTTCGGCGGCTATCCGATGTACCTTGCGGGAATGCACTTCGACCACTACGCGCATCGCGTGCCGCGCGCCCTGCGCCGCGCCGCCGGAGCCGCCGCCGCCAAAATGCCCGCGTTCAAGGGGAAGAACTTCCTCGTGCGCGGCGCGATGGAGCCTTACCAGCGGTATATGCGCAGCAATTACGTCTTCACGCGCGACAATGTGAACGGCTACCTCAAAAAGGACTATCACCCGAAGGATCCCGTCGATTACGCGAAGCCGTACTTCGACAAGGTGAAGGATCTCGATGAGCCGACGCAGCTGCAGTACGTCGACATCCACGTCTGGATGCTGTACGACATCCTGCAGAAGGCCGACCGCATGAGCATGGCGAACTCCCTTGAGCTGCGCGTCCCCTTCCTCGACAAAAAAATGCTCGCCCTCGCGACGCAGATCCCCTCGCGCTACCGCGTGCACGGCGACGTGACAAAGGTCGCGCTGCGCGGCGCGGCGATCAAGCAGATCCCGGAGCGCACGGCGAACAAGAAGAAGCTCGGCTTCCCCGTCCCGCTCAACGACTGGCTCCGGCAGGACAAGTACTACGAGCTGGTAAAGAAAGCCTTCGAGAGCGACGTCGCCGCGGAGTACTTCAATCAGGAAGCCATTATGAAGCTCCTCGACGGCCACAAGGCCGGCGAGAACCATATGCAGCCCATCTGGAGCATCTACTCCTTCCTTCTGTGGTACGACGAGTTCTTCGTGCAGCGCTGAAAGCTGACAGAATCAAAAAACGGCCCCTTTGCGAGCAGCGTCGCAAAGGGGCCTTGCTTGTTCCGGCCGCGCCCCGTCGGGAGGCGGCCGGAAATGGGTTCATGGTTTTGCGGGGAAATCGCGGGAACGGCGTCACACGTTCCGCGCGGCAGGCTGTGGGTCTGGCATATCCTTGATGTGGCGCTTGTAAATCCGCCACGCAATCAGAAGGCTCGCCGCAAAGGAGAAGACCTCCGCGAAGGGGAAGGAATACCAGACGGCGTCAAGGCTGATGCGCGAAAGGATAAACGCGCAGGGCAGGAGCAAAACAAGCTGACGAAGCAGCGAGACGAAAAGGCTCGAGATACCGCTGCCGACCGCCTGAAACAGCGTCGAGAAGGAGATGCCGAGCGCGGCGGGGATGAAGCACAGGCTGATGGTCGCGAGAGCGGGCATTCCGATAGCGAGCATATTGTCCGACGCGCTGAAAATCGAGAGCAGCTGACCGGGCATCAGCTGGAAAATCACCAGACCGACCGCCATGATGCAGACGGCGATGATGCAGCAGATCCGGAGCGCGGAGAGCAGGCGGCGCTTATTCTGCGCGCCATAGTTGTAGCCGAGAATCGGCATCACGCCCTGTGTCAGGCCGAAGACCGGCATGAAGACGAACGACTGGAGCTTGAAGTAAATCCCGAAGAACGCGACGGCAGTGTTGCCGAACGCAATGAGAATCGCGTTCATGCCCATCGTCATGACGGAGCCGATCGCCTGCATGACAATCGACGGCGCGCCGACGACGTAAATGTTCTTCACCGTCTGCCAGTGGAAGCGGAAGCCGCGCAGCTGCACCTTGACCTCGTGCTCCCTGCCGAAGAGAACCGCAAGGGCGACCACCATGCTCAGGATCTGGCCGATGACGGTCGCGATCGCCGCGCCTGCGACGCCCATCGCCGGGACGCCGAGGTAGCCGAAGATGAAAATCGGATCGAGGATGATATTCGTCACCGCGCCGACAAGCTGGAACACCATCGGGAAAATCATGTTGCCCGTCGCCTGCAGCGTCTTTTCAATGTTGACCTCGATGAAGACGCCGAACGAGAAAATGCAGACGATGCTCATGTAATCGACGCCGAGCTGCAGAAGGCCGGCCTCGGAGGTAAACGCTCCGATGAACGGCTGAGAGCCGAAAATACCGACCAGGGCAAAAAGCACCCAGTTTATCGCGCCGAGCACCAGGCCGTGCGTGGCGGCGTTGTCCGCCTCCTCCTGCCGCTTCTCGCCGAGACGGCGCGCGACAAGCGAGTTGATGCCGACGCCCGTTCCGACGGCGAAGGCGATCAGAAGCGTCTGAATCGGGAACACGAGAGAGACGGCCGTGAGGGAATCCTCGCTCACCTGCGCCACGAAATAGCTGTCGACCACGTTGTACAGCGCCTGCACGAGCATGGAGAACATCGTGGGCAGCGCCATCGTAATGATCAGCGGCAGCATCGGGCGGGTGCCCATCTTATTTTCCTTTGCCAGCTTTTGCTTTGTGTCTTCCACTTGGAATCCTCCGTTCGATAAAACTTATTCTCTTTCCTTCTTTTCCGCCCTTAATCATACAGGATATAAATTCCTCTAATATTCTTTTTCAGAAAAAAGGCCGCTTTTCAAGCAAATATGTGGAGTTCACAATTTGTTCCCGAAGTGTGCCGGATTTTCTGGTACAATAGACTTCGGAACCGCAAGGCTTCTTTCCCTGCGGGAAAGCTCGTCCGGGAGAGAAATATTTCCTAAAAGAACGAATTCCTCTTCCGTTTTGACGCGATTTATATTATAATGAGTTCAGCGTCTTTTGTCCTCGCGGCAAAGCCGGCGCACTGGGAGAAAGAGAAAATGAACGAAGAAAAAACGGAAATCCGCCCCGGCGAAGCCGCCGAGGAGGACAAGCGATACCGCAGGCGCAGGAAAGCTGTGAGCCTTCTTTCCCTGCTGATTTTAATCGTCTTTTTTGTGGTTGTGACCGTCTTCATCGGCAAACCGCTGCTGGATATGCTGGGCGATCCGGAGCAGTTCCGCTCCTGGGTAGACAGTCATGCTGTTTTCGGAAGGCTGGTCTTTCTGGGCATGGTGATTCTGCAGGTCGTCGTGGCGATCATTCCCGGCGAGCCGATGGAAATCGGCGCGGGATATGCCTTCGGCGCCGTGGAGGGAACGCTCCTTTGTCTCATCGGAATGGCGCTCGGCTCCGCTCTCATCTTCCTGTTTACCAAACGCTTCGGCGTTAAAATGGTGGAGGCGTTCATTTCCCGGGAAAAGCTGCAGTCGCTCAAGTTCCTGCAGAACGCGTCGCGGCTGGATTTCATCATATTTGTGGTCTTTCTGATTCCCGGGACGCCGAAGGACGTGCTGACGTATTTCGCCGGTCTGACGCCCATCCGCCTTCGGACGTTTCTCCTGCTGACCTCGATTGCGCGAATCCCTTCCATCATCACCTCGACGGTGGGCGGCAACGCTCTCGGGACGGAAAACTATTCTCTGGCCATAGCGGTGTTTGCCGTCACGGCGGTGCTCAGTCTCATCGGCGCGCTGATTTACAGGCGCCATTCTCAAAATAAGCATATGAAAGAGGGCGAAACCGATTCTTCAGCTGCTGAGTCTTAACCCCCTTCTCTCCTGCGCGATTCTCTCCTGGTTCCTCGCACAGTGTATCAAAACCATCCTCGATTCCATTCGCGCGGGCGAGCTCTGCCTCAAGCGCTTTTGGGAAACCGGAGGTATGCCGAGCTCGCACTCGGCCACCGTCTGCTCCCTCGCCACCGCGGCGGGGATCGTCCACGGCTTCGATTCGGCCGCCTTTGCGCTCTCGGTCATTCTCGCGACCGTCGTGATGTACGACGCTATGGGCGTCCGGCAGGCAGCCGGCACGCACGCAAGGGAGATCAACGAGATCAAGAAGCAGCTCGGCGACGACGACAGCGACAATCTGCCGGAAAAGCTCGGGCACCGGCCGACGGAGGTCATGAGCGGCGCGCTGCTCGGAATTCTGATCGGTCTCGCGGTTTGCGCGCTGGTACATCCGTTCTTCTGACACAAACACACTGTTCCGCCTGTCGGGACGGTGTGTTTTTCGTAAAAAGCGACATTTCCCGGGGAACGCCGCTTTTCTTTTTTGGCATTTTCGTTTGACAATGCCGTGAGAATGGACTACAATAAAGGCAGAGAGGCGGCGCGCGCCGTTTCTCCTGATGGAAAGGCAGGCGAATGTATATGACAAAAACGATTATCACCATAGCCCGTCAATACGGAAGCGGCGGCCGCCTCATCGGCAAGAAGCTCTCCGAGATCCTTGAGATTCCCTTCTACGATAAGGAGCTGATCGACATTGCCGCGAAGAAAAGCGGCATGAGCGAGGAGGTCTTCGCCAGAGCCGATGAGCGCGCGAGCAGCAGTCTGCTCTACTCCCTTGTCATGGGAAGCTACTCCTCCCCGGCGAACAATATGCCGATCAACGACAAGCTCTTCCTCCTGCAGGCCGACATCATCAAGGAGGCCGCGAAGCAGGGGCCGTTTGTCATCGTCGGGCGCTGTGCCGACTACGTCCTGCGCGACGAGACGAACGTCCTCCGGCTCTTCCTGCAGGCTCCGCGCGACGTGCGGATTCGCCGCGCAATCGACGAGTACGGCGAGGATCCGTCGAAGGCTTCCGACGCGGTCAACAAGAAGGATAAGCAGCGCGGGAACTATTACAACTTCTACAGCAACAAGAAGTGGGGCGATATGCAGAACTACGATCTGATTCTCGACACCCACACCTTCGGCCTGCAGGGCAGCGTCGACATCATTCTGCGCGCTCTCGAGGAGAAGGAAAAAGCGTACGACAGAGCGGTGCCGGACGCGGATCTGTAAACAAACCGGTTTTCCAAAAATTGGGCGTCAAAAAAGCGCTGCGGTTTT
>CALWIH010000030.1 GCA_944380675.1 uncultured Clostridia bacterium | reverse complement strand
GCCGTCGAGCGACGTGAGCACAATCGCGAACGGATTCTTCGTCACGTCCGTGAACACCGCGTCCCACAGGACGCTGAGCTTCCCCTCGTTCGCCGTCACCCGCGCGGTGAGGGCGGAGATGCGGCTGCTGACCTCCTGCTCGATGGACGCGTTGACGTCCGCCCGCAGCGTCTCGACCGCCTGCGCGTTCTCCCAGAGGGCGGCGTCGATCCCCTCCGTCACGGCGTTGACCTCGTCGATGCTGTAGTACTCCTCGGGCAGCGGGAGGGTCAGCTTATAATGCGCCGACTGATTCGGCATCGTTCATCACCCTTTCGTTGAGCTCTCTGTGTGTGAAGGCCGCGAGCTCCCGGTGCGTGCGCGCGGCGAGCTGCGCGTGCTGGTTGCGCGCGAGGTCGAAGTCGATCGCGAGGTTGAGCGGGACAACGCGGGCGAGCAGGCTGCGCACGTCGGCCTCGTTCGTCCGCGCCGTGAGGGGCAGGCGCACCCGGAGCACGCAGCCGCCCATGCGCAGCTCGACGGCGCAGTCCACGCCGCTGACGGAGCGCAGCTGCGCGGCGAGCTTGCGCATCGTGAACGGAAGCTGCTCGGAGAGGCGCAGCAGGATGCGCGTGCGCCGCTCCTCCGCGGTGTCGGTGCCCTTCGCGTAGATGCCGAGGATGCTCTCCCAGCGCGAGAGGCCGTACTCCCCGGCGGAGGGGACGAACTGGTCGTCGAGCGCCCGGTCGACGGCCTCCCAGAGTCCGTCGTAGAGCCACTGCTGCCCGTCCGCGATGGCCGCGAACTCGCGGTAGCCGCGCAGCGTGTCGGGGAGGTAGTCTATCAGCTTACGTTCCATAGAGCGTCCCCTCCACCGGCACCTCGTCGGGCGCGAGCGTGAGATTCTCCGCCGCGCCGCAGATGGTGGTGCCGCTCACGTCGACAATGCCGGGGCACGCGAGAAACGCGCTCTCGAGCGCGCTGACGCGCACCACCAGCCCGCCCGAGGCCTGCGCCCAGCCTTTGCGCAGCGAGAGCAGATATTCCGCCGCGGCCTCCTCGAGGTACGGGCGCGCGGCCTCCCAGTCCCAGCCCTCCTCGTAGACAAACGAGGCGGCGACGTCCGCCGCCCGCCCCGTGACGCCGAGGACGCGCACGACATGGCCGATCGGCGCGAAGCCGACGCCCTCGCCCTCCTCGCCCTGCGGATCCGCGGCCTCCTGCAGCTCGCCGAGGAGCTCCCCGGAGGGCGGCGAGAAGGTCGAGTCGATGACGACTGCCTCCACCGCCGCCCCGGCCGTGAGCAGACCCTTTCCCGCGGCGTCCGCCGCCGCGTCGAGCCAGGCGAGGACGTCCGCGTCCGTACCCTCCGGGAGCGACGCGCGGAACGCTTCCCACCCGGACGGCAGACGCAGCTCCCGCGGGGAGGCCGCCCCCTCCCCGGCGCGGCGCACGCGCACGCCGCCGACGCCCGGCAGCGCGCCGAGCTTTTCCCGGTAGTCGGCCTCGTTGCCGCCGTATGCCTGCGCGTCGAAGCTCAGAAGGTACCGCTGCCGGAAGTCCTCCGTTCCCTCCTCGTCCTCGCCGGGGATGAGAAGCTCCGCGGCCTCGGCGCTCTCGAGCCCCGCGACGTACTCGACGGGCGTGAGCGCGCCGGGGACGTCGTTCCCCGCCGTGCCCGCCGTCTCGCAGCGCAGCGCGTACGAGCCGGGGCCGAGCCTTTCCTCGACGGCGTAGTTGAGCTCGCCGAGGTTGAAGCGCGTCCCGACCGGCACGTCGAGCGACTCGGGCAGCAGCTCGCCGCGCACGAGCGCCGCCGAGGCCGGCTTCGGCGAGAGCCCGCGCTCCGCCGCCCGCCGCAGCAGGTACGGCCGCGACGCCGTGTCCCCGAACGTCTCCGCCAGCACCGCGTCGAGCTGGATGTACAGATTCTGCGCCTCCACGGCGGAGGGGGCCTGGCCGTACCAGAGGACGGAGCCCTCGCGCGTGTCGAGGCCGGGGTGATTTTCGGTCGCCGCCGCGAGCATCGACTGCAGCAGCGACTCGTAGGTCACGCTTTCATACATTTAAATAGACACCTCCGTTTCCTCCCCGAGCGCGCCGTAGATTGTCTCCACGGTGAACGAGGCCGTCACGCGGCCGCGCCGCCCGGTGTCGAAGGAGAAGTCCCGCACCGCCGTAATGCGGTCGTCCTGGCAGAGCGCTTCCGTGATGCGCCGCTCGAGCTCCGGCAGGACGAACGGCAGCGGCTTGCCAAAAAGGTCAGACAGCTCCACGCCGTAATTCCAGCTGTGGATGAGCCACTCGTACCGCTCGACGGAGAGCATCTGCCGCACCGACTGGCGCACGGCCTCGATGCCGTCGAGGACGCCGAAGACGCGTCCCGTGTCCTCGCGCAGGCGGAAGGTCTCCGAGTCCGCCGTCCCGCTCACGGAGGGCGGCGCGGCGTACGCTGTGCGCGGCGTCATGCGCCGCCTCCGAGCTTGTCGAGCAGGAGGTATTTCCCGCCGCCCTGGATGCGCAGCAGCGCCACGCGGTCGCCGGGCAGCAGATTCCCGAGCCGCTCCGGGACGAGCAGGAAGGCGCTCGTGAGGACGAGCTTATCCTCCACCCGGACGGTCAGCGGCGAGGACGACAGGATGCTCCCGAAGCGCGCCTCAAGAGGCTTCCTCGCCTCCACCGCCTCGAGCGCCGCCTGCTTGACGAGCTCCACCGCAGATTGTGCCATGCATTTTCACTCTCCTTTTTTCAGTTCCAGATCCATTGTGTGCGTCTCCCCGTCGAAGACGTGGCGCGCCGACTCCACCGTCATCACGCCGGAGGCCGGCGGCAGGTCGACCGTCACCGACGCGCCCGCCCGCGCGAGCGGGCTGCCGATCGCCCCGCGCACCGTGACGGTCAGCACCGCCTCGCCGCAGCTTTTAAGGATGGACGCGGCGCGCTCCTGCCCGCCGGAGGGGTCGGGGAGCTTTTCAAAATACTGCAGGACGCCCCACCGCTCCTCGAGGGCGGCGTCCTCCGCCGAAAAGAGCTGGCGCACGCCGCGCCGCCCGTCCTCGTAGAGGAGGCGGACGCGCGAATACGCCCCGTCGTCGATGGTCTGCTCGCACGCGTACTCCTGCACGGACGCGCCGTCGAGCAGCAAATTCGCCGCGAGGCTCGCGGGGCTTCGCAGGCAGAGCTTTCCGAAGTCGTCGTAGAGCACATACCGCCTCCCCGTGGCCTCGCGCGTCGCGTCGAGGGCGTTTTCGATCATGTCCCAGAGCGGCACATTCTCCTCCGCGCCCTGCGCGACGACATATCCCGTGTCCTCGACCGTCCCGAGCGTGAGGCGGAAGTCCGCCGCGATCATGCGCAGCAGATCAGACGCCTTCTTTCCCTCGTAGAGCAGCGTGTCGCGGCTGAGCAGATAGCGCAGCTGGTCGTACGCCGTAACCTCCACCAGTCCGCCGCGCGTCCGCGTCCGCGTGAAGACGTACCCGCAGAACAAATCGCTGCCGTCAAGGCGCAGGCTGACGCGGCAGCCCTCGAGGAGCGTGCGCGTCTCCCCCTCGTCCTCGAGGACGGTGAACGTGAGCGTCCCCGGCGCGCCGGAGCGCTGCGTCGTCCACTCCACCCCGCCGAGGACGACGGGGTAAAAGACGGCGCCGCCCGCCTCGGCCATCAGCTCAGCCGCCATGGGCGCGCCTCACGGGAGCGTCAGCACCTGACCGGGATAAATCAGGTTCGGATTTGTGATCTTGTCGCGGTTGAGCTCGTAAATTTCCGTGTACCGCGACCCGTTTCCGAGAAACTGCTTCGCGATGTTCCACAGGCAATCCCCCTTCTTCACCGTGTAGGTTTTCGTGTCCGGCGCGCCGGACGACTCGCGCTCCGGCTGCACCGACGCCCCGCCCGCCGTGACGCTCACCGTCCGCACGGCGTACGGCTTCCACTCGCGCAGCCGCAGCGTGACGCGCACGTCCTCGCCGAGCGATTCGGCGTCCTCCTCCACCTCGTAGTCCTCGAGCGCCACCGTCAGGTTCGTCCCGAAGTAGAGGCGGTTGTCCATCCCCTTCCGGTAGACGATGAACTGGCAGTGCCGCTTCTCCGTCTTGAGGCGCTCAAAGAGGCTGAGATAATATTCCGGCGTGTGCCAGCCGCTGTTGACGAACGGCCGGTACCGCTGGGGCAGGAGCACCTCGAGCTCGGCCTCCGTGAGGCCGGGGCCCTCGAGGAGATTGAGCTCCGTTCCGTCGAGCAAACGCGCCGTGCCGTTGCGGCTTTTGACCGTCAGCCGCAGCCGCCCCGGCGTCACGGGCAGCAGCACGCCGTCGAGATAAAAATGATACGCCATTTACCGATGCACCCCCTCGGGCGAGCTGTGGAGCTCCCCGGCAAAGCGCCGCGCCCACTGCTCCCAGAAATTGCCGCTCTCGCCCCCGGCGCCGCGCCCCGAGGCTCTGCGCGCTGTGCGCGGTGCGTCACTCCCGGCGTCCGCTTCCCGCGGCGGCGGAGAAGAAACGCGCTCGACAGGCTGCGGCACAAAGCGCAGCCCGCCCTCGCCGTCCTCCCGCGCCGCGGAAAGCCGCCGCACAGAGACGGGCTCGAGCGCCGCCGGGGACGCGGGGACTCCTCCCGCGGCAGCCCCGGCCTCCGCGCGCGGCGCGGCGGACGCGAAAGCCTCCCCCGCCGCCGGGAAAAGCGCCGCAGCCGCCGGGGCAAGGGCGGCGGACGCCGTTTGCGCCGCCTCCCCGCGCCGCGCCGCCGCGCCGGAGACGGCGAAAGCCGCCCCCGATCGAAACAGCGCCCGCGCCCCGCCGGAAAATGCGCTCTCCCGCCCGGACAGCGCAGCCGCCGTCCGCCCCACAAGCGCGGAAAGCGCCCCGCCGGGCAAAGCAGCCGCCTCCCCGGGCGCGGAAACGCTTCCCGTCCGCGCGGCGGAGGCGTTCCCCGCCGCGACCACCGCGCCGCCCTCCCGAAGCGCCGCCGTGCTCCGGGCGGCGGCGCTCTGCGCTTCTGCCGCCTCCGGCAGGGAAATACGCTGCGCCGCCCGCTCCCGCCCGGCGATCGCCGCCGCTGCGCGGGAAACAGTGTCCCGCGCCGCCTCCTGCCGGGGAAGCGCGAAGAACATTTCCCCGGCCTCCGGGAGGCTGCGGCCCGCCGTCCGGTTCCTCAGCCGCCGCGCGGCGCTTTTCAGCGCGGCGAGCATCGTCCGTCTTTCCATGGCTCCTCCTTTCTCACCGCCGTTCCTCCCCGCGCTCGGCGCGCACCTGCAGCGCCGCGAGCAGGAAGGCGCGCTCTCTCCGGTCGAGCGCGAAATACTGCGACGGCGTCAGCGAGAAGGAGAACAGGCAGGCGTATGCGGCGGCGGCTTCCCCGTCGCCGCCGCGGATCAGTTTTTTGCCTCGTCCACCTCGTCCTGCATGGAGCGGGTGAAGCCGCAGACCTCCTGCGCCTTGTCGAGGCAGGCCGCGTATTCGCCCGCCGTCAGCATGGCGCGCAGAAGCTCCGGCGCGCCCATCACGCCGTAGCTGTCCTGCAGGGCGCGGTCGTTCAAATCGGGGTAGACCACGCACGCCGCCGCGAGACGGCCGAGGTATTCCTCGGTGTCCGTCTCGCTCATGAAGCGCCCGCGCTGCCCCGGCACGGGAACGCACCGCGCGCACGCCCGGCGCAGCGCTTCGTCCTCCGCCGCCGTCAGGCAGCGCAGCTCCCAGCGCTCCGGCTCGCCGTTTTCGTCGACGAAGCGCGGCGACACGGCAAAGCGGACGTGCTCCGTCCGCCGCGCCTGCCCCGCGAGAAACGCGCTCAGACCCATCGTGCCGCCTCCTTACTCCATGCCCGGCAGGGCGGCGAACGTCTCGGGCATCTCGAAATCCTCGAACGTGAAGCTCAGCTCCTCGTCGAGGTAATCCGCGTCCGCGTCAAAGCGGGCGAGAACGCCGCCGTCGATGTTGCAGTCCTTGAGAATCACCGTCTGCCGTCCCGCCGAGGAGGTCGGGTCGTCGTTCGTCACCTGGATGTCGAAATAGACGTCCTCGCCCGTCTGCTTGTACCGGTACATCAGCTCGCGGAAAAGGGACGTATTATAATGAAAGGAAGCCTTGCCCGTCCCCTTCCAGCCGGTCGTCTTGTTGCCGCGCCCCGTCTTGCCGAGGATCGGCACGCGCGACTTCTCGCGCTCAAATTTGGCCTCGAGGTTGATGGCCTGCATGAAGCTGTACCGCTTCTCCCCGATCGTCACATAGCATTCCGCCAGCGCCGCCGAGACGGTATCCTTCGCGCTCATTGTCAGCATCGATTATTTCCCCCTTCTCACGCCGCGCCCGCGACGGTCACGGTCATGTAGAGCTGTTCCATCGCGCACACCGGCGTGACGACGCCCGTCACCACGACGCTGCGCTTCGTCTGCCCCGCCGAGACGGTCACGTCCTCCGGCGAGAAGTTCTCGATCGCCCGCTGGCGCTCGAGCTCCTGGTGGTGCTTGACGACGTCGTTCCACAGGCTGATGCGCCCCGCCGCGTCATTCGGGATCTGCCCGAGGTAGCGCGTGCAGAACAGGACGGCCACGTCGTTCGCGATCTGGTCGAGGACGCGCACCGTCTGGTTCAGGGCGAAGTCCTCGCCGCGCTCGTTCGTGAAGCTCGTCAGGGTGTTCACGTCCGAGAGGACGCGCACCTCGTCGCCGACGCGGTGGAACAGCAGCTTTCCGGCCTTCATGCCCTCCTCGAGCGCCGCCTGCGTGTAGCCCGTGTCGACGGTGTACTCGCCGTCGTAGACGCGGTTCGAGCAGCTCGCGTTCACGGCGCATCCGGCGGACGCGCCCGTCATCCAGTAGACGAGCGCCGGCGCGTCCTCCGCGGCCTCGTTCTCGACGCTGATCACGCCCTCGTAATCCGCGTCGTACCGGAACAGCACCGTCTGGAACTTGACGCCCGCGTCCTCGCGCATCCGGCGCGTAAACGAGGCGAACAGCTCCTTGACCTCCTCGTCCTCCGACGCGCAGCCGAGCGTCTGGAACGTGTACGGCTCCACCGCGTCGAGGAACGATTCGTAGTCCGCCTTCGTCAGCTCCTTGTCCGTGCCGCCGGTGAGCGGCTCGCCCGCCGACGCGGAGAGCGCCGCGCCGGTGAACGTCACAAAGTCGTTGTCCTGAAGCTCCGACGCGTCCGATACCGTCTGCACGTCCGCCTCAGCGCCGCCGACCAGCGTCACGACGTCAAACCGCTCTCCGTTCTCGCGGACGGCGATCGCAATCGCGTTGCCGCCGGAGCCGCCGTACCGCGCCGCCGCGAGCGTATTCTGCGCCTTCTGCCCGCCCGCGGGGCGGTAAAAGAGCAGCGTCTCCGCGCCGCAGAACAGCTCGCGCACGGGGCGCAGGGCGTCGTCCGTGCTGCGGCAGCCGAACAGGCGCAGCGCCTCGTCGTCAAAATACTCCGCCTTCACGCTCGTCACCACGCCCTCGGGGCCGTAGGGCGCCATGATCAACATGGCCGCCGTGCCGCGCTCGGAGAGCGAGGCCGAAGCGCGCGCCGCGCTCACGAAATTGATGTAAGCGCCCGGCAGCACCTTGTTCTGCGAGGTGAAGGTTCCTCCTCCAAATGCCATAGTCTGTCATACCTCCGTTTCCGTATCGTCCGTCTCTCCGGGCGGCGCGAGCACCGCCTGCCAGAAAACGGCGTCCATCGTCTCGCCCGTCTCCCGCTCGGAGAGCACGAGCGCGTACCGCGCCGACGCCTCGGCCCGCGCGTTTTCCGCCTTCCCGGCGACCTGCGTCCCGCGCAGGGAGCCGCCCCCGGGAAGGGGAACGACGGCGAGCGCGCGCGTGAGCCCCTCGAGCGCCGCGCGCGGCGCGTCCGCGTCCCCGGCCTCCGGGAGATAGCGCGCCGTCACGCGGCAGGAGAGCTCCTCCCGCCCGAAGGGGAGGGGGCGGCGCTCCCCCTCCTCCGCTTCCAGATAAACGCACGGAGCCGCGGCGCCCTGCTCCGTGCGTCCGAGATAAATTTCCACGTCCTCCCCGAGGACGGCGCGCACCGATTGCGCCGCGCCCTCAAGAAGCTCCTCGAGCGCCATCTGACTCCCTCCTTACGCGAGCTCGCGCCGCAGCGCGAGCGCCGCCTCCTGATGGGATTCGTACACGGCGGGCTGTCCGCTGCGGGAGAACTCCCACATCCGCCCGCGCCCCGTGACCGTCACAATCGATCCGGCGGGAAGCTCCCACTCCGGCGCGAGGAAAAGCTTGGCGCTCTGCCGCGCCTCGTCCCACGACGCGGACTCCCGCGCCGACTCGAGGCCGGAGAGCGACTGCGCGCTCGCCCCGGAAAACGAGAGACGGCACGGCACGTCCGAGAAGAGCACCTCCTCGCGAAAGCGCGTGACGTTCCCGTCGCGGTACGGCCTGCGCGCCACCGCCGTCGCCGTGCAGTCGTACAGGCTTTCAATCGCCGCCCTCACGCTCACCAGATCAGCCTCCTCCACCGCGTGCAGTCGCGCCGCGCGCCGTCGATGAGGTCCTCCGCGAGGCGGCGGCGCATCGCGGGCGGCGCGTTTTCCTCCGAGTACTGCACCTGCGTGTCGCCCTCCTTGACCGAGACGGCCTGCCCCGCCGCGTCCGCCGCGCCGTCCGGCAGCAGCAGGTAATACCCGGCGGCGAGCGACGCCGTCTCCTCGAGGAGGGAGTCGGGGGCAAACGGCCCGCCGCAGAGGTTCGTCACCTCGGCGACGGCGCGCGCCGAGGCGGTGAGGAGCTCGTCCTCCCGCACCTCGGCCCCCGCCGCCGTGACGTAGGCGCGGGCGCGCTCCGCGGCGGCCTGCGGCGTCACGGCCTCGCTCATGCCTTCACCTTGATCTTGCGCATGACGCCCGCGGCCTTCGTCGCCTTGAGCGCCACGGCGGCGACCATCTCCACCTCGCCCGTCTTCACCGCGCCGGCGGTGCGGTAGTCGGGCAGCCACTGGCGCACCGGCGGCACGCCCATGGGGCTGACGGCGTGGAAGCCGTCGAGGCCGAAGCGCACGGCGTAGAGGGACGTGCAGCCCGTGTCTCCGGAATCGAGAATCGGGACAATCGGGTCGTTCGTACCGGGCTTCGCGCCGAGGTCGACGAGCGGGATCGAGCCGTACCGCTCGACCTGCTGGCCGAAATCGTTGCGCGTTGTCTGGTACATCCCGGCGCGGCGGGCGCACGCGCGCAGCTTCGCGATGAGCTTCGTGTTGCCGCCGATAAAGTCCGGCGCTCCGTCGAGCCCCATGAGGAACTCGTCGAGCGCGTCGAGGAAGTACATATAGTTCGTGTCGATCGCCTGCGACGTGGAGAGATCGATCGCCGCCTCGGGGATAAATTCCGTGGAAGAACCGGCGAGCGCCTTCTCGAGGCCGTCGAACGCCTTCGCGTCGGTGTCGCTGTCGCCGTTGATGACGGTGTCGGTGAAGAGCGCCGCGGCGGCCTTGACCTTCTGCGCCATCTGGAAGCTCACCTCGTTGGCCGCGCCGCCGAGGTCGGCGATCACGCGGTCAATCTGGAACGCGCCGCCGAAGATCTTGAGATCCACGGAGTGGCGCTCCTTCGCGGCCTCCTGCGGGGTGAACTCCTCGTTCAGCTCGCGGAACTCCGCCGTCGGCTGGGTGATGACGCGCGTGTAGCTGTACGTCATCGTCGACCCGCCGCCCGGCTGGGAGACGCAGTCGTCAAAGGGAATGTGGTCGAGCAGGAAGCTCGACTTGCGGAATTCGTCGATGACCAGCGGGGAAAGCTTGTCGTTGAGCCCCACCTTTGCCTGTGCGAGAGTAACTGCCATTTCTGCATCATCCTTTCTTATTCGTCGTCAGCCTGCATACTCTGCTCGATGGCCTGCGCGAGCGTCAGCGCCCGGCTCTCGCCGCCCTCCCCGGGGGCAAGCCCCTCGGCGGGACGAAAGCCCGAGAGCTGCGGCGGCTCGCTTCCCGCGAAGAGGAAGGCCGTTCCCTCCCCGCTCCGCAGGGCCTCGATCTGCTCGGAAAGCCCCGGCAGCACGCCGTCCTCGCCGACGGCCGCCCCCTCGGGCAGCTCGACGAGCGCGCGCGCCGCTTTGAGATTCCGCGCCCCGGCCTGCGCGAGGGCGAGAAGCACGGCGCTCTCCGTCCTCTCGCGGCTTCTCTCGGCCTCCCACTCGCCGCGCGCAGACGCGAGCTCGCGCCCGTACGCCTCGGCCACCTCCGACGCCGTCTCCGGCGCGAGGCCGAGCGCCTCCAGATACTCCTGATTCATGTCGCTTCTCCTTTCTGTTTGTTTTCGCGCCGCAGCCGCTCAAGCTCGAGCGGCACGTCCTCCACCCACGGATGCTGCTCAAGCAGCGTCTCGCGCGAGAGGAGCGAGGCCGAGCCGGCGACGTCGGCGATGACCTGCGATTCGTTCACGATGGTGTCGCGGTTGAAGATGAGGGACGCGCCCGCCCCCGCCGGACGGCCTCCCGCCCGCAGGCAGGCGTCCGCGAACGGGACAATCGCCTGAAACGCCGCCTGCAGCTCCGCCTCGAGCATATCGGCGTCGAGGTCGGCGTCGCTGAAGACGGAGCGCAGGTTCATCTCGTTCGGCGTCCCGGCGGCGCGCAGATCCTTCGCGTCGTACCCGCGCGCGTTCTCGACGAGCGCCCGCGAGAGCAGCTCGAGCACCGCCTTGTAGTTCTCGGCGCTGACCTCGAGCGAGAGCGTCCGCACGTCGCCGCCCGGCGCGCCCGCGTCGCTGCGCACCTTCACCGCCCCGTACGCCGCGAGGTTGCGGCGGAACTCCCCGAGATTCTGCCCGTCGTAGTTGACGAGCACGAGGATCGTGTTGCGCGGGTCCTCCTGCATCCCGTTGACGAAGTTCGAGAGGATCAGGTTCACCGCGTCCTGCAGCGACTGCACGCGATCGAGGAGCGAAAGCTCCTCCGGTCCGTACTTGACCGGGAAGACCGGCAGGCTCTCCCAGCTGAGCGGGAACGCCCGCCCGTCCTGCCGCGCCGTGACGTACGGAACGCAAAACGGGCTGTCCGGCACGAGGGCGCGCCCCTCGCGGCGGTACCGGAAGACGCCGTCCGGCGTATACAGCTCCGCGTACCGCGCCTTCTCCTTCCCGCGCGGGCCGTACGCCTCGCGCTCATAGACGCGCAGGACGGCGTCAAGCGCCGTGTGGTCGGCGTCCGCCCAGAAGGGCAGCACGTCCCACGGGCGGAAGCGCCGCAGCGAAAGCCCGCCCGCGCCGTCCGGGCAGGCGAACAGCCAGCCGCAGCCCGCGGCGAGCGCGTCGTGCGCCGCCCCGCGCAGCGCGCGGAAAAAGTCCCGCCCGAGCGCCCCGCGCAGCGCCCTCTCGTACGCCCTGTCGTCGCTCGTCACCAGAGGCGGCCTGCCGAGCAGGTAGTTGAGCTTTTGGTCGAGCAGGCGGGCGTACTGGTTGTCGAGCAGCCGCGCGTTCGGCAGGTTTGTCACCTCGACAGGCGCGCCCTCCGGCCCGATGACCGTGCGCTTCCTGCGCAGAATCTGCTGCTCGCCGCGGTAGTACAGCTCCCCGAGCAGCTGGCGGCGGCGCGCCCGCGACGTTTCCCAATCGGAAAGCTCGCGGGCGAGGAAGTCCGCCTCGCTCATCACCGGAGCGATCTCCGGCACAAAGGCCGCCGCCCCCTTCTTCCATCTCATGCTCCCACATCCTTTCATGTAAAGCTGAACGTGTCTCCGCGCAGCATCGTCCGCACGAAATAGCGGATCTCGTCCATCGCGTGGTCGTTTTCCTTGACGGGCCTGTCCTCGCCGCTCTCGGTGTCCCACCGGTAGAGCGAGAACTCGCGCAGCGCCGCCTCGCAGTTTTCGCACACGGCGATCCGGCCTTCGTGCAGCGCGGCGGCCACATCCCGGATCCCGGCGAGGACGGCGTTGTCGGCGGGACGCACGCGGTATTTCCCGCGCCGCCGCAGCGCCGTCAGAAAGCTCGACGCGGACGGATCGGCGACGACGGCCTCGAGCGGACGGCCTCCCGCGAGCGCCTCGAGCGCGTCGCAGTATTCCTCGTCGGTCAGCTGCTCGTGGCTCTCGCGCCCGCTGTGGTAATATTCGGCAAAGCGGTACCACACGCCGCCGCAGTACCCCCAAAGCCCCATCGAGCACGGGTTGAGCGTGCCGTAATCGACGGACACGGCAAACCGCGTGTAATCGCGCGGCTCGTTCGGCACAATGCCCTCGCCGTCGGCGGCGCGCGGGTAGACGAGCCCCTCCGCCGCGACCCATTTGCCGAGGATGTACCGGTCGTAAAAGACGCCCGAAAAGCTCGCCTTCGCCCGCTCGATCGCCCTTTCGCTCAAGCCGGGGTTGTCCTCGAGGAGGAAGTGCAGCCGCTTCGCGCCGCGCTCCTCCGCTTTCAAAATCCACTCCCGGTAAAACCAGTGCGACGGCGACGCCGGGTTGCAGTTGAACCACAGCTTCGCTCCGTCGACGCTCAGCGTGCGGGTAACGGCCTGCTCCACAAACGAGCGCGGCATCAGCGCCGTCTCGTCAAGCAGGATGCCCGCGAGCGTCATGCCCTGGATGAGCATATAGCTCGACTCGTCCCGCCCGCCGAAGACGTAGTAGAAGTTTTTGCGCCCGCCGAGCTCCGCCGTCAGCAGCGAGAGCGAGCGGGAATAGCGCAGGCGGTATTTTTTCGCGACGCTCGAAAGCGCGAGCAGCGGCTCGATGATGTTCCGCTCCGCCGACCGCACCGTCTTTCCGCAGACGGCGAAGCGCATCCCCGAAAACGCGTGCATCGACCACTCAAGGAAGGCCGCCGTCATGAGGACGGTCTTGCCCGTTCTGACGGCCCCGTCGCAGATGAGCGCCGTGTACGGCTCGCGGATGAAGCGGAAGATCTCGAGCTGCTTTTCGGAGATGCGCTCAAACCTCACCGACGCACCGCCTCCGCCAGCGCCTCATACAGGCCGTCGTCGTCCTCGCCCGCGCCGTCCGGCACGCCGGGCTTGTCGCGCCAGCGGTCGGGGCGGCGGTTCTTGAGCCAGAAGACCTGCGCCGTCGTATTGCCCGGGACGTGCATTGCCTCCTCGGCGGTTTTGAGCTCCTCGCGCTCGCACAGCTTCTTCCCCGTCTCCGGGTCGAACTCGACCGTCTTGAGCTTATACACCTTCCGCACCGGCTTGTCGTATCCCGTCGCCTTGTCGAGCAGCGCCGTCTCCACCCGCCAGGCGGCGGCGCGCCCCTCGCGGATGGCGGTATCGAGCGCCGGGCTCTCGCGCCTGAGCCGCCGCAGAAGGCGCTCCGGCAGACCGAAGCGGCGCGCGATGGCGCGGTCGTCCTCGCCGTCGCGCGCCCACAGCTCCGCGAGCCGGAGCCCCTCCTCTCCTGTCACAAATTCCTTTTTCTTCATTTCCCGCGCTTTCGTTCCTCCTTTCGGCGCGCCGCCTTTCCCGCGTACGGGCAGGCGGGGCGCGCGCAGAAGTTGACGCCTGTCATCCATTTGAGGTTGTACTCGCATTTGCCGTCGCGGCTGCACTTCACGGCTGTTCCCTCCTTTCCCGGCAAACAAAAGGAGGAGCCGGAAGCCTCGCTCCCGGTTCCTCCCTGTTTTCCTGATTCTAACGATAGCACACGTTCGGCAGGACATTCTATGACATTCCATGACATTTCATGACATCTTTTCAAAAAAACTTTTTTTCTGCTGTTTGCAGCGTGCGAAAAAGCCCCCTCACCCCGCAAATTGGACAGCCGGCGCGGCGGCCTGCTTTTCCTCCTCCAACAGAATCTCCTCCACGCGCGCGAGGGCTTCCGTGTGGAGCCGCTGGATCTGCCGCTCCGAATATCCCATGTGGCACGCCGTCTCCGACCAGGTGAAGCTGCACTGGTAATACAGCCGCAAAACCTCGACGAGCCGCGCCTCGCCGACGCGGCGGAGCACCTTCTCCTGCCGCTCATACAATGCGTGCGACCACTCCCGCGCGGCGCGGATCTCCTCTTCAAGCGACGCAATCTCCACGGCGCACGATTCCACGCGGCTCGCCGCCTGACTCTGCACGCGCTCGCGGCCAAGCTCCGCCGTCGTGCGCTCCGCGGTCTCCTTCCAGCGCCGCAGCTGCTCCATCCGGATCGCCAGCTCCCGCGCCGCCTCCTGCGGCTCGCGCAGGAAACGTCTTGCCCTCTCGTATTTCTGCATTCCCGTCATCGCCGTCTCTCCCTTCTGATTGTTGAATCCGGTTTACAACAATACACACTATCAGAACATATGTTCTCTTTCTGCACTCCATTATACGCGCTCGGTGCAGTTATGTCAACAAAAAAATGGACCGCCTTTCCTGGCAGTCCGTTTTATGGGACAGGATTTTCCATCGCACGAATAAAGCGCCAACCCGTTTTTCGGATCGGCGCTTTGGGGGAGAGGCGATTTTTCCCGCATCGATTAAAAGAACATCCCCTCGGTGTACTGCTCCATGAAGACGGGGTCGGTCGAGAGGTCGACGGTCTCCGCCGCGTTTGCCATGGCCTCGCTCTCCGCGCGCAGGGCCTTGTCGAGCAGGAGCATCGACGCGCCGTCGAGCGACGCGTTGCCGATGACGCGCGTGCGCGGGACAATCGACAGCGGAATCAGCCCGATTTTCCCGGCGCTGCCGAGGTCAAGATAGCTGCCGAAGCCGCCCGCGACAAGCAGTTCCGAAACGTCGTCCGTCGTGAGCGACGCCCGCTCCACGAGCGTGTACATCCCGGCGCAGACGGCGCTCTTCGCGAGCTGGATCATGCGCACGTCCTTCTGGGTGAGGGAGACGTCCCCCGAAAGGGGCGTCGGGTCGCCGTCGAGCAGACCCGTCTCGTCGAGCGCTTCGAGGTCGAGCAGGCAGGCGAGCGCGTCCACGACGCCGCTTCCGCACACGCCTTTCGCGTCCTTTCCGCCGATGACGTGGGCGCAGAGCTCCCCGTCCTCGACCGTCATGTGATCGATCGCGCCGTCGGCTCCCTGCATTCCCATCGAGAGGCCCGCGCCCTCAAAGGCCGGGCCGGCCGCCGTGGAGCAGCAGCGCAGCTTCCCGCCGTGCCACAGCGCCATCTCGCCGTTCGTGCCGACGTCCGCGAGCAGCTGCGTTTTGTCCGAGCGGCACAGCCCGCTGGACGTGATTGCCGCGGTGATGTCCGCGCCGACGAAGGCGGAAATGCAGCGCGGCAGATAGACCCTCGCCCCTTCGCCGAGCGGCAGGGCGAGGGCGGCGGCGTCCGTCTCCTCGCCGAACAGCCTGTCCGCCTCAAACGGCGCGCGGGACAGCGCGTCCGGCGCGCTCGCGGTAAGCAAGTACAGCATCGCCGTGTTTCCGGCAATCACCGCGCCGTCCAGCTCCGCGGGGGAAAGCCCCGCCTTTTCGCACAGCTCGGCGAGAAGGGCGGCGATCCCCTCCCGGACGCAGGCCGCCAACTCCCCGCGCGCGCCGTCCATCGACGCCTGGATGCGCGAGATAACGTCCGCGCCGAAGCGGCTCTGCGGGTTCATCCGCCCGCCGGAGGCCAGAAGCCGCCCGGAGGCGTCGTAGATCCGCGCGGCGAGCGTCGTCGTGCCGAGATCGACGGCGGCGCCGTACCGGGAAAAGGCGGGGCGCACGGCGGCTACCCGCCCCGCGCCCCGCGTCGCGATCTCCTCCCCGGAGGACACGGCGGCTTCCGCCTTGCAGTCCCCGAGGACATAGGTGCGGCACGCCAGCCGCACGCCGGCGGCAAGCTCCTCCGGCGAGAGCAGCTGCCGCTCCTGCACGTCCGGTTCGCTGAGCGCGCCCCGGGCCTTCACGCGGCATTTGCCGCAGCGCCCCAGCCCGCCGCACGGCCACGACGTCGAGACGTTCGCGCGCGCGAGGGCGTCCGAGAGGCGGATGCCCGCCGGGACGCTGTATTCGGTTCCGTTGACGGTCAGCACCGGCATACCAGGCTCCTCCTCACGGGTTGAAGAACAGCGCCCCGAAATAGGTGACGGTGTTCGCCCCGTTGATGTACTTCATGCCGCACAGCTTCGCGAGCTGGGAGACGTTCACGCCGTACGTCTCGAGCGAAGCCATCGCGAGATCGGGATGGCGGCACGGCTCGTTCGTCTTCTTCGCGCAGACGGAGCAGACATGGCAGCCGCCCGCGCCGAGGTGCAGCGCCGCGGAAAAGCCCGCCGACGCGAACACGGGCCGCAGCGCCTCGGAGACCCTGCTGTGCACGGCGGCGGCCTCCATCATCCCTTCAAAGTCGTAGCTGTCCTCGAGCTGGCCGATCGTCTGGTACACGAGGGCGTACTCGAATCCCTTCGCCCGGGCGATCAGCTCGTCGATCGGACCCGCGTCCGGCGGGCACATCCAGCATTTTCCGTAGTTGCCGCAGGCGTTCGACTCGCACGCCTGCCGGAAGGCGGGTTCAAACTGGATGTCCGCCACCTTCGCGGCGCCGGCGTGACAGCCGGCCGCCTCGACGCGGGCAAGCAGCTCCGCAAACTCCTGCATCAGTGCTTCCTCCCTTTTCCGTTAAGGCTTCCAGTTCGCGGCGATCTCCTCGCGGATAATCGCGATGAAGCGCTTGGCCTTCTCCTCGTCATGGTTGATGGTGTAGACGTCCCGCTGGGTGAACTCGAGCGTGCAGCCCTGCGCCGCGCGGAGCGTCTTGCGGATGTGCTCACGCAGGCCGTCCTCGTCGAGCGTCTCGCCGACGCCGAGGAAATTTGGGCTCGGCTTGCGGTGGAAGATCGTCTTCCTGCCGCGCAGATGCTCGCCCATGACTTCCTCGCTGCACCACGGGGAGCAGCTCACCTTTCGCAGGTTTTCGAGCGTCCCGACAAACTGCCACACCGGGTCGACCGGCTCGCAGCAGCCGTAGGAGAGCAGGCCGTACCGCTCCGCGACCTTCCTGTAATACGGGAAAATGAACTCGCCGTACATCTCGGGCGAAATGCTGACGGTCTCCTGCGAATCCATGAAGCCCCACACGTCGCGGGCGCTTTCCGCCTTGCCGGCGGGCAGCTCGGAGGTAAAGCAGCGGCTTCCCTGGCCGACCATCTCGTACCCCGCCGTCGGCAGAAGCAGCTTTTCCTTCGCGAGGAAGTCAAAGTAGGCGAGATAGTCGTCGGTGAGGCTGTCCATCATCCTGTGGAACAGCTCCGGGTAGTCATACATGGAGAAGCACATCGTCTCCATGCCCATCAGATGCACGACGTCCTGCGTCGGGACGGCATAGAGGCCGTTCATCACCATCTTCGGCGGCAGAATGTCGCCGAACAGCTCCCCGGCCAGCTCGAATTGCTTTTTCGTCCCCTCGCGGTCGACGCCGAAGGTCGATTTGCCCACCTTGTCCCAGTCCTCCTCGAGGTCGGAGACGAGATATTCAAAGTGATGCCCGAGGGCGTTGTCGCCCGAGGCGAAGGTTCGCTTGATCTCGTGGCCGAAGGGGATGAACCAGGTGTGCCACGAGACGGGATAATAGTCCGGGACGACCCAGTCGTCGTCGAACAGCGTCAGGTTGAGGAAATTGCGGTAAAGCGACGCTTCGATCCCGCGGCCCTCCTCGCTCTCGCAGCGCAGCCGCTTCGGGATCACCTCCTGCTCGAAGGTGTCGAGCTCGACGTGCACGATCGGGCGCTCGCCGCAGAACGCGTTGTGGCGCTTCCACAGCGCGGCGCGCTCGAGATTTTTGATGCTGTGCGCGGCCTCGAGCTGAAGCCGCGCGGTCTCTCTGAGAATTTCCCTGTCCTTCTGCGTCAGCATCGGTCACGCCTCTTTCTTATCGCGGTAGAACTCCGCGACGGCGGCGAAGAAGGCGTCGATGTTCTCCCACTTCGAGAGCGGCGGGATGTCGCAGCCCGAGGAGATGACAAAATTTTTGTGTCCGCCGCAGCGCTCCAGCAGGTCGATCGTGGCCTTGCGGATCGATTCGGGGGTGCCGCCCCGGAACTCGCCGGCGGGGTCGATGTTGCCCATGACAACCGTATCCTCCGGCACGAGGGCGATGGCGTCCGCCATGTCGATGGCGTTGCCGAAGTGGAACGCGCCCGCGCCCGTTCTGAGGATGGAATCCATCATGCGCAGCACGGCGTTGCCGCAGTTATGGTAGACGACGAGGAAGCTGTCGTCCTGGACGGCGTCGACGATGCGGCGCACATACGGCTCGGAGAACTCCTCCGCGAGGGCGGGCGAGAGCAGGCCGGTGACCGGCTCCGCGATGACGACGCCGTTCGCGCCGAGCTTCTTATACTCCATGCAGTACGCCGTGAGGAAGGCCGTGGCCTTCTCCATGACGATGTGCACCATGTCGGGCTCGTCGTAGCAGTCGACCATGATCTCGGTCACGTCGAGCAGGCGCGCGGCCAGCGAGAACGGGCCGATGACGCCCGCGAAGACGGGGCGGTCGCTGATTCTCTCGAGCGCCTTGCGCATCGCGTCGAGGTAGATGCCCGTTCTGCCCGCGCCGACAGCCGGGACGGCGAGGGCGTTCGCCTCGTCCTCGTCGGTGACAAGCGCACCGGTCACGGTGGGCACCTCGTCGTCGGAGACGCGGATCGTCGAGCCGAAGCACTCCGCCTCAAGGGAGAGATCCATCAGGCTCACCGCCGCGGCGGCGTCCGTGCGCTCGGCGACGAGCGCCATGCCCTTCGCCTGCGCCTCGCTGTCGGAAATCAGCTCGCGCACGCTGATGCCCATGAGCTGCACCGCCGGGAACGAGAGCACCGGCATGGCCTTCTTTACAGGGGACTCGCGCAGCGCGTCGAGCCACTCCTTCATATTACGCTTCATACTGCCTCCCTGTCAGGCGGTCGCCTTGCAGAACGCAACGGCGGCGTCGGCAGCGCTCGCGGCGTCGGGGGTGTAGCAGTCCGCGCCGATCTGCTCGCAGAACGACTGGGTGACAGGCGCGCCGCCGATCATGATCTTGACCTTGTCGTGGATGCCGGCCTCGTTGGCCTTCTTGACGACGTTCTCCATCTCGCACATGGTGGTGGTCAGCAGGGCGGAGCAGCAGATGATCTGGCAGCCCTGATCGATCGCCGTCTGGACGTACGTCTCGGGGGCGACGTCGGTGCCGAGGTCGATAACCTCGAGGCCCTTGCCCTCCATCATCATCTTCACGAGGTTCTTGCCGATGTCGTGCAGGTCGCCGCGGACGGTGCCGATGCAGACCTTGCCCGCCGCCGTGACGCCGGCCTCGGCCATCAGGGGCTTGAGCAGGGCAGCGCCCATGTTCATCGCGCGCGCCGCGACGAGCACCTCAGGCACGAAGACCTCGTTGTTCTTGAACTTCTCGCCGATGATGCTCATGCCGCTCAGGAGGCCCTCGTCGAGGATCTGCTCGACCGGGATCTTCTCGTCGATCGCCTGCTGGACGAGCTGCTTGACAACCTTCGCTTTGCCCTTCTGCAGATTCTCGGAAATTTCATTCAAAATACTCATGGTTTCCTCTCCCTTTTTCGTCTATTTTGGGCGTGCGCCCGTTTTCCTCAAATATAGCCCTTCCGGCTCGATTTGAATTGTAGTTTTGAAATTTTTTTGGTAAAATCTTATCCTTTTTCTTGACACTCCAAAAATTGCGCCATACAATGAAGCCAACGAAGGGAGGCGCGGAAAATGCGGGAGGAAGCGTTCGACAGAAGGCTCGCCGAGGAGTGCGCGCGGGCGTTCTCGCTCTCCACGGGGCTCGGCTGCACGCTTTCGGACAAGAGCGGCGGCGTCTTCGCGGACTTCGGGTACAGCTGCGAAAAATGCCGCCTGTGCGAGGCGACGGGCGGGGCGCGCATCGACTGCGTGCGCGCGCACATCTACGGCATGACGGAGGCGGAGCGCTTCGGCGGGAAGTACATCTACTTCTGCCCGATGGGCCTGACGTGCTTCGTCTCGCCGATTCTGAGCGAGTACGGCGCGGAGGCGAAGATCACCGTCGGGCCGTTCATCATGGTCGAGCGGCAGGATTTTATCGACTGCGAGCTTATCGAGAACGCGCGGCTGAGCGGGGAGACGCTCGAGGCCGCCGTGCGGGCGGTCGAAAACGTCCCCCTCGCGCCGCCGGAGCGCGTCAACCAGCTCTCGACGCTCCTGTTCATGGCGGTGGGCTTTCTCAACAACGTGTCGGCGGAGAACCGGCTCCTCCAGAACCGCCGCTCCGACGCGATTCAGGGGCAGATCACGGCCTATATCCAGTCGCTCAAACGCGAGGGCGACTCGCGCGACTACCCCTTCGACCTCGAGCGGCGCTTCCTTTTGAGCATCGAGCGCCGCGAGCGCGAGGAGGCGCAGCGGCTGCTCAACGAGCTGCTCGGCGCGATTCTGTTCACGGGCGGCAGCGACTTCGAGCGGATGAAGCTGCGCGTCTACGACCTGCTCGTCCTCATCTCGCGCACCGCCATCCAGAGCGGCGCGGACCCGCACCGCACGCTGCGCCTGAACGAGGAATCCTCGCGCGTCCTGACGGACTTCCGCTCCATCGACAGCCTCTGCCTGTGGCTCTCCGGCGCGCTCGCGGGGTATATGGACGAGCTGTTCACCTACGCGGACGCGAAGCACGCCGACGTCATCCACCGCTGCATCCAGTACCTCGGCGAGCACTACGCCGAGCCCATCACGCTGCGCGAGGCCGCCGAGCACGTCTACCTCACGCCGCCGTACCTGTGCCGCGTCTTCAAGCGGGAGACGGGCGTGACCTTCAACGAATACCTCAACCGCCTGCGCGTCAGCAAAGCGAAGGAGCTTCTGCGCAGCCCCGAGCTGCGGCTCACGGACGTCGCCCAGCTCGTCGGGTACGAGGACCAGAGCTATTTCACGAAGGTCTTCAAGCGCGTCACCGGTCTTCTCCCGAGCGCGTACCGCCAGAAAAACCTCTCGCCGCAGCCCGGCGGAAAAAATGAGCCGGCAAAGGCCGCGCGCGGCGCGCGGGAGGGGCGTTAGCCCTCCTCCTTTTTCCGGCGGCTCAGCTCCCGGCTGAGATGAAACTCGTCGCAGAAGCCGAAGTTTTCGGCGGCCTGGCGGAGGCTCGCGCCGGGGTTGGAGGCGAGGAAGGCGCGGGCGGCTTCCAGCCGGTACCGGCGCTGGTACTGATAAGGGGTCATGCCCATGACGGCGGAGAAGCGCCTCGAGAGCGTCTTCGGGCAGAGGAAGAACTGCGCGGCGAGCTCCTTCTCGCGGACGAAGCGGAAGGAGTTCTCCCGCAGATACCGCGCGGCGCGGTGGGCGAGCTCCTCGTCCGCGCCGGGGGAGGGCGCGCGCTGCGCCTCCCAGAGCGCCGCGAGCAGCAGGCTGAACAGCGCGGAGAGCCGCGTCTCCCGCACCGGAGACGGCGCCGCGAACTGCTGCGCGAGCTCCTCAAACAGGCGGAGCACCTCCGGTCGCGCGGCGCAGGGCGTGAACGGCGAGAGGGAAAGGCCGCCGGACGGGGTGGGCTCGTCCCCGGAAGGGCGCGGCGCGCGGACGTGCAGATAGATCGTCCTGGTGCCGTCGCGGCAGGGCCGGACGCCCCAGTGACGCCGCCCCGCCGTGAGGAGCAGCACGTCGCCGGGGCGCAGGAGATAGGCGGTTCCTTCCTCAAAGACCTCCCATTCGCCCTCGAGCAGATAAATGAAATCGTGCTCCTCCATCACGCGGTCCGGGTGGGGGATGCCCTCCGCAAACCGGTTGTGATACGCCTCCCGCACCTCATACGAGGCCGGGAGGGAAAACAGCGTCTCCGCCATGCCTTGTCCCTCCTCTCCGTCGGGCTTTCCCAATGATACAAAGCGCCGTTCCGTTTTATCAATGGATTCCGGCGCGCGTTCGCGTTAGTATTAAGTATGATGATAGCGCGAAAGCCGGCCGCGCGTCAAGACAGGCCGGCGCAGAAGGAGGAAATACAGCATGAAAAACGGAAAACTCAGAGCCGTCGTCGTCGGGCTCGGCTTCGGCGGCGCGTTTGTGCCGATCTGGCGCGACCATCCGGACGTGGAGGAGGTCGGTATCTGCGAGCTTGACCGCTCCCTGCTCGACCGCGTTTCCCGCGAGCACGGGATTTCCCGCGTCTACACGAGCCTCGACGACGTTCTCGCCGACGGGGAGATCGACGCGGTGCACCTCGTGACGGCCATCCCTGACCACGCGGAGCAGACGGTGCGCGTTCTGAACGCCGGGAAGCACTGCGCGTGCACCGTCCCGATGGCGACCTCGCTCGAGGGCATCCGCGCCATCCGGGAGGCGGAGCGCGCGTCCGGCAAAAAATACATGATGATGGAGACGACGCTCTATACCTACCAGTACCTGTTTGTGAAGCGCCTGCTCGAATCCGGGGAGCTCGGGCGCATCCAGTTTCTGCGCGGCTCGCACTATCAGGACATGGAAAACTGGCCGCCGTACTGGCTGGGTCTGCCGCCGTTCTGGTACGGCACGCACGCGATCGCGCCGCTTGTCGGCCTTGCGGGGAGCCGCATCACGGCGGTTTCCTGCCTTGGCTCCGGCTCCATGCGCGAGGAGCTTGTGAAGCCGTACGGCAACCCGTTCCCGGTGGAGAGCGCCCATTTCAAGTTTGAGAACGGCCTCGCCGCCGAGTCGACGCGCTCCCTGTTCGAGACGGCGCGCGTCTATCAGGAGGGGCTGTTCGTGTACGGGAGCAAGAAGTCCTTCGAGTGGGGCTTTGCCGACGGGGACAAGCCGTACCTGACGAGCCTGCTGCCCGCGGACAACGCCGCGGACCGGCCGCGCGGCCTCCCGACGCCGGTCGAGGTGGTCGGCGAGCTGCCGAACGCGTACGAGTCGCTGCCCGAGCCGCTCTGGAAATACACCGTCGGCGGCGACTACGACCCGACGAACCCGCAGCTGAGCCTCAAAAAGGGCGCGGGCGGCGGCCACCACGGCTCGCACCCGCACCTCGTGCACGAATTTGTGCGCAGCATCCTCGAAAACCGGGAGCCCGCCGTCGGCTCCGCCCTCGCGGCGAACATCACCGCCGCCGGGCTTCAGGCGCACGCTTCCGCCCTGCGTGGCGGCGAATGGCTCGAGGTGGACGCCTTCTGACGCCCGGCGCCTCTTCTCTCCCGCCGCCCCCCGAAACGGAAAACACAGACAAAGCCCCAGGGACGCGTCCCTGGGGCTTTGTCTGTGGTGAGCGTGCTGACCGGCAGCCCCGGCGCGAACGGCGGAGGCCATGCAAGGAAAGGAATTTGGTACAACCAGCGAAAAGGTGCAGTTTTTTCAGAGTGCCTTCTATAAATGATGGTATTTTAATAAGGACGCTTTCTGCCCGTTCATATATCGTGTGTTCATTTTTCGACAGTTATATACCGCTGATCCTTGCTGCGGGGCTTATCAGGTATCGTCAGCCGGATCGCTCCTGCACGGATTAAAGGATCGAGATAACGGCGGAGCGCATATTGACCGGATGCAATTTCGAGATATTGAATAATCTCCGCGCGGGAACGGGGAACGCGGCAAAATGCAATCAACCCTTTTTCATCCTGACTCGTTCTCCCGCCCGCTGTACCTTCATCAGAGCTGATGGAATGGGAAAGCGTACCCTCCCCGTTATACAGCACAACCTGAAAAGAACCGTGAGCGTTCACAAACTGCGGCTCCGGCAGGGAATACTTTTTCATCGCACAGCGAATTGTCGGAATACCTGAATATCGGTTCTCCGTTTTTCCCAGTGTTTCCATGGCCGTAACCAAAGCCGGATTCCGGGTATCAGGCTGTGCCTGCCCGAGCCGATCCACTGTTAACCGGCCATACAGGCCGCCCGGATTGATGATTTCCAGTCGATCCGTGTACATAACCAATTGAATCGGCATCCCCTCTGTATGGAAGCCGTAATCCCGGTGAATCAGCGCATTCAATACTGCTTCGCGAACGGCGTCCATCGGATATTGCGGTGCGTCGATTCGTTCTCCCGTCTCCGGATCGATTCTGGTAGCTATCCTCATGTTGGTACGGACAAAAGCTAATGCTCCGTCCAGCATATCCGGCAAAGTACCCTCTATTCTCTTCGTATCTGTGAAACGGGTGCCCTGCGCATCGACGTGCCCTATCTCTGTACCCGGAACACAGGTCGCATTGATGCTGAGCTGCGGATACAACGCCTGCGGATAGATACCGAACAGCAAGAGCGCCGCCATCGTGATCCTGCCATCACGCGTGATGCCGGTAAATTCGTATTGCTGTTCATTCGATAAGGATGCCAGATTCGGGCGTTCACTGCGTTTCAGAGCAAGATACGCATCCACCTTTGTCATATCTAAGGATAGGAAAGAAGCACCATCCGCGGGCCGAATGTCGTCTCGATATTTTTTCCGGAACGCCTCATAGCTGTATACTTCATATTCCGTCATGGGCTTGTCCGCATCCCCAACCCGAATACAGGAGCCCTGCAGCCTCCCTTTCGCGGTTTTAAAGCAGGGGCGTTCTGAAATATCAACAGGCGGAATTTCCGCTGAAACAAAAACCAGCCCATCCTCATCACATACGGTAAAGACAGGGCGCACAACGGGCGTCATTTGCTCGCAATACTCCATCACTTTCTTTTGGAGATCCTGCGCGTCATACACGCCGACCTTCGCAAAATGATTTCTTTCATCCAAACCGAACACAAAGGTTCCTCCGCTGTCCTGGTTGGAGAAGGAGGAAATCGTGTCGTATAATTTTTCTGGGCATCCTCCATGAGCCGCTTTCACTTCTGTTATCTGCTCCTCACAGCCTCTCAATTGAATAGACCGAATCAGATCGCGAAGTTCCTTTTCAACCATGCCAACACCTTCTTTGTCTTTAGAGTATCACAGAGATCGTAAAAAGTAAAGAAAATACACAAGACACATTTCGTTGTATTCTTATGTAATTCGGCGTTCTTCTTATTTTATGAAGACAATTCTCATTTTTCATAAGAAATTTCACAAGACTTGAAGAAGCTCTCTTATGTTATTGACATAGCACAACACTTTATACTCCTGTTTTCTCCGGCAGCATTTCGAAAGCCAAAAGACGAATCGGAAAAGAAGATCAAAAAGAGGAAAGAGCAGAACCGCACGCGTCCCTCCTCTTTCCTCTTCCTTTTCTGAAATTAGCTTGGAGACCGGGGAAGAGAGAAATTATTCCCCTCCTTCGCAATAGTATCGCGCGGCCCCGCCGCGCTGCCACACTTCTTCCCTATTCCCTCTTACCTCTTACTTCCCAAAGCCCCAAGGACGGGGAAAGAAGAAGCAGCGAGGAAGGAATAGTGAAGAGGTAAGAAGTAATAAGTAAAACCCCAAGAACTCACGTCCTTGGGGCTTTGGTGGAGGAGGGTGGATTCGCGAGCCGCGCACTGAAAAACAGTCCACTGGACTGTTTTTCCCCGCCTGCGGGCGGGACGTGCTGTTCTCATCTCACCCTCCTGGCCACAAACGAAAACCCACTGTCGGGAGACGACAGTGGGTTTTCGTTTGGAAGGGGTGGACACTTTAGATACCGTCTTCGTCTAAATTAAGTTTCCACAAGGTTGAAATATATTTTTGAGGAAGTGCGTTTTGTCTTGGTTCTACAACACTCATTGGATATTACTCTC
>CALWIH010000029.1 GCA_944380675.1 uncultured Clostridia bacterium | reverse complement strand
TACTTCGTCTGGACATAATTACTCCCCCTATAGAAGACTTTTCTGTTTCTTTGTCTTCTATAGGGGGAGCATATCAGGGGAGCCAAAGGCTCCCCCGCGCCGGGATTTTTTCAATTCGGCTGGCGGCGGCGCTCCGCGCGGAACTGGCGCGGCGTCGTGCGGAACAGCTTCTGGAACGCGCGGTTGAACGTGCGCTGGCTCGAAAAGCCGCAGTCGAGCGCAATGTCGGAAATGCTCCGATCGGTCCCGAGAAGCAGCTCCTGCGCGTCGTTGAGCCTGAGAAAGCTCAGGTAATCGGAGAAGCTGCTCCCGATTCGCTGCGAGAAAACGCGGGAGAGATGATACCGGCTCACCCCAAGCGCCCGCGCCGCGTCGTCGAGCGCAAGCGGCTCGCGAAAATGCAGCGAAAGATATTCCATGAGCCGCGTGGTGAGGCCGCTTTCCTGCGGCTCCCCCACGGGGACGAGCTCCGACGCTTCCAGAATCCGCGCGAGGATCAGGTGCAGCAGAGCGCGGCGCACCTCCTGCCCGCCAACTCCCTCCCGCGAAAGGCGCTGGATCGCGTACACAATATCCGGGTGCAGGGCCGCGGCGCGCAGGACGGGCTCAGCGGGCCGAAAGCGTGTGAGCGTGGGGAAGAGATCCCCGAGGAGGGAGGAGGCGGCAATGAGCATGATGTGGCTTCCCTCGCCGCCGCTCTGATACGCGTGCACGGTGTTCGGGAAGAAAAAGGCCAGATCCCCCGGCTCGAGCGGGATCGACTGCGAGCCCGTCTCTATGCAGAGCGCCCCGCTCTGCAGCCAGAACAGCTCGAGCTCCGGGTGCAGATGCAGCGGGAAGGAAAAATTCCTGTGGTGGACCAGCGTCATCTGATCGCGATAGTTTCCTCGATTTTCGTAAAAGGCGCGCTCTCCCGGCATTCCGGATCCTCCTTTTTTAATACCGCAATATTTGGCTATAACAAGATCGGTTCTGACACGAATTCTACCACAAAAGGCAGTATAATACAACCAAAATCACAGACCGCAGCGCTGATGTTTTGAAGAAAGCGTCTGCCCGCCGCACCGGACTGCGGCGGTGCGGGAGTATTTTGCGTGCGAATCCGGCGGAATCGCCGCCGCGTTCGCCGCCTGGACGCATTTGACGCCCGGGAGGAGTTGCGAGAAGGCTGCGTGAGCAGCCTTCTCGTTTTCGTACGGAGAGAAAGAAAGCGCCGTGACAAATGCCGCAGACGTTCGCGGCGCTTCGCGCAGTTCACAAAAGAAACACTCGGGCGGCGCGGGCTCTGTCCGTCCCGACCCGTGAAAAAAGGAGGCATCCCCACATGAAAAAAGCACTGATTGTCCAGGGCGGCTGGGACGGCCACGAGCCGCAGCTCACCTCGAAGCGCTTCGCCGGCCTGCTCGAAAAGCACGGCTACGAATGCGTCATCAGCGACACGCTCGACGCCCTCGCCGATCTCGACGCCCTGATGCGGCTCGACCTCATCGTCGCCTGCTGGACGATGGGCGAGATCAACCACGACTATGTCGTCAACGTCTGCAAGGCCGTCGGCGCGGGCGTCGGTCTCGCCGGCTGCCACGGCGGGATGTGCGATGCCTTCCGCCAGGACACGGAATGGCAGTTCATCACCGGCGGCCAGTGGGTCAGCCACCCGGGCGGAGACGGCATCGAGTACACCGTCAACATCTGTCACGGCTCCAGCCCGATCGTCGAGGGCCTCGAGGATTTCCCGGTCTGCAGCGAGCACTATTACCTGCACGTCGATCCCGCGATCGAAGTCCTTGCCACGACGCGCTTCCCGATTGTGCCGTATTACCACATCTCCAACAAGCCGGTCGATATGCCGGTCGCGTGGACGAAGTACTGGGGCAACGGCCGTGTGTTCTACACCTCCCTCGGCCATCACGACGACGTGTTTGACAAGTCGCCGAACGCGCAGCTCCTCATGGAGCGCGGGATGCTCTGGGCGGGCGAGGGAAAGCAGTATGCCGCCGACCACGGCCTGACGACGACGCGCTTCGAGAACACGGCGAAGATGTACTGAGGAGGGAAGCGGCGTGGAAAAAGTGAAAATCGGGATGGTAGGCGTCGGCGACATCAGCGGCATCTACCTGAAAAACATCACCGCCCTTTTCCGGGAACTCGAGCTCGCCGCCGTCTGCGATCTCGTGCGGGAGAAGGCGGAGCGCGCGAAGGAGCAGTACGGCATCCCGAAGATCTGCGATACCATGTACGAGCTCTTTGCCGATCCGGAGATCGACATCGTTCTGAATCTCACGCGCCCCTATGAGCACTTCGGCGTGTCGAGCGAGGCGCTCAGGGCGGGCAAGCACGTCTATTCCGAGAAGCCGCTCGCCGCGACGCTCGAGGAGGGCCGCGAGCTCGTCCGTCTGGCTGGGGAGAAGAATCTCCTGCTCGGCGGCGCGCCGGACACCTTCCTCGGCGCGGGCATCCAGACGTGCCGCAAACTGATCGACGCGGGCTTCATCGGCGAGCCGATCGGCGCGGCGGCCTTCATGATCTGCCGCGGCCACGAGAGCTGGCATCCCGATCCGGCGTTCTATTACCGGCACGGCGGCGGCCCGATGATGGACATGGGGCCCTACTACCTGACGGCGATGGTCAACCTCCTCGGCGGCGTGTCCTCCGTCATGGGCGTGTCGAAAGCGTCCTTCCCGACGCGCACCATCACAAGCCGGCCGAAGTGCGGCGAGGTCGTCAAGGTCGAGGTGCCGACGTATGTGACCGGCATTCTCAACTTTGAGAGCGGCGCGACGGGCACAATCTTCACGACGTTCGACGTCTGCTATCCCGGCCAGGCCAGACTTGAGATCTACGGCACGAAGGGCACCATCTTCGCCCCCGATCCGAACACCTTCGGCGGCCCCGTCAGGTTGCTGCGGCAGGAGGGCGGCGAGGCGCAGGAGATCCCGCTGTGCTTTGACTACGCGGAGAACTCCCGCGGCCTCGGCCTCGCCGACATGGCGAAGGCCCTGCGCACGGGTCGCGCCCCGCGCGAGAGCTGGAGGCAGACGCTCCACGTTCTCGAGATTATGCAGAGCTTTGAAAAGAGCAGCAATTCCGGAGCTGCGGTCGTCATCGAATCGAAGTACGAGCGCGGCGAGCCGATGGCGGACGGCGGCGTGCACGGCGTTCTTGCCTGAACCGGAGCGCTGAAAAAATCCGCCTCCGGCGTGAGCCGGGGGCGGATTGCCTGAAAACGAGGGAAGAGCAGCGGGGCGCTCAGGTGGATTCCCCCTGCAGAAGACGGACGGGCATCGTCACATTGTCCGGAACAAGCTCGCCGTGCTGCAGCTTCTCAATGTGCTCGACGCAGAGCTGAGCCATCCTCTGTACAGGCTGGATGACCGTGGTGATGGTCGGCGTGGTGATCGAGGCGACGAGCGTCCCGTCGAAGCCGACAATTTTCATCCTTTCCGGCACGCTGTAGCCGAGAGCGGCGCAGACCTGAAGCGTCTGGGCGGCAATGAGATCGCTGCTCGCGAAGATGCCGTCTGTTTCCGGCCTCCGGCGAAGCGCCTCCTCGATGAACGCGCGGTAGCTCATGAGCTCATACGTTTTCTGATCGGCGGTCAGGATGGTGCAGAGGACGCCTGCCTCCCGGCATACGTCGGAGAATCCCTCGCCTCGCCGGTCCGCCGGCATCCGCTTGCCTGTAATGCCGCCGAAATGCAGAAGATTCCGGCAGCCTCGCTCAATCAGGTGAGCCGCGGCAAGGCGACCGCCCTGGTAGTTGTCGCAGTGGATGGAGACGGTTCCGTCGCCGTCCTCCTTTTCGCCGCGCTCGAGATTGACGATCGGGAGATCCAGCTGGCGCAGGCAGGAGGGGCAGATGTTGTTGCTGCACAGGATGATGCCCGCTGCGTTGTTGGAGACGGAGGTCGCCATATATTCCCATACCTTTTCCGGCTGCTCGCGGGAATTGCACAGCAGCAGGCGGTAGCCGCGCTGTGCGGCCGCGTCCTCCAGACTGCTCAGGAGGGAGGCGAAGAAGGGATGGGAGACGTGCGGCACGATCGCGACAATGGTGTTGGAGCGCCGCATGGAGAGCGCGCGGGCGAGTTCATTCGGCTGGTAGTGCATTTCTTCCATGGCCTGCCGGACCTTTTCGCGTGTTTCCCGACTGATGTACCCCCTGTTGTTGATCACACGCGATACAGTTGTGGCGGTTACTCCCGCACGCATGGCAATATCTTTGATAGTCGCCAAAATCTCACCTCGCAGATAGACTTACGCACTTTATTGTACACCCGAACGACCTTCCCGTCAACAAGGGGAGGAGAGGCGTATTGAATTGAGAGCGGATTTGTGTTATCGTTTGGAATAGCAACGAGAAGAGAAAGGACGGCGGCTGAGGCCATGAAGAAGATTTTTTCCAGGAACGCGCAGTATCAGAAGTTTGAGGTGCTGCTCTCCAACCGAAACAAGCGATACAAATACGGAGAATTCCTCGTCGAGGGCGTCCGCAATCTCAATGAAGCGCGGCGCGCCGGCTGGGAGTTTTCCTCCCTTCTGTATACGGACGAGGCGCCGCTGTCCGGCTGGGCGAGGGAGTTTCTGCAGAATGTGAAGACGGAGGAGAATTTTGTCCTTACCCGCGCGCTGATGCAGGAGCTCAGCCGCAAGGAGGATACCTCCGAGCTGATGGCTGTCGTCAAAATGCGGGAGGATCGCTTCGACGCGCTCTCCCTGCCGGAGAATCCGCTCCTCGTCGTCTTCGACCGGCCGTCCAACCGCGGCAATCTCGGCACGATGCTGCGCTCGTGCGACGCCCTCGGCGCGGACGCCCTGCTCATCACCGGCCATGCCGTGGATCTGTACGATCCCGAGGTGATCGGCTCGGGGATGGGATCATTTTTCCATGTCCCGGCCATCCGCATCGCGGACAACGCCCAGGTGACGGCGATCATCGAAGCCATGCGCGCGCGGCATCCCGACTTCCGCGTCATCGCCACGACGGCGCACAAAAGGACGCCGATCTATGAGGAAAAGCTCGACGGGCCGTGCCTGCTCATGATCGGGAACGAGACGGAGGGGCTCTGCCGCGCCTTCTACGATCTCGCGGACACGATGGTTTCCATCCCGATGGCGCCCTCCTCCTCCGCGTCCTCCTTCAACGTTTCCTGCGCGGCGACCGCCATGCTGTATGAGATTGTCCGGCAGCGCCGCCTGGCCGGAAAAGCCGGCTGGTAAACTGCGTCAACTTGATAAACCTGTTTTACCCCGCGATCGACCGTTAGGTCAATTGCGGGGGATTTTTTTAGGATATAATGCCGATTCTCGTGAATTTACCGCAAAAGATTAAATGAAACTTGCACTGAGAGGGGAGAAATGGTATAATATTATTATGTAAAGGCATATTTGTTTATCGTTAAACAAAGCAGTCTTTCCCAGAGAGGATGGTTCTCGAGATGGTAACCTTAAAAGAGATCGCAAAGGAATGCAATGTTTCCGCCACGACGGTATCGAATATTTTAAACGGAAAGCCGAAGGTCAGCGAGGCGACGCGGCAGAAGGTTCTGCAGGTGGTGAAAAAGCGCGGCTACCAGCCGAACTATGTCGCGCAGGGGCTGCGCAATCAGCGCACGCGCACCATCGCCGTCATCGCGGAGGATATCGGGCAGTTCACCACGCCTAGCATCATCGAAAGCGTGATGGCGCGCTTCGAGACGGAGGGCTATCATACAATTGTATGGAATCTGCGTCTCTACGCGAGATGGAACGAATCCTGGTACAACAACGAGCAGGCGTACCGCTCCATCCTGAATCCCGTTCTGCAGGAGCTGCGCTCGATCAAGGTGGAGGGCGTGCTCTATATCGCCGGCCACGCGAGAAAGATTCACTGCACCTCCCAGGATTATGAGGTGCCGATGGTGATGGCGTATGCCTACCCGGATCTGCACTCCATCCCGAGCGTAACCATCGACGAGGAGAGAAGCGCGTATGACATGGTCAAATACCTGCTCTCCATGGGGCACAAAAGGATCGGCTTCATCGGCGGCCGCGCGGACAACATCCATACGCAGAGGCGTCTTTTCGGCGCGCAGCGCGCCATGTTTGAAAGCCACGTCCCCTATAACCCCGAGTGGGTGCGCTACGGCGACTGGTATCGCCTTTCCGGCTACAATGCGGCGGGTCCGCTTGTGAAGGCCGGCGTTACGGCTATTGTCTGCATGGCGGACCGCATGGCGGGCGGCGTTTACGATTACCTCGAGGAGAAGGGTCTCAGGGCGGGGGAGGATGTTTCGGTAACGGGCTTTGACAATCAGGATCTCTCCGAGTATTTCCGTCCCGCGCTGACGACGATGGATCTGCCGCTCGCGGAAATCGGAGAGAAGGCGTCCGCTCTGCTGCTGGAGCGCCTGAAGGAGAAGGAAAACAGCGTCGAAATTCCGCGTGAGCCCATTGCGATTTCCGTTCCGTGCTCCCTGGTGGAGCGTCAATCGGTCAAACGGCTCGTTCCCTGACAGCCGGCACGTTTTGCGCCGTGGGAGACAAAGCCCGCGGCGCTTTTTTCTGCCTTTTTGGGGAATGTGACAAGTGCCGAATAAACCGTTTTAATCGATAGGTTGAACGTTGAACAAAAAACAGAATGAGGCTTGTTTCCCACATTTCAAATGATTTGACTTGTGTTTTTTGGATGGAGCGTCAGTAGCGGCAATTAAAATATGAATTTTTCTTAAAAAATTATTGACAAATTGCAAAGGCAAAGCTATAATACAGGTAAAGGTCAGGTTTAACGATAAACAAGGGCGTTTTCCGAAAATACCGCTCGGGAAGGCTTTTGGCAAGGAAAGGGAGTTATGCGATGAAGGCTGTCCAGAAGAGCAAGAAAAAATGGGAATCCGTAAAACTGTTTCTCTTGATTCTGCCTTTCATTATCCTCGTGCTGATTTTCTCTTACTATCCGCTCTACGGCTGGATCTACGCGTTCTTTGATTACAAGCCCCCGAAGCCGTTCTCCTGGGATGATTTTGTCGGACTCAAATGGTTCGCTTCCCTTGTAGAGTCCAACGTCAAGATTCAGCAGATCGGTCAGGTGCTTCTGAACACCTTCGTTATGAGCGCGATTACGCTCGGTACCTCCTGGCTGCCGATGCTCTTCGCCGTGTTCATGAACGAGCTTCGCAGCGTTCCGTTCCGCAAGGTTATTCAGACGGTTACCACCCTGCCGAACTTCATCAGCTGGGTTATGGTGTACTCCATCGCGTACAGTTTGTTCAACAGCACAGGTATGATGAACACGCTGCTGGCGAACATGGGCGTCATCACCGAACCGGTTCTCTTCCTCAATCAGTCCGGCCCCGGCGTCTGGCTGACCCAGTGGCTGTGGCTGACCTGGAAAAACCTCGGCTGGGCTTCCATTATGTACATTGCGGCCATCTCCGGCATCGACAATGAAATGTATGAGGCCGCCAAAGTTGACGGCGCATCCCGGATGAAGATGATTTGGTACATCACCATTCCGAGCCTGCTGCCCACGTTCTTCGTCCTTCTCATGATCAACATCGCGAACTTCCTGAACAATGGTATGGAGCAGTACTACGTGTTCCAGAACGCGTTCAACAAGGAATATATCCAGGTGCTTGACCTGTATGTGTACAACACCGCCATGGGCGCCGGCAGCTACTCCGTTTCCGTCGCCATCAGTATGCTCAAGAGCCTCGTCAGCCTGGTTCTGCTGTTCTTCGCGAACGGTGCGTCCAAGCTCATCCGCGGCGAGAGCTTCCTGTGAGAACAATATTGAGAAAGGTGGGAACGAACCATGGCGAAAATCGCTGCTGCGAAAAAGAGTAAAATGCATGACCGTACGCCCGGCGATATTCTGATGAGTGTCATCTGCTACATCGTCTTCACCCTGTGCGCGCTTGTCTGCGTCTACCCGTTCTACTATATCTTCATCAATTCCATCAGCGCCAACGATCTGAGCGCCCGCGGCGTCATCCTCTTCTGGCCGGAGGGGGTGCACTTACAGAACTTCGTCAGCGCTCTGCAGATTGACGGCCTCGGCCAGTCCGCCTACATCTCCGTAATGCGTACGGTGATCGGCACCATCTGCACGGTGTCCGCGTCCGCATTCCTCGGCTTCATGTTCACCCAGGACAAGATGTGGCACCGCAAGATCTGGTACCGTATGGTTGTCGCAACCATGTATTTCAACGCCGGTATCATTCCGTGGTACCTGACCATGCGCAATTTGGGCCTGACGAACAATTTCTGGGGCTATATTCTCCCGGCCATCGTCTCTCCCTTCTTCATCATTCTGACGAAAACCTTTGTTGAGAGCGTGCCGAAGGAGCTGCAGGAGGCCGCCGAGATCGACGGCGCAGGCATCCTCAGAATTTTCTTCCGCATCATGCTTCCCGTTATCAAGCCGATTATGGCGACGGTCGCCATCTTCTCCGCCGTCAACCAGTGGAACGCTTTCCAGGATACCCTGCTGCTCGTGACGGACAAGAAGCTCTATCCGCTGCAGTTTATCCTGTATCAGTACCTCAATCAGGCGAGCTCCCTGGCCGGTCAGTCGAACAGCGGCGGCGGCACGGGCTCCCTCGCGGGTCTCGCAACCTCGCAGACCCCGACGAGTATCCGCATGACCATCACCATCCTCGTCGTTATCCCGATTATGCTTGTGTACCCGATTTTCCAGCGCTATTTTGTCAAGGGCATCATGATCGGCGCCGTCAAGGGCTGACCAAAACAGTATCTCCATTTTGTTTGTTGGAATAGAAGAGTACTCTTCTATTACATAGGCAGCCGTTTTCTCAGTGCTGCGGCTGTCAAACCCGATTTGAAAAGGAGGATCCCTAATGAAGACAAAACGTTTCCTTTGTCTGGCTCTTGTAGCGGCTCTCGCCACGAGTTCTCTGGTGGGCTGCTCTCAGGAGGAGACCGGCGGCACGTCCTCTGCGGCTGACGCTGCTTCTGCCGCGGCTGGCTCTAAGGCCGACAGCGATGCCGACGGCGGCTCCGCTCCCGAGGTTTCCCACGACGAAGAGGTGACCTTTGAGATCTACGACGTGGCTGCGAACTATCAGGGCGAGCAGATCGGCTGGTACGGCAAGGTCCTGAAAGACACCTTCAACATCAAGCTGAACATCATCGCTCCTCAGGTTTCCGGCGACGCGAACTCCCTGTATCAGACGCGTACGGCTTCCGGCAACCTTGGCGATATCGTGATCCTTGACAATGCCGATATGCAGGACTGCATTGACTCCGGCCTGATCATGGATATCAGCGACATCATCTACAATTATGAGCACCTTGCCGAGTACAAGGAGCAGATTGACCAGTTCAATCAGAGCATGAGCGTTGTCGAGGGCGGCGCCATCTATGCCATCCCCTGCAACATGAACAACAACGGCCCGTCCGCGTACGTCGCTGAGACTGCATTCAGCGCGCCGCGCGTGCCGTGGGATTACTTCGAGGGGCTTGGCTGCCCCGAGCTCGCCACCACCGACGACCTTCTGAATATGCTCGTCGATATGCTCGAGGCGCATCCGACCAACGAGGCCGGCGACAAGGCGTACGGCATTTCGATGTGGAAGGACTGGGACACCAACTACAGTGAGAACGCCGCGCTGCTGACTTACTGGTTCGGCCAGCAGGTTAAGGACTCCGTCCTTGTCGGCTACGACAACAGCATTGTTCCGCTCACCGATACCGAGGGTGGCTACTACAAGGCCCTGCAGTTCCTGTTCAAGGCCAACCAGCTCGGCATTATGGATCCTGACTCCGCGACTCAGGACTGGACGACCGTCTGCGACAGCAAGATGAAGCAGAAGAGAGTTTACCTCTTCTGGTACAACTGGCAGAACGGCTTCTGGAATACCCCTGAGCACGGCGAGAGCCGCGAGAACTACATGTATGTCCCGGTGGACGAGCTCGTTTACTACCAGCAGGCTGACTCCTACTATGGCGACGGCCGCGTCTGGGGCGTCGGCTCCTCCGTGGACGAGACGAAGAAGCTCAGAATTATGGAATACCTTGACTGGCTCGCTTCTCCCGAAGGCCTTGACTATCAGCATGTCAGCCTTGAGGGCTTCATTTACACCGTGAACGACGACGGCACCTATACCCTGACCAAGGAAGGCCAGGATCGCTTCACCACGACCATCGAGGTTCCGGAAGAGTACGGCGGCGGCTCCTGGAGCGACGGCAACAACCAGGTTAACCAGTGGATCGTCGGCTCTGCCGCGACCAACCCGAACACCGGCGAGAGCTATGATCCGTCCCTGTGGGCTTCCTCCATCGAGATGAACCTGACGGCCACCACCAACGAGTGGATGGAGAAGTACAACGCCGAAAACGAGGTTAAGTATCTCGAGGGCACCGATCAGCTGAAGATGGTTGCCAACATCAACATTCCGCTTGCGACCGATTCCACCGACATCGCCCTTATCCGCAGCCAGTGCGGCACCCTGATTAAGGACACCTCCTGGCAGATGGTCTTTGCCGCGGACGAGGCTGAGTTCAACTCCCTGTGGGACAACATGATGACCCAGCTCGAGGGCCTTGGCTGGAGCACGCTGACCGAGTATGATACCGAGAAGTATCAGCCGCTCATCGATGCCAGAATCGCAGCCGCCGAGTAATCAGCACACCAATTGAATCGTAAGACAAAGGCAAGTCCTTTGCAGTGATTGGGGGCCGGCCATGCGCCGGCCCCCTTTTCTTTACAAATCGTATGGGAACGCGCTCCGGGGGATCGTCCCCCGGCCGAGCGCGGGCTCCCGTTTTTGGGAAGAGGAGTGTTCTTGAAATGGGACTTAAACAAGTGTATCAGCCTTATTTTCCGATCGGCGCGGCTGTTCCGGCCTCCGCCTTTGACCGTCCGGCCGCTCTGCGGGCAATCACGGAGCAGTATGCTTCGATCTCCTGTGAGAACGCCATGAAGCCGGAATCCCTGCTCGACAGGGAGGAAAATATGCGGAATCCTGCCGCGCATACCAATTCTCCGGCGCTTTGCTTCGACGGTGCGCGGCAGTTTCTTACCTTTGCAAAATCGAATGGCATCGGGATGCGCGGCCACACGCTCGTCTGGCACAATCAGACGCCGCGGTGGTTTTTCGCAGAGAACTACAGCGACGCGCCTGACGCGCCGCTCGCCGGACGCGAAACCATGCTTGCTCGCCTGGAGGGGTACATCAGAGGTGTCCTGACCTTTGTTCAGGAGGAGTACCCCGGCGTTGTCTATGTGTGGGACGTCGTCAATGAGGCGATCGACGGCGGCGCGATGCGTCCTTCGCTCTGGACAGAGACGGTAGGCGAAGACTTTGTCCTGCAGGCGTTTCGCTTCGCAAAAAAATATGCCGCTCCCGGCGTCAGCCTGTTCTATAACGATTACGATGAGTTTGTTCCTGAAAAGCGGGAGGCGATCTGCAGGCTGATTCTTGAGCCTCTCCTCGCCGAGGGACTGGTCGACGGCATGGGGATGCAGTCGCATCTGCAGCTGACTGCCCCGTCCTCTGAGGATTACCGCGCGGCTGTCCGCCGTTACGGCGCACTCGGCCTTCAGGTGCAGGTCACGGAGCTTGACGTTTTTTCGGCGGACGTCTCAAAGGATGCCATGTACCGCCTCTCCGAGCGGTACCGCGACATCTTCACCATTCTCCTCGAGGAGAAAATATCCGGCGCGGCCAACGTGACCGGCGTGACCTTCTGGGGGTTACAGGACGAGGAGAGCTGGCTCACCGGTTTCCGCGGACAGCCCTGCCGTCCGCTCCTTTTCTCGGACGGCTACCGCCCGAAGGCCGCGTACCAGGCCGTGTGCAGTGTGCCGGGCATCGTCGAGGACGATCTCGAGGATCGCCTCCCGAGCGGCGAGCGATTCGCCTTCTGGGAGCGCGAGCAGACCTATTCGCGCGACTATCACGTCAACCCGTCACATCCGGAGGCGTCCGACGAAAACGACGGCAGCGCCGATCGTCCGCTCAAAACGATCCAGGCGGCGGCTGACCGCGTTCTGCCCGGCGAGCGCGTCCTGATTCACGGCGGCGTCTACCGCGAGTGCGTCCATCCGCGCCGCGGCGGCGAGGGACCGGAGAAGATGATCGCCTATGAGGCCTTCGGCGACGGCGAGGCGGTGATCAAGGCATCTGTCGAGGCGACGGAGTTCACCGAGAGCACCGGCTGGGAGCTGACGCCGCAGGGCGCGGGCGAAGCGCCCGAGGGCGTCCGCATTTGGGAGACAAAGCTCAACCCCGACGAGTTCCGCGGCTACAATCCCTTCTGCGCCGTCAACATCCTGCACGACCGTCTGTTCATCGAGTACGACAAGACGGACATGACAACGTACCTCAACCGCCGCGGCATGGTCTTTGTGGACGGCACGCCGCTGGTTCAGGTGCCGCTCTACGGCAACCTCTCGGCGACGCCCGGCTCCTACTGGGTCGAGGCGAACGGTCAGACGGTGCATTTCCGTCTTGCAGACGACGGCGATCCGCGTTATCATACAATTGAACTGACCTGCCGCGAGCAATGCTTCGCACCCGAGACGCCGTTCCTCTCCTACATCAAGGTCAAGGGGCTTGTCTGCGCCCATGCGGCGACGGGGGCGCCCGTTCCGCAGCGCGGCAGCATCTCCTGCTACCGCGGCCATCACTGGATCATCGAGGACTGCACCGTCGACTGGTCGAACGCCGTCGGCATCGACGTCGGCAACGAGTGCTGGCACCACACCATCGGAGACGAGCAGATCATCGGGTACTGCGTGATCCGCCGCTGCGATATTCGCGACGCGGGCGTGTGCGGCATCGCCGGTCTGTTCGCGACGCACCTGCTTATCGAAGACAACACGATCACCGGCACCGGCTGGCAGAAGATGGAGCTCTCCTGGGAGGCCGGCGGCATCAAGGTGCATAACAGCATCGGCAGCATGATCCGCCGCAACGTCTTCGCCGAAACGTTCCGCGCCGATCATCTGTGGATGGACGTCGGCAACGAGGATAACCGCATCACGCGCAATCTTTTCCTCGACGGCCGCGAGCAGCGCGAGGCCATCTTCATCGAGTGCTCGCGCGACGGGATCAACCTGATCGACAACAACATTTTCTGGAATGTCGAGGGACGCTTCGATCCCGCCGCCGTTTCGGTGGAGCCCGGTTCGTCCGGCTGGTACAAGATGGAGGAGCACGGCGTCGTCAACGGCTATGCCGTCTACGGCGAGGGCACGGATCGCCTCCATGTGGAGCACAACCTGATTGGCCGCTGCCGCAGCGCCGGCTACTTCGTCAAGCCCGTCGCCTTCCGCATTCATGGGCGCGGCGGACGCGGCGGTACCGGCAGGGAGGCGCGCATCCGCAACAATCTGTTCTACGATTGCGGCGAGGCCGCCATCAAATTCCCCACCCGCGACAACGACGCGCAGGGCAACGCCTATGTCAATATGCCGGGCGGCTATCTGCGCGTGCTGTATCCCGCGCCGGAGAACTGCCTGAATCTCGACGCGTGGCAGGAATTCCTCGGCTTCGACCGCGAGGGTCAGGAGGGCTGGTTTGACATCGCCGTCGACACGAAGGCGCTTACCCTCGAAGTCTCTCGCGCGAAGGAGACGCCGCACGGACGCCGCCGTCTCCGCGCGGGCTCCGAGGGCGTCACGAAACCCGAAAAGCTCGCCCGCGTGCAGCCGTCGTTTGAGACCATGGAGGACTTTTTCGGCACGGCGCCGCAGGGACTGCGTCTGCCCGGCCCGTTCTCTGAGCTTCGGGAGGGGACGGTCTACCGCATCGATCCCCGCCGCAAGACCACCAAGAAATGAGGAGAATCAAGCATGGAAGGTATTTTTAAGAGACAGGACTGCCGCCTGATGGCCTACACCCGCGAGGAGGAGCCCGGAGTATATCCCTCCGGGCTTGCCCGCTCGGTTCATTTCGCCGTAAGCTGCGGCGGAAAGAAATATGAAGCGCTCAACAACAATTACGGGATTCTGTTTGCCTCCGCCGACGTCACGGCGGAGAGCACGCTCAGCACGAAAAGTCTCAAGAACCCCTGGGTATTCCGGCTTGCGAAGGGCGGCTGGGGGATTGCCGCCGTCCGCGTGACGGAAATGGGACTTGACGATCCCGACAGCCGCGGTAAGATCCTTCTGTGGACGACGGAAAATTTCATGGACTTTACCTTCCGCGGGCTGCTGCCGATCGGCGGCGCAGGACAGATTGACCGCGTTCGTCTGTCCTATGACCGCGAGGCGGGCAAGTACGCCGTCGTCTGGACGGATGAGGCAGGCTGCTGGAAGTCGCACGGCACGGATCTTACCGGCTGGCTCCTGAGCGCCGCGGTCCCCGCCGAGGCGGATTGGGAGACTCTCTCCCCGGACGAAGCGCCGCACGGCGCCGTGCCGGCCTGCGAGGTGTCCATCAGCGCGAACCTTTACGATCGCGTCCGCACCTGCTGGGGGCGTCTGTCGCACGTCGACACCGTGGTCCCCGGCGCAGTCCGCGCCAAATCGCATGAGGACGTCGCCGCCGTCACCGCGACGGCGGTCTACTCCGACGGCTCCACAGCTCCGCAGCTCGTCGACTGGGACGACTCCGCCGTCGATTACGGCAAGCCGGGCGAGTACGAGATTTCCGGCGTCCTGCGCGGCAACCCGTTCCGCTTCCCGCTGACGCACGGCACGGGCGACCCCGTCATCGTCCCGTGGGAGGGGAAGTTCTACTACCTCTCGACGAGCGACACGACGGGCGACGTCGGCCTCTACATCCGCGAGGCGGACACGCGCGAGGGTCTCTTTGCCCCCGACGTGAAGCTTCACCTGATTCTCCCGTACGACGAGGAGCGCGGCTACATCCAGACCTTCTGGGCGCCGGAGTTCCACATCGTCGGCGGCGAGCCGTACATCTTCTTTGCCCTGGGCGGCAAGGTCTGGGGGCCGCAGTGCCAGGTGATGCACCTCAAGCCCGGCGGACACATGACCGATCCCGACGCGTGGGAGGAGCCGCGCCGCGTCCTTCGGCAGGACGGCACGCCCCTCACGGAGAAGGGCATCACGCTCGACATGACCGTCATCAAGGCGGGCGGCCGCACCTACGCCGCGTGGTCGTACCGCTTCGGCATGACGACGCCGCTCGACACCGGCTCGATGCTGTACATCGCCCCGCTCAACGAGCGGGAGCCGTGGAAGCTCGCCGGGGAGCCCGCGCTGCTCACCCGTCCGCTCCTGAGCTGGGAGAATCTCGAGGGTACCGTCAACAACGAGGGCCCCTACGCCTTCGTGACGGAGGACAAGGTCTATATGACGTACTCCGGCGGCGCCGCGAACAGCTTCACCTATGTTCTCGGCCTGCTGACGGCCGATCCGAACGACGACCTCGCCGATCCCGCCAGCTGGAAGAAGAGCCTCACGCCCGTCCTGTCGTACTATTCCGTCGACGGCGAGTACGGCCCCGGCCACAACTCGTTTTTCAGCGACGAGCTCGGGAACCTCTGGATTGCCTATCACGGCGAGACCGACCTCGAGAGCCGCGTGCGCTGCGCCGGCATCCGCCGCGTCCACTTCGATCTGCAGAACCGCCCGCGCTTCGATCTCTCCGCCGAGCGGGACGTCAATCCCGCCCTGCGGAAGGTGACCATGCGCGTGATAGTAGAATAACCGGATTTACGATTTTGCTCTGAAAGGGAGGAGAAAGCCATGCTCAGAATTGCGAAGACTGAAAACGGCCTCGTGCGCGGCCTGCCCGCCGCCGATCCCAGAATTACCTCGTTCAAGGGAATTCCGTTTGCCGCGCCGCCTGTCGGCGAGCTGCGCTGGCGCGCGCCCCAGCCCGCCGAAAGCTGGGAGGGCGTGCGCGACTGCTTCGAGTTTGCCCCCATTTCCATGCAGTACGTCCCCGGCGCGAACCCGGAGGATTTCTATGCCCGCGAGTGGCATGTCGACCCGCAGATCCCGATGAGCGAGGACTGCCTGTACCTCAACGTTTGGACGCCCGCTGTGACGGGGGAGGAGAAGCTTCCCGTCCTCGTGTGGTATTTTGGCGGCGCGTTCCAGTGCGGCTATACCGCCGAGATGGAGTTTGACGGCGAGCGCCTCGCCCGCCGCGGCATCATCGTCGTCTCGGTCAACTACCGCGTCAACGTGTTCGGCTTCCTCGCGCATCCCGAACTGACCGCCGAGCACCCCGAGGCGCCCGCGAACTTCGGCGGCCTCGACCAGCAGGCCGGCCTGTTCTGGGTCAAGCGCAACATCGCGGCCTTCGGCGGCGATCCGGACAACATCACGATCGCCGGCCAGTCCGCCGGCGGCGCGAGCGTCATGGCGCAGCTCAACAACCCGGAGAGCGCCGCCTGCGTCTCGCACGCCATCGTGGAGAGCGGCGTTTTCGTGCAGCCGTACGACGCGCCCCGCATCAGCACGCTCGCCGAGCTCGAGCAGAAAGGCGTCGAGTTCTTCAAGTTCCTCGGCATCTCCACGCTTGCCGAGGCGCGCGCCCTGCCCGCCGTCCTGCTCCGCGACAAGATGGAGGAGTTCGGCGTGTTCTGGAGCGTTGTGGCGGACGGCAGATTCCAGCAGCGCACGAGCTGGGAGACCGCGAAGCGCGGCGAGCTGCCCGACATCCCGCTCATGGTCGGCGACACGAACGCCGAGTTTTTCGCCGTCCCGCAGGCCGATTCCGACGAGGCGCTGCGTGCTCTGGCGGAGCGGTATCTCGGGGAAGACGCGGAAGCCTTCCTCTCCGTCATCCATGCGGGCGACGGCGTCGAGGCGGCGAAGAAGAACGCCACGTTCAGCTCCGTGGAGCTTGCCATCCGCGCGCTGTGCCGCCGCCGCGCGGAGAAGGGCGCGAAGAGCCCGTGCTACATTTACGAGTTCGGCCCCGAGATCCCCGGCTGGGATAACCCGGGCGCGTTCCACTCGAGCGACCTGTGGTTCTTCTTTGAGACGCTCGCCAAGTGCTGGCGTCCGTTCACCGGCAAGCATTACGACCTCGCGCGCCAGATGTGCAACTACTGGGCGGCCTTCGTGAAGACGGGCGACCCGAACTGCACGGACGCCGACGGCGCCGCGCAGGAGACGTGGAAGCCCTGGGACGAAGCGTCCCCGGAGCGCATGACCTTCTACACGATGCCGAAGTCGGAGTCCTGCCCCGCGGACGAGGTCATGAACTTCTTCGTCGAGCGCGAGAAGGCGTAAGGAGGGAAACCGCATGGCTGTTTTTCAGGGAAGCTATTTTTCCGACGCGCTGCGCCGTCCGGCTTCGTTTTCGGTGTATCTGCCGAACGACGTCGACCCGCAGTACCAGACGAAATACTTTGAGCGCCCCACCAAGACGCTCTTCCTTCTGCACGGCTACACCGGCTCAGGCGGCGACTGGATAAAGGACACGTCGCTCTACGGGCTTGCGTCGCAGTACAACCTCGCCCTCGTCTGCCCGTCCGGCGAGAACAGCTTCTATCTCGACGGCGCGGCTACGGGGAGAAAGTATGAGACCTTCGTCGGCGTTGAGCTCGTCGATTACGTCCGCCGGACGTTCGGCCTCTCGTCCCGCCGCGAGGACACCTTCATCGAGGGCATCTCGATGGGCGGCTTCGGCGCGATTCACACCGGCCTCGCCTATCCGGAGACCTTCTCGAAGATCGTCTCGCTCTCCGCGGCGCTGATCACCCACAAGGTCGCCGCGATGGAGCCCGGCGGACCCGATCTCGACGGCGTCGCGAACTACGAGTATTACAGGCTCATGTTCGGCGAGCCGAAGGAGCTCCTGCAGAGCCGCAACAATCCCGAGACGCTCGCCCGCGCTCTGCTTGACGCCGGGGCCGCGCTGCCGGAGCTGTACCTCGCGATCGGCACGGAGGATTTCCTCTATGAGGACAACCAGATCTTCCGCCGCTTCCTCGAGGAGAACGGCTACCCCTTCACTTACCGCGAGGGGCCGGGCGTGCACGACTACAATTTCTGGAATCCGCAGATCCTCTCGTCCATGCGCTGGCTGATGGGCGAAGCGGACGAGTAAGACGGGGGAGGAATCAGCATGAAAGAAACATCCTACCGGCTGCAGCCCGGCTGCGCCGTCGAGTTCCATAATCACGCGGACGAGTGCATCGGCACGGGCCGCATGGGCCTTGCCCTGCACCGCGAATACCTTGACCAGCTGCGCCTCGTGCAGGAGGAGATCGGCTTCTCCCACATCCGCGGCCACGGCCTGTTCTGCGACGACATGGCCATCTATCAGGAATATCAAAACGAGAACGGCGAAACCTGCGCCGAGTACAATTTCACCTACCTCGACCGCGTGATGGACAGCTACCGCGAGGTCGGCCTGCGCCCCTTCCTCGAGCTCGGCTTCATGCCGGAGAAGATGGCCTCGGGCGACCAGACGGTCTTCTACTGGAAGGGCAACGTCACCCCGCCGAAGACGTACGAGGCGTGGCGCGCGCTGGTGCAGGCGCTCCTGCGCCACCTGCTCGAGCGCTACGGCGAGGACGCGCTGACCTGGCCGATCGAGGTCTGGAACGAGCCGAACCTCCCCGGCTTCTGGAAGGGAGCCGACAAGGAGGAGTATTTCCGCCTGTTCCGGGAGACGCTCGCAGCCGTCAAGGAGGTCGACGCGCGCTTCCGGGTCGGCGGCCCGGCGATCTGCGGCGTGCAGGACGTCGAGTGGATGCAGGACTTCATGACCTTCTGCCATGAGAACGCCCTGCCGCTCGATTTTGTGACGCGCCACTTCTACACCTTCGACACCCCGTCCGAGGACGGCCATTACAGCTACGGCGCGCTCCGCGACCCCGACGAGAGCCTTAAAGAGCTGCAGGTCTCGCGCGACATCGTCGACAGCTTCCCGGAGTACAAGGGCATCCCGATGCACATCACGGAGTTCAACACCTCCTACCGCCCCGACAGCCCCGTTCACGACACGACGCGCAACGCGGCGTACGTCGCCCGCCTGCTCGCCCGCCTCGGCGAGGTGAACGCGTCGTACTCCTACTGGACGTTCGGCGACGTCTTTGAGGAGATGGGCGTCCCGTTCACGCCGTTCCACGGCGGCTTCGGTCTCGTGGCGAACGGCTGCATCCCGAAGCCGACGTTCTGGACGTTCGCCTTCTTCAAGAAGCTGCAGGGCGAATGCCTCGTCCGGTCGGAGGAGACGGTCGCCGTCCGCCGCGCCGACGGCTCCGTCTGCGGCGTCGCGTGGAATCTCGCCCAGGAGACGAAGGGGGAGACGGCGATCTCCTACACCCTGCCCGCCGAGGGCGAGTGGTGCCTGCTCACGAGGACGGTCGGCGAGCTGAGCGCGAACCCGCTCAAGGTCTGGCACGACCTCGGCGAGCCCTCGAGCCTGACCGCCGCGCAGACGAAGCTCCTGCGCGAGAGCGCGTCCCCGGCGGCCGCGACCGCGCGCGTCGCCGCGAAGGACGGCGAGGCGTCGTTTACCCTCACGCTCGAGGAGAATTCCGTCGTCTATTTTGAGCTGACGCCCGCCGCCATGCGCGGCGATCGCGGCTATTCGTACGACCGCGCCGTGAAAGGCGAATAAAGAAGGAGTGCTTCCGATGAAAAAACAGGCGTTCAACCCCTACCTGCCGTCGTGGGAATATATTCCGGACGGCGAGCCCTACGTCTTTGACGGCCGTGTCTACGTCTACGGTTCCCATGATTTCTTCCGCGGCAACGCGTACTGCCTCGGCGATTACGTCTGCTGGTCCGCTCCCGAGAATAACCTCGGCGACTGGCGCTGCGAGGGCGTCATCTACGAGAAGACGCAGGATCCCGCGAATCCGGACGGCAGTATGTGCCTCTACGCGCCCGACGTGACGCGCGGCCCCGACGGCCGGTATTACCTCTACTATGTCCTCGACAAGATGTGCGTCGTCTCCGTCGCCGTCTGCGACACCCCGGCGGGCAAGTACGAGTTCTACGGCTACGTCCATTACCCGGACGGCACGCGCCTCGGCGAGCGCGCCGGCGACGAGCCGCAGTTCGACCCCGGCGTCATGACGGAGGGGGACAAGACGTACCTCTACACCGGCTTCTGCGCCATCGGCGACGTCTCGCGCACCGGCCCGCACGGCGTGACGCTCGGGCCTGATATGCTGACCATTGAGGCCGGCCCCGTGCGCATCGCCCCGAGTCAGCCGTTCAGCGCCGGCAGCGGCTACGAGGGCCACGAGTTCTTCGAAGGCCCGTCGATCAGAAAGCGCGGCGATCTGTACTACTTCGTGTACTCGTCCATCCGGATGTTTGAGCTCTGCTACGCGGTGAGCCGCTCGCCGATGGAGGGCTTCACCTACGGCGGCGTCATCGTCGCGAACAACGATCTGCACATCGATACCTACAAGCCCGCGGAAAAACCGATGTTTTACGGCGGAAATAACCACGGAAGTATTGTGGAAATCGCGGGAAAGTGGTATACTTTTTATCATCGACATACTGACGGAACGAACTTCAGCCGCCAGGGCTGCATTGAGCCGATTTCCTTCACGGAGGACGGCTCTATCCTCCAGGCGGAGATGACGTCCTGCGGCGGAAACGGCGGCCCGCTCGAGGGCAGAGGGACGTACCCGGCGTATATTGCCTGCCAGCTCTTCACGGCGGGCGGCGAGGATCCGCTCACGACCGGCGCGCCCGGCGAGTGGATGGACTGCCGCTTCCCGAAGATCACGCAGGACGGGCGCGACGGGGACGAGCTCCCCGGCTACGTCGCCAATCTCCTCTCCGGCGCGACGGCCGGCTTCCGCTACTTTGACTGCAAAGGCGTGCGCCGCGTTTCCATCCGCGTGCGCGGATACTGCAGCGGCGCCTTCTGCGTCAGGACAAAGTGGGACGGCCCGGCGCTCGGGATGATCCCCGTGGAGTTTTCCAACGTCTGGAAGGAATACGCCGCCGACATCGCGATCCCGGACGGCGTGCAGTCGCTCTACTTCACCTATGTGGGGCAGGGCGCGGCGAATTTCGCTTCCTTCACACTCGAATGAAGGCCAGAGGCCGAAAAGGAGGGTTCCATACTCATGAACCGTGAAACCGCAAGAAAGCTGGCGAAGGAGCTTGTCGCCAAGATGACGGTGGAGGAGAAGGCTTCTCAGCTCCGCTTTCAGGCTCCCGCGATCCCGAGACTCAATATCCCCGCCTACAACTGGTGGAACGAGGCGCTTCACGGCGTGGCGCGCGCCGGCACGGCGACCATGTTCCCCCAGGCCATCGGCATGGCCGCGATGTTCGACGACGATTTCCTGAAAACAATCGCCGAGGCCATCGCCGTCGAGGCCCGTGCGAAATACAATATGCAGTCCGCCCAGGAGGACCGCGACATTTACAAGGGCCTGACGCTCTGGTCGCCGAACGTGAACATCTTCCGTGATCCGAGATGGGGCAGAGGCCATGAGACGTACGGCGAGGATCCGTTCCTCACCTCCCGTCTCGGCGTCGCCTTCATCAAGGGACTGCAGGGCGACGGCGAGTATCTGAAGACCGCCGCGTGCGCGAAGCACTTCGCCGTCCACTCCGGCCCGGAGGGTAAGCGCCACGAGTTTGACGCCCGCGCCGGCCAGAAGGATCTGTGGGAGACGTACCTCCCCGCCTTCGAGGCCGCCGTCAAGGAAGCCGGCGTCGAGTCCGTGATGGGCGCGTACAACCGCACCAACGGCGAGCCGTGCTGCGGCAGCAAGACGCTGCTGGAGGACATCCTGCGCGACACCTGGGGCTTCGAGGGGCACGTCGTCTCCGACTGCTGGGCGATCTGCGACTTCCACCAGACGCACCACGTCACCAACACCCCGCCCGAGTCCGCCGCCCTCGCGCTGAACAACGGCTGCGACGTCAACTGCGGCTCGATGTACGCCTACCTGCTGCAGGCGCTCGAGGAGGGCCTCATCACCGAGGAGAAGCTCACCGAGGCCGCGGAGCGCCTGTTCACCACGCGCTTCCTGCTCGGCCTGTTCGACGAGAACTGCGAGTACAACAAGATCCCCTACGAGGAGGCGGATTCCCCCGCGCACAACGAGCTCGCGCTCGAGGCGGCCCGCCGCTCCCTCGTCCTGCTCAAGAACGACGGGGTGCTCCCGCTCGCGAAGGAGAAGCTCAAAAAGATCGCCGTCATCGGCCCGAACGCCGACAGCCGCGCGTCCCTGAACGGCAACTATCACGGCACCGCCTCGCGCTACATCACCGTGCTCGAGGGCCTGCGCGCCGAGCTTGGCGACGACGTGCGCATCCTCTACAGCGAGGGCTGCCACATCTTCAACGACCGCGTAGAGGGTCTCGCCCTGCCGGACGACCGCCTCGCGGAGGCGAAGGCGTGCGCCGCGCTGAGCGACGTCGCGGTGGTCTGCGTCGGCCTCGACGAGACGCTCGAAGGCGAGCAGGGCGACACCGGCAACCTCAGCGCGTCTGGCGACAAGCTCAGCCTCAAGCTTCCCGCTTCGCAGGAGCGTCTGATCGAGGCGGTCGTCTCCGCCGGCAAGCCGGTCATCGTCGTTCTCCTCGCGGGCAGCTCCATCGACCTTTCCTACGCGCAGGAGCACTGCGCCGCCGTCGTGCAGGCGTGGTATCCGGGCGCTCTCGGCGGACGCGCCGTCGCGGAGCTCCTTCTCGGCAAGTTCAGCCCCTCGGGCCGTCTGCCGCTGACCTTCTACTCGTCGGAGAACACACTCCCCGACTTTGAGGACTACAGCATGAAGGGCCGCACCTACCGCTATCTCACGGAGGAGCCGCTCTATCCGTTCGGCTACGGCCTCTCCTATACGAAGTTCGCGTACCTCTCCCTCGAGATGCCCGAGACGCTCTCCGCCGGCAGCGACATGGACGTCAAGGTTCGCCTGAAGAACGTCGGCGATCGCGAGGGCGCCGAGGTTGTCGAACTTTACCTTTCCGGCCGCCCGGGAGACAACCAGCCGATCCGCAGTCTCTGCGGCTTCGCGCGCGTGGAGCTCGCGCCCGGCGAGGAGCGCGAGGTCGCGATCCGCGTTCCCGCGTCGGCGATGCTGACCGTCTCCGAGGACGGCTTCCGCGCCGTGCTGCCGGGTCATTACTGCATTACGGCAGGCGGCTCGCAGCTTGACAGCAGAAGCCTCGAGCTCACGAAGAGCGAGGGCGTCTGCGGCTTTGTAGACATTCAGGGCTGAGCGGCTGTGCTCGCCATGTCATTGTGAAGGAAGGATTTGAAATTATGGCTATTTTGCAGGTGAATCCCGCCAAAAAGGGCGCGGTCATCAACAAGAACCTCTACGGACATTTCTCCGAGCACCTCGGCCGCTGCATCTATAACGGGATGTTTGTCGGCAAGGACAGCCCGATCCCGAATGTGAACGGGATGCGCACCGACGTCGTCGAGGCGCTCAGAAACATCAAAATCCCCGTGCTGCGCTGGCCGGGCGGCTGCTTCGCCGATGAGTACCACTGGAAGGACGGCATCGGCCCGAAGGAAACGAGAAAGCGCATGGTCAACACGAACTGGGGCGGCGTCGTGGAGGACAACTCCTTCGGCACGCACGAGTTCATGGAGCTGTGCCGCCAGCTCGGCTGCGAGCCGTATGTCAACGGCAACGTCGGCAGCGGCACCGTCCAGGAGATGAGCGAGTGGGTCGAGTACATGACGTTCGACGGCGTCTCCCCGATGGCGGAGATGAGAAAGCAGAACGGGCAGGAGAAGCCCTGGAAGCTCAAGTACTTCGCCGTCGGCAATGAGAACTGGGGCTGCGGCGGCAATATGCGCCCCGAGTTCTACGCCGACCAGTTCCGCCGCTACGCGACGTACGTCAGAAACTACGGCGACAACAAGGTCTACAAGATCGCCTGCGGCCCGAACGTGGACGACTACGAGTGGACGGATAAGGTCATGGCGATCGCCGGCAAGTTTGCCGACGCCATCAGCCTGCACTACTACACCCGCCCGCGCTCCCTCGCGTGGGACGACAAGGGCCCGGCCACCGGCTTCGAGGAGTGCGAGTACTGGACGACGCTGCGCAACGCGCTGTGGATGAACGAGCTCATTGAGAACCACCTTGCCATCATGCGCCGCCACGATCCGGAGCGCCATGTCGACCTCATCGTCGACGAGTGGGGCACCTGGTACGACGTCGAGCCCGGCACGAACCCCGGCTTCCTCTATCAGCAGAACACGATGCGCGACGCGCTCGTCGCCGCGCTGACGCTCAACATCTTCAACCGCCACGCGGACGGCGTCGCCATGGCGAACATCGCCCAGATCGTCAACGTCCTGCAGGCCGTCATCCTCACGGAGGGTGAGAAGATGCTCCTGACCCCGACGTACCACGTCTTCGAGATGTACAAGGGTCACCAGAACGCGACGCTCCTCGAGAGCTGGGTCGAGACGCACGACGTCGGCGACGACAAGGTGCAGCTGCCGAACCTGCAGCAGTCCGCGTCCGTCGACGAGAACGGCCGCATCCTCGTCACCGTCGCGAACATCTCCCTCAAGGACAGCGAGACGCTCGCCGTCTCCGTTCCCGGCAAGGAGCAGGCGAAGGTTTCCGTCCGCGTGCTGACCGGCTCGATGGACGCGCACAACACGTTTGACGCGCCCGAGACCGTCAAGCCCGTCGACTGGACGGACTATAAGCAGGAGAACGGCGTCCTCACCGTCACCGTTCCGCCGTGCAGCGTCACTGCCATCACGCTCGACTGAAAACCGTGAAAAGGGCCGGCGCGAAGCGATTTTGCTTCGCGCCGGCCTTGGCGCGCCCGGACACGCCCGTGGAGAACCGCCCGCGTGGGCGAAGAGAAGGGGATCATCAGACATGACCGGAAGAGAACGCTTTATCCGCACGCTCAAATGCGAAAAAATCGGGGGACAGGTGCCGACCTTCGAGCTCGACTTTTTCCTGACCATGGAGGCCTTCGGCAGGCTCCACATTTCCCACCGCAACTATCACCAGTGGAAGCAGATGAGCCAGAAGGAGAAGACGCTCCACATCAAGGACATCGCCGACCTGTACATCCAGGTTGCCAGACGGTACGGCCACAGCGCCATCTTCATCCAGCCGAACATCCCGATCGAGCCGGGCGATGTGAGCATCACCCAGTGGATCCTCGAGGAGATCCGCGACAGGACGGGCGACGAGTTCTTCATCATGCGCCACGGCGACCCGACGTGGGCGATCCCGGACGGCGAGCACATGATGGATTTCTCCATCAAAATGTACGAGGATCCCGACAGCCTCAACGAGGAGTCGAAGCGCCGCCTCGACTGGCTCTTTGACAACGCCGCGAAGCTCGACCAGCGCGGCCACCTGCTCGACGGCTACGCGTTCTGCTCCGACTACTGCCTGAACACAAACCCGTTCTTTCCGCCCGACCTCTTTGAGGAGCTGATCGTTCCCACGCTCAAAGCCGGCATTGACGGCCTGCGCAGCATGGGCTACTACACCATCAAGCACACCGACGGCAATATCATGCCGATCCTCAAGCAGATCGCCGACTGTAAGCCCGACGCCATCCATTCGCTCGACCCACAGGGCGGCGTCAGCATCCCGGAGGTGCGCAAGATTGTCGGTGACGATATGTGCCTCATCGGCAACGTCAACTGCGGCCTGCTGCAGACGGGCACCGACGAGGAGTGCGACGCCGATGTGATGCGCGCCCTGCGCGAGGGCATGGCGAACGGCCGCGGCTATATCTTCGCGACGTCCAACTGCGCCTACACCGGCCTCCCGCTTGAGCGTTACGAGCGTATGATCCAGCTCTGGCGCGAGCATGGCAGCTACGGCCCCGAGCTCGTCTGAGCTTCCCCGAGAGAAAAGCGCCTCCTGCACACGCAGGGGGCGCTT
>CALWIH010000028.1 GCA_944380675.1 uncultured Clostridia bacterium | reverse complement strand
GAGAAGAAGGGCGTGTCCCCGACAACCTGCCCGTGCCGTTTCGCGACGATCAGCTTCACGGATTCCAGCTTCCCCTCGTCGAGATAGCCGATCTCGCGCGCGATCCGCAGAATTTTTTCTCTCGTCTCCTTATTTGTGGAGCGCTTGTTGTTCAGCACGTTCGACACGGTCGCGATCGAGTAGCCCGAGAGCTCGCTGATGGCCTTGATCCCTACCTTCATGGGGAAACCTCCTTTTTCGGAGAGTAAAAATAGCGGTTAAATTCTTGATTAAAATTTTACCACACATTTTAGAAATGTCAAGCAGACAATTGGAAAAACGGACGCGCGATTTTTCAAAATAATTCTTGAAATCAATGCGGTTTCTGGGAGATTTGCGAAGGAACGCTCCGAAAATAGTCGATATTTTGATAAAATACTGATTGAAATTTTATTTCAAATGATGTACACTGGTTTTAATCGCTCTGTCGGGACTCGTTTGGCAGACGGAAATATGACACAAGGCAGGCCGGCGCCGCGAAAACGGGGCGTTTCGGCGGAAAGGATGAACAGTATGCAGGAGCTTGAGTACACCGCTTCCGTGGAGCGCTGGGGCGTCTTCGAGGCGGCCGTCCCGGGACATTCCGACGGGAACCCCTTCACGGACTACACGATTACCGGCGTATTCACCGGAAAGAACGAGACAAAGACGGTCGACGGCTTCTATGACGGCGACGGAGTCTACCGTGTGCGCTTCATGCCCTCCTTTGAAGGGGAGTACCGTTTTGTCATCAGCGGCACCTTCTCGGAGCGGCAGTACGAGGGGACGTTCACGGCCACGGCGCCCTCCGAGGGCAACCACGGCCCCGTGCGCGTCGCGAACACCTACCATTTCGCGTACGAGGACGGCAAGCCGTATTTCTCCGTCGGCACGACGTGCTACGTCTGGACGCTCCAGCCGATGGAGCTGCAGGAGCAGACGCTCGAGACGCTGCGGAACGGCCCCTTCAACAAGATTCGTTTCTGCATTTTCCCGAAGCATTATGACTACAACCTGAACGAGCCCCTGACGTACCCGTATGAGGGCACGCCGATGGACAGCTCCGTCCTGACGAAGGAGAACTTCTGGAGCTATACCGGCAAGCCGGAGGGCAACCACTTCGACTACAAGCGCTTCCGCCCCGACCATTTCCGCCATCTTGAGCGCCGTGTGCGCGACCTGATGGCGCTCGGCATCGAGGCCGATATCATCGTCATGCACCCGTATGACCGCTGGGGCTTCAGCGAGATGGACGCCGAGTGCGACGATCTGTACTGGAACTATGTCGTCGCCCGTCTGAGCGCGTTCCGCAACGTGTGGTGGAGCCTCGCGAACGAGTACGACATTTTGAAGAAAAAGACGATTGCCGATTGGGAGCGCTACGCCTCCATCCTCTGCGAGAAGGACGTCTACGGCCATCTGCGCTCGATCCACAACTGCATTTCGTTCTACGACTATTCGCGCCCGTGGGTGACGCACTGCAGCATCCAGCGCACCGATGTCTACAAGTCCGCCGAGTTCACCGACGAGTGGAGAGCGCGCTACAGAAAGCCGGTCGTTCTCGACGAGATTGCTTATGAGGGCAACATCCAGCACGGCTGGGGCTCCATCAGCGGCCGCGAGCTGACCCGCCGCTTCTGGGAGGCCACCTGCCGCGGCGGCTACGCGGGTCACGGAGAGACGTACCTCTCCCCGGACGACGTCCTCTGGTGGTCGCACGGCGGCGTCCTGCACGGCGAATGCCCGCCGCGCCTTCAGTTCCTGCGGCAGATCCTCGAGGAAACGCCCGGCTGCGGCCTCGCGCCGATGAAGGCGCAGTGGGACGAGGTCGCCGCGTGCGTCGAGGAGTCCGTCGGCGAGACGGCGGGGTATTATCTTTACTATTACGGCTTCCACCGCCCGTCCTTCCGCGAGTACTATTTTGACGACGAGCACGAGTACGCCGCCGAGGTGATCGACACCTGGAACATGACAATCACCCCCGCCGGGACGTTCCGCGGCAAGTTCCGCGTCGACCTCCCCGGCCGGGAGTACATGGCCGTGCGCATCCGCCGCGTCGGCTGAATAAAAGCAGAAAGGGACTGCCGCGCGGCAGTCCCTTTGTTGATCGAAGGAGTTTGGTTTCAGTACCCGAACAGCCCCTCCATGCTCTCGTCGTTTTCCACCCAGTCCCGCACCTCAACGACGCGGTATTCCGTCTTCGTGTCGCGGATGACGACGCGCGCGATGCCGGCGTTGATTACCATGCGCTTGCACATCGAGCAGGACGACGCGTTCTGCACATAATCGCCCGTGCGCGCGTCGCGGCCGACGAGATAGAGCGTCGCGCCGAGCATCTCCTTGCGCGACGCGCTGATGATGGCGTTCGCCTCCGCGTGCACGGAGCGGCAGACCTCATACCGCTCGCCGCGCGGAATGCCGAGCTTTTCGCGGATGCACACGCCCGCGTCGATGCAGTTCGCGCGGCCGCGCGGCGCGCCGTTGTAGCCGGTGGAGACGATCTCGTCGTTGCAGACGATGATGGCGCCGTAGTTGCGCCGCAGACAGGTGCCGCGCTCGAGCACGGTCTCCGCGATGTCGAGGTAATAGTTTTCCTTATCGGTTCGTACCACGTCAAATCCCTTCCTTCACATCAGTTTCTCCTGTTTCATCATACGGATTTTTCGGAACGGAATCAAGAGAATTGTAAATTATTTTGTCATTTGCGCCCGCGGCGGGGGAAAAGAACGAGGAAGGATGGAATTTCGGCTCCGATTGTGCTATAATATTTTCTCAAATACGAAACGTCCCCCGAAGGGGGCGCCGCCGAATCGCCGGCGCATAGACGGGCGGCAGGCGGAAAAGATAGGATGTGCTTCGTGAAAAATTTATCCGACATCGCCGTGATTCGGGACGTGCTTTCCCGGCACGGCTTCCGTTTTTCCAAGAGCCTCGGGCAGAATTTCCTTGTGAACCCCGGCGTCTGCCCGCGCATGGCCGAGGAGTGCGGCGCGTCCCCCGAGACGGGCGTGCTCGAGGTCGGCCCCGGCATCGGCGTGCTCACGGCGGAGCTCGCGAAGCGCGCGGGCCGCGTGGTGAGCATCGAGCTTGACCAGCGCCTCCTGCCCGTCCTCGACGAAACGCTCGCGGACTTTTCCAACGTCAAAATCGTGAACGGCGACGTGATGAAGCTCGACCTCGCACGCCTTCTCGCGGAGGAGTTCCCCGGCATGGAGGTCGTCGTCTGCGCGAATCTGCCGTATTATATCACGTCCCCCGTGATCATGCGGCTGCTCGAGGAGAAGCTCCCGATCGCTTCCCTGACGGTCATGGTGCAGAAGGAGGCCGCCGAGCGGCTCTGCGCGCTGCCGGGCTCGCGGGCGTGCGGCGCGGTCAGCGCGGCGGTGCAATATTACGCGGAGCCGGAGGTGCTGTTCTCCGTCGGGCGCGGCAGCTTCGTCCCGCAGCCGAACGTCGACTCCGCCGTCATCCGCTTCCGCATCCGGAAAGCGCCGCCCGTCGAGGTGGAGGATGAGCGCGCGTTCTTCTCGCTCGTGAAGGCCGCCTTCGGCCAGCGCCGCAAGACGGTGGCGAATTCCGTTTCCGCCCTGCTCGGCCTGCCGAAGGAGACGGTGCAGCGCGCGTGCGAGGCGGCCGGCGTTTCGCCCACGGCCCGCGCGGAGCAGCTTTCCATGGAGCAGCTTGCCGCCCTCTCGAGCGCCATCGGCGCCCGGCGGGCGGGGGAGGAGAAAGGAGAAAACCAATGAGCGACGGAAAAATGGCGGCCATCTTTTTTGAGATCGGCCTCGTGCTGACGCTGGCCTCCTTTGTGCTCGGCCCGTTCGGCATCACGGGCTGGTCGATCGCGTGCGCCGCGACGGCGTGTTTTCTTGCCTGCGCGGGGCTGTTCCTTGCTGTTTCGAGCTGGAAGGAGCCCGACGCGCCGATAGAGGAGGAGCATACAAATGAAAAGAAGTAAACCCCTTCGAATCAATTGGACGAAGGTTCTGTGGTGGTTCATTTTCCTGACGCTGGCGGCGTCGGTGGTCTTCATTTCCGTCGCCATGGCGCTCGCTCCCGCGGAGCCCGACCCGGCCTCGCCCTACCGGCGCGTCAAGGGAGACTACGTCCTGATGCTTCTGCAGTGCGTCGTCGGCGTGCTCGCGATGCTGCTGCCGAGCTTTTTGCGGAAAAAGTGGCAGCTTGTGATTCCCTCGAAGATGATGGTGCTCTTTGCCGTGTTTCTCTACTGCGCGATTTTCCTCGGCGAGGTGCGCGCCTTTTATTACAACGTGCCGCACTGGGACACGATCCTGCACACCTTCAGCGGCGCGATGCTCGGCGCGCTCGGGTTCTCCGTCATCAATTTCCTCAACCGGACGGATCGCGTTCCCGTAAACCTGAGCCCCGCGTTCGTCGCCTTCTTCACGCTCTGCTTCGCCGTCTTCCTCGGCGTGGTGTGGGAGTTTTACGAGTTTACGGCGGACGGGCTCCTGCACACGAATATGCAGAAATTCGCCCTCGAGAGCGGCGAGCCGCTCGTCGGACGCGCCGCCCTGATGGACACGATGAAGGATCTCATCGTCGACACGCTGGGCGCTCTCGTGATGGCGGGGGTCGGCTATGTCTCCGTAAAATATCAAAAGGGCTGGGTGGAAAAGCTGCAGCTGCGCAGAGAAAAGAAGCACCCGAAGGCGCAGGAATAATGAAATGCGGACGCCCGGAGCGTAAAATCTTTGTCAAGCGGCGCAAACCGGTTGACATCCTGCCGGGTTATGCTATAATAACATCGTCATGTGATATGAGTTGCTACAGAGTATCCATGCAAATCTTTCTTCGACCACCTGTTTTTTCAGGTTAAGGCCATACGGACAGCCGGGTCAACTGCCGAAGGGCGGCGCAGCCGCCATTATTGATTGAGCGCGTTTCCGTGAAGGAGAGCCGGGATCGGCCTTCCGCGGTACACAGGCTCAAATTTTTATAAGTTGGTTCCTTTACAACCGGTACGCATCGCGTGCATCAACTTGTAAAACGGTCAATAAGAGTGGTAAAAGTAAGTATTTGCTATATAGACTCTGTATCGAGACAATCACAAGAGGCGGCGTTCTGTCCGTCTGCGCCCATCTCCCAGTTTGCGGGGGCGTGAATTGAAATCGGCTCGACGATCGGCAGGTAATGTATGCGAAAAAGCGTACATTACCTGCTTTTTTATCGTTTTACGGGAGAAATCCCCCAGTATCGCAGCGCCCTGCCGGAAGGCGGCGCGGGGAAGAGGAGAGGGCTTCGGCATGGGAGAAAAAATGAAACTGTACGGGTTCAACAACCTGACAAAGGCGCTGAGCTTCAATATTTACGACGTCTGCTACGCGAAATCCGCGCGGGAGCAGAAGGACTACATTTCCTACATCGACGAGCAGTACAGCTCTCAGCGCCTCACGAAGATCCTCACAACCCTGACGGAGATGATCGGCGCGAAGGTGCTCAACATCGCCCAGCAGGACTACGAGCCGCAGGGCGCGTCCGTGACGCTGCTCATCGCGGAGGGCTCCATGATGCCCGCCGGGCAGACGCAGCTCGCGCACCTCGACAAGAGCCACGTCACGGTGCACACTTACCCGGAGTACCATCCCGAGACGTTCCTCGCGACCTTCCGCGTCGATATCGACGTCGCGACGTGCGGGGAGATCACGCCTCTCTCGACGCTCGATTATCTCATCGGCTCGTTTGATTCCGACATCATCACGATGGACTACCGCGTCCGCGGCTTCACCCGCGACGTCAACGGCAAAAAGCTGTTCCTCGATCACCGCATCACCTCCATTCAGGACTATATCTCCGACGAGACGCTTCGCCGTTACGACGCCGTCGACGTCAACGTCTACGAGGCGAACCTGTTCCACACGAAGATGATGCTCAAGGAGATCGACCTGCAGAACTATCTGTTCAAAACCGACGTCTACGAGCTTCCGCCGCGCACACGGCTGAGCATCATGGACTCCCTGCGCCGCGAGATGATCGAAATCTTCAGCGGGCGCAATATCTATTGAGGAGGGGGAACCAGAAATTGAACGAGTTGGAACAGGTGCACGCGCCCATCTACGAAGCGCTCGAGCGCTTCCGGCAGATGCGCGTCGTCCCCTTCGACGTCCCCGGCCACAAACGCGGCCGCGGCAATCCGGAGCTGGTGCAGCTTCTCGGCGAGCAGTGCGTGACGATGGACGTCAACTCGATGAAGCCGCTTGACAACCTCTGCCACCCGGTTTCCGTTATCCGCGAGGCCGAGCGTCTCGCGGCGGCGGCCTTCGGCGCTGCGAACGCCTTTCTGATGGTAGGCGGCACGACCTCCGCCGTGCAGAGCATGGTGCTCTCCGTCGCGAAGCGCGGCGAGAAGATCATCCTGCCGCGCAACGTTCACCGCAGCGTGATGGGCGCGATGGTGCTCTGCGGCGCGATTCCCGTCTACGTCAACCCCGAGTGCGACGATCGCCTCGGCATCCCGCTCGGCATGAGCGTTGCCGCCGTCGAGAAGGCCGTCCGGGAGAATCCGGACGCGAAGGCCGTCCTCGTCAACAATCCGACGTACTACGGCATCTGCTCCGATTTGCGCGCCATCGTCAAGATTGCCCATGAGCACGGGATGCTCTGCCTTGCCGACGAGGCGCACGGCACGCACTTCTACTTTGGCGAGGGACTGCCCGTCTCGGCCATGGCCGCAGGAGCCGACATGGCCTCCGTCTCGATGCACAAGTCGGGCGGCAGCCTCACGCAGAGCTCCCTGCTTCTGACGGGCCCCGCCATGCAGGAGGGCCACGTCCGCCAGATCATCAACCTCACGCAGACGACGAGCGCCTCCTACCTGCTGCTCTCGAGCCTTGACATCTCCCGCCGCAATCTCGCGCTGCGCGGAAAGCTCGACTTCGGCCGCGTCGTGCGCCTCGCCGAGTACGCGCGCGAGGAAATCAACAGCATCGGCGGCTATTACGCCTTCTCGCGCGAGATCGTCAACGGCGACAGCGTCTTTGACTTTGACGTCACGAAGCTCTCCGTCAATACTCTCGACGTCGGCCTCGCCGGGATCGAGGTGTATGATCTGCTCCGCGACGAGTATGATATTCAGATAGAGTTCGGAGACCTCGGCAACATCCTCGCCTACGTCTCCGTCGGCGACCGCCCGCGCGAAATCGAGCGGCTCGTCAGCGCCCTCGCCGAGGTGCGCCGCCGCTTCGGCCGCCCGAAGGCCGGCCTGATGGCACAGGAGTACATCGACCCGGAGGTCGCTGTCTCCCCGCAGGACGCGTTCTACGCGCCGAAGGAATCGCTGCCGCTGCGCGAGACGGAGGGGCGCGTGTGCAGCGAATTTGTCATGTGCTACCCGCCGGGCATCCCGATTCTCGCGCCGGGCGAGCGCATCACAGGCCAGATTCTCGACTATATTGAGTACGCGAAGGAAAAGGGCTGCTCGATGACGGGGCCGGAGAACCCCGAAATTGAGCGCCTGAACGTCCTGAAGGAGGGATAACGCATGGATTTCTGGTTTTCGGAGATGCAGACGGCGAACGTCAAGCTCTCCATCCGCGTCGACCATCAGCTCTATTCCGGAAAGAGCGAGTTCCAGCGCATCGACGTCTTTGAGTCCCCGGAATTCGGCCGCTTTCTCACGCTCGACGGCTACATGATGCTGACGGAGAAGGACGAGTTCATCTACCACGAGATGATCACCCACGTCCCGATGGCCGTCCACCCGAAGGTGCGCGACGTCCTCGTCATCGGCGCGGGCGACGGCGGCGTCATCCGCGAGCTGACGCGCTATCCCGAGATTGAGCACATCGACATGGCCGAGATCGACCCGCTCGTCGTCGAGGTCTGCAAGAAATACCTGCCGCAGACGGCCTGCCGCCTCGACGATCCGCGCCTCTCCATCTATTATGAGGACGGCGTGCGCTTCGTCCGATCGAAGGAGAACTGCTACGACCTCATCATCGTCGACTCGACCGACCCGTTCGGCCCCGGCGAGGGTCTTTTCACCCGCGAGTTTTACGGCAGCTGCTTCAAGGCGCTGCGCGAGGACGGCATCATGGTGAACCAGCACGAAAGCCCGTTCTACGCCGCGGACGCCGCCGCCTGCCAGCGGGCGCACAAGCGGATTGTGGAATCGTTCCACATCAGCCGCGTGTACCAGGCGCATATCCCGACGTACCCGTCCGGTCACTGGCTGTTCGGCTTCGCGTCGAAGAAATACCACCCGCTGCGCGACCTCAAGGAGACGCAGTGGAACCTGCGCGGCCTCAAGTGCCGCTATTACACGACAACGCTGCACAAGGGCGCGTTTTACCTGCCCGCGTATGTGGAGGAGCTTTTGAAGGATGTTGAGACGCAATATTGAGGTCTTTATGGCCTGCGACAAGGAGGAGGGGGAGGCGCGCACCGTCCTGTTCGGCGCGCCGTTCGACTGCACGACCTCCTACCGCCCCGGCACGCGCTTCGGCAGCGGAACCATCCGCCGCGAGTCGTTCGGGATTGAGACGTACAGCCCGTATCAGGACAGGGATCTGCTCGATTCCGCCGTGATGGATATCGGCGACCTCGAGCTCTGCCTCGGGGACGCCTCCGCCGCCCTCTCCCGGATCGAGGAGGCCGCGGAGGAGATTCTCGCGGCGGGGAAGCGGCCGTTCCTGCTTGGCGGCGAGCACCTTGTCACCCTCGGGGCGTTCCGTGCCGCGGCCCGCCGGTACCCGGAGCTGCGCGTCATCCATTTTGACGCGCACGCCGACCTGCGCGACGATTACCTCGGCGCGAAGCTCTCGCACGCCTGCGTGCTGCGCCGCTGCTGGGAGCTCGTCGGCGACGGGCGGATCTTCCAGTTCGGCATTCGCTCCGGCGACCGCGAGGAGTTCGCCTGGGGAAAGGATCATGTGACAACGCACCGCTTTGATTTCGAGGGCCTGGAGCAGGTCGTGGAGTCGCTTGCCGGGAAGCCGGTCTACTTCACCGTCGACCTCGACGTGCTCGACCCCTCGGTCTTCCCGGGGACGGGGACGCCCGAGCCGGGCGGCGTGTCCTTCGACGCGCTGCGCCGCGCCGTCACGCTCGTGTGCAGCCGCGCCAACGTCGTGGCCTGCGACGTCAACGAGCTCAGCCCGCCGTACGATCCCAGCGGGATTTCCGCGGCGGCCGCCTGCAAAACAGTCCGCGAGATGCTGCTCGCATTGGAATAAGACGAACAGGAAATGGAGGAAGATACTATGAGCAAGGTTTTGATCATCGGCTGCGGCGGCGTCGCCTCCGTCGCCATCCACAAGTGCTGCCAGAACAGCGAGGTGTTCTCCGAGATCTGCATTGCGAGCCGCACGAAGTCGAAGTGCGACGCTCTCAAGGCGAAGCTCGAGGGTACGACAAAGACGAAAATCACCACCGCGCAGGTCGACGCCGACCGCGTTGAGGAGGTCGAGGCGCTGATCCGCGCCTACCAGCCCGATCTGGTGATGAACATCGCCCTGCCGTATCAGGATCTGACGATCATGGACGCCTGCCTTGCGTGCGGCGTCAACTATCTCGACACCGCCAACTATGAACCGGAGGATCTCTCCGACCCCGCATGGCGCGCGCAGTACGAGAAGCGCTGCAGGGAGGAGGGCTTTTCCGCTTACTTCGACTACTCCTACCAGTGGGCGTACAAGGATAAGTTTGAAAAGGCCGGCCTCACCGCGCTGCTCGGCACGGGCTTCGATCCCGGCGTGACGCAGGCGTACTGCGCCTACGCCCAGAAGCACCTGTTCGACGAGATCGACACCATCGACATCCTCGACTGCAACGGCGGCGACCACGGCTATCCCTTCGCCACGAACTTCAACCCCGAGGTCAACCTGCGCGAGGTGTCCGCTCCCGGCTCCTATTGGGAGAACGGCCATTGGGTGGAGATCCCGGCCATGAGCATCAAGCGCGAGTATGACTTCAAGGAGGTCGGGCAGAAGGATATGTATCTGCTCCACCACGAGGAGATCGAGTCCCTCGCGAAGAACATTCCCGGCGTCAAGCGCATCCGCTTCTTCATGACCTTCGGCCAGAGCTACCTGACCCACATGAAGTGTCTCGAGAACGTCGGGATGCTCTCCACCGAGCCCATCGAGTTTGAGGGCCACAAGATTGTCCCGATTCAGTTCCTGAAGGCACTGCTGCCGGATCCGGCCTCCCTCGGGCCGCGCACCGTCGGCAAGACGAACATCGGCTGCATTTTCACCGGCAGAAAAGACGGCAAGGAGAAGAAGGCCTACATCTTCAACGTCTGCGACCATCAGGAGTGCTATCAGGAGGTCGGCTCCCAGGCCATCTCCTACACCACCGGCGTCCCGGCCATGGTGGGCGCGATGATGCTGCTCACCGGCAAGTGGTCGAAGCCCGGCGTCTTCACCGTCGAGGAGTTCGATCCCGATCCGTACATGGACGCGCTGAACAAGTGGGGTCTGCCGTGGCAGGTGGACGACAACCCCACGCTGGTGGAGTGATGAAGCCGCTCGAGGGGCAGCCCCGCACGCCGTACTTTCTCGTCGACGAGGCGCGGCTGACTCGGAATCTTGAAATTCTCAGGGACGTCCAGGAGCGCGCGGGCTGCAAAATCCTCCTCGCGCAGAAGGCGTTCTCGATGTTTTCCGTCTACCCGCTGCTGAAAAAGTACCTCGCGGGCAGCGCGGCAAGCGGACTGTACGAGGCGCGCCTCGGCCACGAGGAGTTCGGGGGAGAGACGCACGTCTTCTCCCCGGCCTACCGCGAGGACGAGTGGGACGAGCTTCTCCGGTACGCCGACCACATTGTCTTCAATTCCCCGGCCCAGGTGCGGCGCTACGCCGCCCGCGCGCGGGCGGCGGGCAAGTCCGTCGGCCTGCGCGTGAACCCGGAGCACTCCACACAGGAGGGTCACGCGATTTACGATCCGTGCGCGCCGGGCTCGCGCCTCGGGACAACCTTCGCGAATTTCGATGAGGACATTCTGCCGCTGCTCGACGGCCTGCATTTCCACACGCTCTGCGAGCAGGATTCCGACGCGCTCGAGGAGACCGTCGAGGCGGTCGAGCGCAGCTTCGGCGCATATCTGCCGCGCATGAAGTGGCTCAACCTCGGCGGCGGCCATCACATCACCCGCCCCGACTACGACGTCGAGCGCCTGCTGCGCGTCGTCCGCCGCCTCAGGGAGCGTTACGGCGCAGAGGTTTATCTCGAGCCGGGAGAGGCCGTCGTCCTCAACGCGGGCTTCTTTGTGACGAGCGTGCTCGAGACGCTGGAAAACGGGATGCCCATCGCCATCGTCGACGCCTCCGCCGCCTGCCATATGCCGGACGTGCTCGAGATGCCCTACCGCCCGCCGCTGCGCGGCTCCGGAAATCCCGGCGAGAAGCCGTTTACCTGCCGCCTCGGCGGCGTGACGTGCCTCGCCGGCGACGTCATCGGCGACTATTCCTTCGACGAGCCTCTCCGCGAGGGAGACCGCCTCGTCTTCGAGGACATGGCGCTTTACACCATGGTGAAGACGAACACCTTCAACGGCACGCCGCTGCCCTCGATCGTCTGGCGTGACCTTGCGGGAAAGCTCTGGCTCGTGCGCGAATTCGGGTACGAGGATTTCAAGACGAGACTTTCCTAAGCCAATGCGGCACAAAGCCCCGAGGCCGGACTTCAGTGAACCGGCCCCGGGGCTTTTTTCAGCGTATCGGTATTGCGCCGCTCTCACGCGGGCTGCGGTTCCTCCGCGCCCTGAATCACGCGCACGCCCTGCTCCTGCAGGCCGGCGAGCACGTCCGCCGGGGCGCGCCAGTCCGTGACAACGGCGTCAAGCTCCGCGATCGGGGCGACGAGGCTCAGCGAGTCGTCGCCGAATTTCGTATAGTCGATGGTGACGTAATGCTCCTTGCAGTTGTCCATGATCATCCGCTTGAGCTTCGCCTCCTGCACGCTCGGCGTCGTGAAGCCGTGCTCGAGCGTCAGATGATTGCCGCTGATAAAGCCCTTGTCGAAGAACATGGTGCGCAGCATATTTTCCGCAAACGTGCCGGTGCACGACAGGATGCGGTGGCGCAGCTCGCCGCCGATGACGATGACGGAAATATCCTCCGCCTCCGCAAGCTCCATGGCGATGTTGAGCCCCGTCGTCGCGACCATCAGGTTCCGCTTTTTCCCCGTGCGGATGAGCCGGGCGAGGTGGATCGTCGTCGTGCCGCAGTCGATGAAGACGGCGTCGCCGTCCGCGATGCAGTCGTACGCCGCGCGGGCGATGGAGATCTTCTCCGCGAGCCGCACGGGTTCCTTCTCCTTGTGGGAAAATTCCTGCAGCGAGCCGTACGCGCTGACCGCGCCGCCCCAGGTGCGCTTGATGAGCCCCTCCTGCTCCATGCAGGAGAGCAGCTTGCGCACCGACACCTCCGAGAGGCCGAACGCCGTGCTGAGCTCCGTCACGGTCACGGAGGATCGGTTTTCCAACAGCTTCAAAATATAGGCGCGCCTGTCCTCTGCCAGCATATCCTTCGTTCCTTTCTGATTGGGGGAATGGGGCGGCGGTTCCGCCGTTTCTTCTGAAATTGTGAGAGAAACGCATGGAAAATTGTTCTATGTGTTTTACGGTATCATGAATGAGCGATAAAGTCAAGCGGCGATTCTCATCCCCGGCGGAGGCCTGCGGCTGCGCCCGAGCGGGGCCGCGCGGTTACTCCGCCGCGGCGCGCTGCTCCGCGAGCAGCAGGTCGACCATTTGGCCGTAGCTCCTGACGCCCTCCTCCTGGCCGTTTGCCTGCAGGTAGGCGTTGTTGACGGAGGAGGAGATCTCCGCGACGGGTCCCTCGAACTGCTTCCAGTAGGCGCTGTTCGCCGCGAGGTCGCGCTGCGTGCCCTCGCACAGCTCCGCGTAGATGGCGGAGGCCGTCGCGGCGTCGGCGGAGTAGAGCGCGTTGTTTGCGTGGATGAACGCGAGCATGAGACCGGAGTACTGCAGCTCGGGGTTGTCGCTGCGGCAGCACGCCAGATATCCGATGAAATTCGCCTCGTCCTCGCGCATGAAGCCCCGCAGGTGCGACAGCTCGTGGCACATGGTCGACGGAATCGAGTAGTCCGGAATGTCGTTGTTTACGTTCGCCTCGAACGTGAACGGGAAGAAGACGCCCGTGATGTTGCACCACGACATGAGCCGCGAGAGGAGGACGGGCTTCGGCTTTCCGTAGCCGCCCGTGACGAGCGGATATTCCTCCGAGAGCGCCTCGAAGGCCTCCTGCGCGTCGCCGCCGAGCGCGGAGAACGAGGAGGACAGCGTCATGACGCCGTTCTCGTCCTCTCCGACGAGCGGGCGCAGCGCGTTGAGCCTCCCGGCCAGCGAATCGCACAGCGTGACGAGCTCCTCAAGGCTCGAGTCCTCGACCGGCAGGCCGCACGTCTCGGCGAACGTCGCGCGCGAGTAGTTGACGCCGCAGTTCGCCGCGAACAGGAAAAGCGCGATCCCTGCCGCGCACAGAAGCCGCAGGCCGGAGCCCGCGAGCGTCCGCCCGCGCCGCCCCTTCGCTCGCGCCGCGCGGACAATCTGCGCCGCGAGCCAAACCACGGCGAAGACGATCCCCGCCGCGAGCAGCAGCTCGGCGAGCGAGAAGGGGAGCAGCCCGCTGAGGAAATTCCCCGCGCGGGAGATTACGGGGTACGGGTGCGTCGCGTACCACTCGGCAAAGCCGGGCGCGAAGCGGGCGAGGAGCAGCAGGGCTCCCGCGGCGGGAAAGCAGAGCAGAAGGAAGAGATACGGGCGCAAAAGCCGCTTTTCTTCCTGTTTTTTTTCACGATTTCGCATGGAGCACGGACACCTCTTTCCGGACCGGAAAACCGTTCCAGCTTTGATTATACAACGCCCCCGCCGCCGGGACAAGAGGCGGATGATTTTCTGATTTGTCAATTTCCTCCGCTGTATCTGACGAATTTTTATTGATTTTTCCCGCCGCTTTCGATAAAATAGAGAAGAGTCCACGGAAAACCGGCGGAAGGAGGAAGCGTCCATGCAGTATATCATGCTTCGGGAAACCGGGCCGGTGCAGAACGGCGTCGTCCCGTACTTCACCGTCGTCAGGCCGGACGGCTCCCTCTGTTACCGCGTCATCGGCGAGAAGAACCCCTTTACCGGGAAGCTCGCCCTCATGACGCCCGAGGGCCGCGAGCGCGGGCGCATCCTGCGCGTCGGCACGCCGGCGCTCTCCTATCACACCATCTGGGAGGCCGAGCGGAAGAGGGCTGTCCTGACCCGCAATCTCGGCTCCGCGAGAATGCCGTACCGTCTTTATTCGATTGGATGGAAGTTCCGGGGGAACTGCTTCTCCGGCTCCTTTGACATCGTCGACCGCCGGGGCCGCGTCGTCATGACGCACGGCCTGTGCTGGTACGGCGGGCAGGAGCGCGTCTGCGTCGAAACGCTGCGCGGCGACGAGGCGCTCTGCCTGTGCATTGCCGCCGTGGTCGACAGCACTCCGAGAAGGCCGCTGCCGTCCGCCGTTGTGCGCGCCCCGAACTGAGAATGATCCGTTTCCCCGCTTGACAAAAGAAGTTTTTTCCGGTTATAATAAGCTTTGAATCAGGAGACATCCTGCAAAAGGCAGCGATGGGGAAAAAGACGGCGAAACGCTTCGCAGAGAGAGCCGGCGGCTGGTGCAAGCCGGAGGGAGCGCGCCGTGGATGAGTCGCCCCGGAGCCGCCGCCCTGAACCGCAGTTCGTAGGGGCGGACGTGTGGCCGCGTTAAGGCCGTCCTGTGAAGAGCAGGCTGAGGGCCGCTTCGTCGGCCGAATACGGGTGGTACCGCGGATGAGTTCATTCGCCCCGGATATGGCGCCGCGCCATGTCCGGGGCTTTTCTTTTGTCCCGGCGCACGGGACGCGGCAGGACAGGGAGCGGGGGAGACCCCCGCCCCCGCGACAAGAACGCGAAAGAGAGGAATCCAGAGAGCATGAGCAAGGAGCTTGCGAAAACGTACGAGCCCCGCGAGGTGGAGGACAGAATCTACGAATTCTGGACGAAGGGCAACTATTTCCACGCGGAGCCGGATCCGAAGAAAAAACCGTACACCATCGTGATTCCGCCGCCGAACATCACCGGCCAGCTGCACATGGGTCACGCCCTCGACGAGACGCTGCAGGACATCCTGATCCGCTGGCGCCGGATGCAGGGCTACTGCGCCCTGTGGCTCCCCGGCACGGATCACGCCTCCATCGCGACGGAGGCCAAGATCGTCGAGGCCATGCGCAAGGAGGGCGTGACGAAGGAGGAGATTGGCCGCGAGGCGTTCCTCGAGCGCGCCTGGGACTGGAAGCGCCAGTACGGCGGCCGCATCGTGGAGCAGCTCAAGAAGCTCGGCTCCTCCTGCGACTGGGAGCGCGAGCGCTTCACCCTCGACGAGGGCTGCTCCAAGGCCGTGCGCGAGGTGTTCGTCCGCCTCTACGAGCAGGGCCTCATCTACCGCGGCGAGCGCATCATCAACTGGTGCCCGCACTGCAAGACCTCCATCTCCGACGCGGAGGTTGAGTTCGAGGAGAAGGCCGGCCACTTCTGGCACCTGCGCTATCCGTTCAAGGACGGCTCCGGCTATCTCGAGCTCGCCACGACCCGCCCGGAGACGATGCTCGGCGATACCGCCGTCGCCGTCCACCCGGACGACGAGCGCTATCAGGACGCCATCGGCAAGACGCTCATCCTTCCGCTCGTCGGACGCGAGATTCCCGTCGTCGCCGACACCTACGTCGAGAAGGACTTCGGCACGGGCGTCGTGAAGATCACTCCCGCCCACGACCCGAACGACTTTGAGGTCGGCCTGCGCCACAACCTCGAGGTCATCAACGTCATGAACGACGACGGCAGCATCAACGAGAACGGCGGCAAGTACTGCGGCATGAGCGGCCTTGACGCCAGACGCGCGATCGTCCGCGACCTCGAGGAGCAGGGCTTCCTCGTCGGCATCGAGGACATCAAGCACAACGTCGGCACCTGCTACCGCTGCGGCACCGTCGTCGAGCCGCGCGTCTCGAAGCAGTGGTTCGTCAAGATGAAGCCGCTCGCCGAGCCCGCCGTCGAGTGCGTGCGCGACGGCCGCATCCAGTTTATCCCCGAGCGCATGAACAAGACGTACTACAACTGGATGGAGAACATCAAGGACTGGTGCATTTCCCGCCAGCTCTGGTGGGGCCACCGCATTCCGGCGTGGTACTGCCCCGACTGCGGCGAGATGATCGTCGCCCGCGAGACGCCCCACGCCTGCCCGAAGTGCGGCTGCACGAATCTGCAACAGGACGAGGACACGCTCGACACCTGGTTCAGCTCCGCGCTGTGGCCGTTCTCTACGCTCGGCTGGCCGGAGAAGACGAAGGAGCTCGAGTATTTCTACCCGACGGACACCCTCGTCACCGGCTACGACATCATCTTCTTCTGGGTGGCCCGCATGATCTTCTCCGGCCTCGAGCACATGAAGGAGGTTCCGTTCAAGACGGTCTTCTTCCACGGTCTCGTCCGCGACGCCCAGGGCCGCAAGATGAGCAAGTCCCTCGGCAACGGCATCGATCCGCTGGAGGTTATCGCTCAGTACGGCGCGGACGCGCTGCGCTTCACGCTCGTGACGGGCATCAGTCCCGGCAACGACACCCGCTTCTCGACCGAGCGCGTCGAGGCGAGCCGCAACTTCGCGAACAAGCTCTGGAACGCCTCGCGCTTCATCCTCATGAACATCGAGGGCAAGGACGTCAGGAACGAGCTGCCCGAACACCTCGCCACCGAGGACAGGTGGATTCTCTCCGCCTTCAACCGCGTGGCGAAGGAGGTCAACGAGAACCTCGAGAAGTTCGAGCTCGGCATCGCCGCGCAGAAGCTGTACGACTTCCTGTGGGATCAGTTCTGCGACTGGTTCATCGAGATCGCGAAGATCCGCCTCACGGGCAGCGACGAGCAGGCCGCGCAGGAGGTTCGCCAGGTGCTCGTGTGGGTGATGACCCGCACGCTCGCCATGCTGCATCCCTTCATGCCGTATATCACGGAGGAGATCTGGCAGACGATGCCGCACGACGGCGAGGCCCTGCTTGTGAACGCGTACCCGGCGTACGACCCGGCGCTCGACTTCCCGGAGGCCTCCGCCCGCATGGAGAGCGTCATGACCGCCGTGCGCGCCGTCAGAAACCGCAGAAGCGAGATGAACGTCGCGCCGAGCCGCCGCACAAAGCTTCACATCGCCACCGCGAAGCCGGACGTCTTCGAGGAGGGCACCGCCGTCTTCCAGCGCCTCGCCTACGCGACGGAGATCGAGGTCGCCGAGTCGTTCACGCTCGACGGCGCGGTCACGATCGTCACGCCGGACGCGAAGATCTATATCCAGATGGACGAGCTCGTCGACAAGGAGGCGGAGATCGCCCGCCTGACGAAGGAGCTCCAGAGCGCCGAGAAGCAGCTCGCCACCGCCGAGGCCAAGCTCTCGAACGAGAAGTTCACCGGCAAGGCGCCCGCCAACGTGGTCGAGGGCGTCCGCCAGAACGCCGCGCGCCTCAGAGAGCACATCGCGCTCATCCGCTCCAGCCTCGAGGCGCTCGGCTGCTGACACCCGCGAAGATCACACGCCGGGCGGCGGAATCGGAAGGCCGCATTGAACTCACAGGACCCGCCCGGCAGACGGGGGAATATTGTGAATAAGCTGCTTGTTTATCTCAAGGACTACAAAAAGGAAACCATTCTCGGCCCGCTTTTCAAGCTTCTCGAGGCGTCCTTCGAGCTGTTTGTGCCGCTCGTCGTGGCCTCGATGATCGACGTGGGCATCAAGACGGGGGACACGGGCTACATCGTCCGGATGTGCCTGCTCCTCGTCGCGCTCGGCGTGATCGGCCTCGTGTGCTCCATCACGGCGCAGTATTTCGCGGCGAAGGCGGCGGTCGGCTTCGTCAAGAAGATTCGCCACGCCCTGTTTAGCCACATCCAGAGCCTCTCGTATACCGAGCTCGACACGCTCGGCTCGTCCACGATGATCACGCGCATGACGAGCGACGTCAACCAGGTGCAGAACGGTACCAACCTGACGCTGCGCCTGCTGCTGCGCTCTCCGTTCGTCGTCTTCGGCGCGATGGTGATGGCCTTCACCATCGACTGGCAGGCGGCCATGGTGTTCGTCGTCACGATTCCGCTGCTGTGCGTTGTCGTCTTCGGCATCATGCTCGTTTCGATTCCGCTCTACCGCAAGGTGCAGGCGCGGCTTGACCGCCTGCTCGGCATCACCCGCGAAAACCTCACCGGCGTCCGCGTCCTGCGCGCCTTCTGCAAGGAGGACGAGGAAATCGCCGAGTTCGAGACGCGCAACGAGGCCCTCACGAGCGTGCAGAAATTCGTCGGCCGCATCTCCGCGCTGATGAACCCGGTGACGTATATCATCATCAACCTCGCCGTCGTCGTCCTGATCTGGACGGGGGCGCTCCGCGTCGAGGCCGGCATCCTCACGCAGGGCATGGTGATCGCGCTTTACAACTATATGTCCCAGATCCTTGCCGAGCTCGTCAAGATGGCGAATCTCATCATCAACATCACGAAGGCCGCCGCGTGCGGCAACCGCATCCAGGCCGTCTTCGAGATCGCCTCGAGCCAGGAGCAGGCGTCCGCCTCCCCCGAGAAGCGGAAGGACGCGCCGGAGGTCGAGTTCCGCGGCGTTTCCCTGCGGTACAAGGGAGCCGGCGAGGACTCCCTCTCCGGCCTGAGCTTTTCGGCCATGCCCGGGGAGACCGTCGGCGTCATCGGCGGCACAGGCTCCGGCAAGACGTCGCTCGTCAGCCTGATCCCGCGCTTTTATGACACGGCGGACGGCGCGGTGCTCGTGCAGGGAGCCGACGTGCGGGACTACCCGCTCGCCGAGCTGCGCTCCCTGATCGGCGTCGTGCCGCAGAAGGCCGTCCTCTTCCACGGGACGGTGCGCGACAACCTCAAATGGGGCAACCCCGATGCGACCGACGACGAGCTCTGGGACGCCCTCGCCTGCGCGCAGGCCCGCGAGGTGGTCGAGGGCAAGAAGGGCGGCCTCGACTTTGTGATTGAGCAGGCCGGCCGGAACCTCTCCGGCGGCCAGCGCCAGCGCCTGACCATCGCCCGCGCGCTGGTGCGCCGCCCGCGCATCCTGATTCTTGACGACAGCTCCTCCGCGCTCGACTTCGCCACGGACGCCGCGCTGCGCAAAGCTCTCCGCGCGCTTCCGTACCAGCCGACGGTCTTCGTCGTCTCGCAGCGCGCCTCGTCCATCCAGTACGCCGACAGAATCGTCGTCCTCGACGACGGCGAGGCCGTCGGCATCGGCACGCACGAGGAGCTTCTCGAAAGCTGCGCCGTCTATCAGGAGATCTACAACTCCCAGTTCAGAAAGGAGGACGCGTGAGATGGAGAACAATCCCTATGTTCAGCGGGAAGCCCTCCGCAAGGTGCTCAGCCGCCTGAAAAAATACCGCGTCCTCATCGCGCTCTCGATTCTTTTCGCCGCCGTGACGGTGGGGCTCACTCTGTACGTCCCCGTGCTCGTCGGCGACGCGATTGATCGTATCGTCGGCCCCGGGCAGGTGGATTTCGTCAGCGTCGGCGCGATTCTCGTGCAGATTGCCGTGATTGTGGGCGCCACCGCGCTTCTGCAGTGGCTGATGAACACGATCAACAACAAGATCACCTTCCAGGTCGTGCGCGACGTGCGCTCCGAGGCATTCCGCAAGCTGCAGATTCTGCCGCTCAAGTACCTCGACGCCCATTCCCACGGCGAGATTGTCAGCCGCGTCATCGCCGACGTCGACCAGTTCGCCGACGGCCTGCTGATGGGCTTCACGCAGCTGTTCACCGGCGCTTTGACCATCCTCGGCACCCTCGTGTTCATGCTCTCGATTCACGCGGGCATCACGCTCGTCGTCGTTCTGCTCACGCCGATCTCGCTCTTTGTCGCGAGCTTCATCGCGCGGCGCACCTACGCGATGTTCAAGCTCCAGTCCGAGACGCGCGGAAAGCAGACGGCGCTGATCGACGAAATGATCGGCAATCAGAAGGTGGTGCAGGCGTTCTCCCACGAGGATGAGTCGCTCGAGCAGTTTGACGAGATCAACGAGCAGCTTGAGAAATGCTCGCTGCGCGCGACGTTCTTCTCCTCCATCACGAACCCCGCCACGCGCTTCGTCAACAGCCTCGTGTACGCCGGCGTCGGCATCACCGGCTCGCTCGTCGCGATTGCCGGCGCAATCAGCGTCGGCGACCTGACGTGCCTTCTGAGCTACGCGAACCAGTACACGAAGCCGTTCAACGAGATTTCCGGCGTCGTCACGGAGCTGCAGAACGCCCTCGCCTGCGCGGGCCGCATCTTCGAGCTTATCGACGAGGAGCCGCAGATCCCCGAGAAGGAGAACGCCGCCGTCCTCACCGACGTCAGGGGCAATGTCTCGCTCACAGGCGTCGAGTTTTCCTACGATCCGAAGCGCCCGCTCATCCGGGACTTCAACCTTACCGTCAAGCCCGGCCAGCGCGTCGCCATCGTCGGCCCCACGGGCTGCGGCAAGACGACCGTCATCAACCTGCTCATGCGTTTCTATGACGTGCAGGAGGGCGCTATCCGCGTCGAGGGCGAGGATATCCGCGACGTCACGCGGAGAAGCCTGCGCAGCGGCTATGGTATGGTGCTGCAGGAGACGTGGCTCAAGGCCGGAACCATCCGCGAGAATATCCTGATGGGCCGCCCCGACGCGACGGAGGAGGAGATGATCGCCGCCGCGAAGGCCAGCCACGCGCACGGCTTCATCCGCCGCCTGCCGCAGGGCTACGACACCGTCATCTCCGAGGACGGGGGAAGCCTCTCGCAGGGCCAGAAGCAGCTGCTCTGCATCGCTCGCGTGATGCTCTGCCGCCCGCCGATGCTCATTCTCGACGAGGCGACCTCCTCGATCGATACGAGAACGGAGCTCAAGGTGCAGGAGGCGTTCGCCCGCCTGATGCAGGGGAGGACGAGCTTCATCGTCGCCCACCGTCTTTCGACCATCCGCGAGGCCGACGTGATTCTCGTCATGCGCGACGGCAACATCGTCGAGCAGGGGAACCACGAAAGCCTCCTCGAAAAGGGCGGCTTTTACGCCGAGCTCTACAACAGTCAGTTCGCGCACTGAACCGTGCCGGTTTTCTCAGAAAGGACCGTGTCCCATGCCGGGGCGCGGTCTTTTTGCCGGGGCGGGCAAAGGTTTATGATTTCTTCAAACTTTCTTCACAATTGTTCAGTAGGATGACAGTTAGCAGGGAGAACTGTTTTGAAGGAGAGAGAAAGATGGAAGCGGAACAGAGAAGAAGGCTGCTGGAGGCGCTGCGCGGACTGAAGAAAAACCGCCCCGTGCTGCGCACGCAGGGATTGTCCCAAAATGAATTTTTCCTTTTGTATCACATGAAGCTGCGCCTCGAGCAGATCGGGGAGGACGCGGTGCGCATCGGCGATCTGCAGACGAGCACGCACACGAGCCTTCCCGCCGTCTCGCAGAGCCTCGGGACGCTCGAGGCGAAGGGCTGCGTCGCGCGCAGGACGGATCCCGACGACCACCGCAGCGTCCGGGTGGCGCTGACGGAGAAGGGGCGCAGGGCAATCGACGACGCTCTCGCGGAGGCGGCGTGCGTCCTTGAGCGGATCGAGGAGCGCTTCGGCGAGGAGAACATGGAGACGCTCATTTCCCTGATGGAGCGGCTTTCCTCAGCGCTCGACGAGCTGTGGGAAAAGGACGCGGCCGCGAGAAAAAACAAAGCCGCGCCGCGCTCAGCAGCCCTGAGGGGAGCGCCGCTCCCTTCGGAATATCCGGGCGCCCTTCCTCATATACTCCGATCGGGCCGCGAAGAAGCGGACCCAAACTTCATGCACGAGGGGGAATGAGGATGGAAGAGAACAGAGCCATCCATTATTTTGTCGACGCCAACAGCTCCGCGGGGTATGTGGATCTGTACGGGCAGAGCTTCGGCGGACTCGGGCGCGTTGCGGAGCTCAGCGATTACCCGGACGAGATAGCGGAACGTCTTCTGGTGAGCGTGCGCACCCGCGCGGCGGAGGAGGGGCTTCGCACCGAGATCATCCACCACTGCCTGACAAACCGCCCGATGGGCGTGATTTTGCCGGAGCGCGGCGCGGGCGTCATCAACCGGCAGACGTGGCGTCCCGGCGCGCTCTCCGCGCTCGCCGCCCTTGAGGACGAGACGCTCGCCGAGGCGCGGGACGCGCTGCGCGCCGCCTGGAGGCTGTTCGGAGAAGCGCGCCTCGTCCACGACGAGTGGGAGAAGTATTACATTGAGAACCTCAGCTTTTCCGCCGTCGACGCGCTCGCGCAGGAGACGTGCGAAAAGCTCCTCGGCGGCCGGCGTTCGGCGCGCGGGGGAGAGGGGACAATCGTCGAGCGCTTTTTCGGCGCGGCCACGGCGTTCGGCTCGGTCGACCATATCCCGAGCGTGACGGCGGAGCTTCGGAAGCGGTATTTCGTCAAGGGACGTCCCGGGACGGGCAAGTCGACCCTCCTCAAGCGCGTCGCCGCCGCGGCGAAGGAGCGCGGCTTCGCGGTGGAGCTCTACCGCTGCTCGCTCGACCCGAACAGCGCCGACATGGTCGTCGTGCGGGAGCTCGGCTTCTGCGTTTTCGACAGCACCGCGCCGCATGAGTATTTCCCCGACCGCGAGGGCGACGAGACGATCGACGTCTACCGCGCCGCCGTCCGCGAGGGGACGGATGAGCGCTATGCCGCGGAGCTCGCCGACGTGCAGGAGCGGTATCGCGGGATCATACGCCGGGCCACGGCGAGCCTCGCCGGCGCGCAGCGCGCCCTCGAGGAATTCCAGCGGGCGAAGCTTCCTGCCTTCAGCGCCGGCACGCTCGCCGGACAGCAGGAGCGGCTGCTTGAAGCGCTTTTTCAGAACTGACAGAAGACCGGCTTCCCTCGGGGAGCCGGTTTTTTCTGCGCGAAACCAGAGACAAACGGGGAAAGATCTGCTATACTGAAAGCACAAACGACCCCGGCTTATCCCGGAAAGGCGAAAGGAAGGTTCATTTCCATGATGAAGGGAAAAACAGTGCTTCTCGGCGTCAGCGGCGGCATCGCCGCGTACAAGGCGGCGTATGTGGCGAGCGGCCTCGTCAAGCTCGGCTGCGACGTCCATGTGATCATGACGCCGCACGCCGTCAATTTCATCAATCCCATCACGTTCGAGACGCTGACGGGCAACAAATGCCCCGTCGATACCTTCGACCGCAATTTTGAGTTCCACGTCGAGCACGTTTCGCTCGCGAAAAAGGCCGACCTGTGCGTCATCGCGCCCGCCACGGCGAACGTCATCGCGAAGCTCGCCCACGGCATCGCCGACGATATGCTCACCACGACCGTCCTGGCCTGCCGGTGCCCGAAGCTCGTCTTCCCGGCGATGAACACGAGAATGTACGAGGCTCCCGTCACGCAGGACAACATGGAGACGCTGCGGCGCTACGGCTATACGGTCGTCGAGGCGGCGGCAGGGCGGCTGGCCTGCGGCGACACCGGCGCCGGGAAGCTTCCCGAGCCCGACGTGATTCTCGACTGGGCGCGTCAGGCAATCGAGTACGAGAAGGACATGGAGGGCCTGCGCCTCCTCGTGACGGCCGGCCCGACGCAGGAGGCCGTCGACCCCGTCCGCTATCTGACGAACCACTCGACGGGCTCGATGGGCTACGCGATCGCGAAGGTCGCCGCCCGCCGCGGCGCGCGCGTCACGCTCGTCAGCGGCCCGACGGCGCTCGAGAAGCCGCGCTTTGCGGAAACGGTCGACGTCGTCAGCGCCGCCGATATGTTCCGCGAGGTGACGAGCCGCCAGCCGGAGCAGGACGTCATCGTCAAGGCCGCCGCCGTCGCCGATTACCGTCCGGCGCAGGTCTACGAGGACAAGGTCAAGAAGGGGGACGGCGAGCTGAGCATCCCGCTGGCCCGCACGCAGGACATCCTGCAGTACCTCGGCGAGCACCGCCCCGAGGGCCAGTTCCTCTGCGGCTTCTCGATGGAGACGCGCGATATGCTCGAGAATTCGCGCAAAAAACTCGAGAAGAAGAAGGTCGACATGATTGCCGCGAACAACCTCAAGGTTCCCGGCGCGGGATTCGGCACGGCGACGAACGTCATCACCATCATTACAAAGGACAGCGAGGAGGAGCTGCCGCTGCTCTCGAAGGAGGAGGCCGCCGATCGCCTCCTCACGGCGATTCTCCGCGAGAGAAGCGCCCGCGAAAAAACGTAAGCGCCGCGCATATTCCCCCGGTTTCGGAGCAGACTACTGGTGCCGGAGCATTCCGGTGAAACACGGCGCGCGGGGACGGCGGAGGTCTGGCGCCTCCGGCTTCTCAGGCGGCCTGACAGAGAGGGGTCTGCTTGATGACCGGTTTACAATGCGACGTGAAAAACTGCGCGAATTACAGGGATAACTGCTGCTGCCGTCCCTCCATCCAGGTAGAGGGCTGCACGGCGCACGGCTGCGATCAGACGTACTGCTCCTCCTTCCAGGAGAAGGACGGCTATACGAACGACTGCGGCTGCTCCGTGCCGAACACGGCGCTCGATATCCGCTGCAGCGCGAAGAACTGCGTCCATTACCGCAACGAAAAGTGCTCGGCTTCCATGATTTCCGTGTGCGGCAGCACGGCCTGCCGCAAGGACGAGACCGAGTGCGCAAGCTTTTCTCTGAGCTGACGGCAGTCTGCCTCAGAGAGGGACGCGCTATCCCCGCCGGGGATGGCGCGTCCTTTTGCGTCAGCGGGAAAAAACCTCGATTTCCGCGTTTTTTGCCCGTGAGAGGCAATGAAAGCGAAGCAGATGAAAATATTGCGTAAAAGTTCGCCCTATCTCTTGCTTTCGCATAAAGTTGTGATATAATACCCTAGGGGAGAACCGCACCCCGGCAAGATGAGAATCCGACGGAAGGAAAGAAGGTGGCGTTGTGAGTCCTGACCCTTTATGCGGCAGTCGAAAAAGACAACACGATAAAGGAGATGAAACGCGATGCTGTCTTATTTCAAGACGATCGACGGCAGGGTGCGCTCCGTCCCGGAGTGGGAGCCCGGCTGCTGGATCAACTGCGTCACTCCCACGGAGGAGGAGATCGAAGGGCTGATCCGGGACTTCTCCATCGAGCCCGATTTTTTTCGCGCCGCGATGGACGAGGAGGAATCCTCGCATATTGACAGCGAGGACGGCAACACGCTGATTATCATAGACATTCCCGTTGTCGAGCGCAGCGGCAAGGAAATTACCTATGCCACGACGCCGCTCGGCATCATTCTGACGGAGAAGAACGTCATCACCGTCTCCACGCGCGAGAATCCCATCCTCGACGAGATCGCCGAGGGGATTGTCCGCGGCGTGCAGACGAATCTGAAAACGCATTTTATTCTGCACCTGATGCTGCGCATCGCCTCGCGCTATCTGCAGTACCTCAAGCAGATCGACCGCATGACGAGCCGGATCGAGAAGGAGCTGCGCCGCTCGATGAAGAATTCCCAGCTCCTGCAGCTCATGGACATCGAGAAGTCTCTCGTGTACTTCTCCTCCTCGCTCAAGGGCAACGAGCTGACAATGGAAAAAATCATGCGCGGACGCGTGGTAAAGCTCTACGAGGAGGATCAGGATCTGCTCGAGGACGTCCTCATCGAGGTCAAGCAGGCCGTGGACATGAGCGGCATCTACCTCGACATCCTTTCGAGCACGATGGAGTCCTTCGCCTCCCTCATCAGCAACAACCTGAACATGGTGATGAAGGTGCTCGCCTCCATCACGCTGATCATCTCGATCCCGATGGTCATCTCGGGCTATTACGGGATGAACGTGGACGGCATCCCGCTGACGAGCTTCTGGTATCCGGTTGCCATTTCCGTCGTCTGCATGGGAATCGCGGCCTTTATCCTGAAAAAGAAGGAAATGCTGTGACCGATCCGCCGGCGTCCGCCATGACGCCGGTTTTTCACTGCCGGATCGGAGACTGGAGGAACAA
>CALWIH010000027.1 GCA_944380675.1 uncultured Clostridia bacterium | reverse complement strand
ATTTCGCTGCTCGTCGGCGGCATCGGGGTGATGAACATCATGCTCGTCTCGGTGACGGAGCGCACGCGCGAGATCGGCATCCGCAAGGCGCTCGGCGCGCGGGACAGCGCCATCCGGCTGCAGTTCATCGTGGAGTCGACGATCATCTGCGTCATCGGCGGCGCGCTCGGCATCCTCGCCGGAGCCGGGCTCGGGGCGCTCGGCGGGATGCTGCTCGAGCAGCCCGCCCCGCCGTCGCCCGGGGCGATTGCGATCGCCGTGCTCTTCTCGATGCTCATCGGCGTGTTCTTCGGCTCCTATCCCGCGAACAAGGCGGCAAGGCTTGACCCCATCGAAGCGCTGCGGTATGAATGAGGGCAGTGCCGTCTTTGACGATCCTGCGTCGCTCCGGCGAGCCGGGGGCATGGGCGGCTTTGCCGCCCTCCACTGACGCGTTACACGCTGATTGCTTCAGCGGCAGCGCACGGCGGAGGGGGATGCGGGTGCGCAAAATATGCCTTGTTCCCCCTTTTCATTTTTCTTTTTCCGATGTATAATGAGAACAGGACGCCCTCGGGGCGGAAAAACAGGAGGATGCTTTTTATGTGGACGAGAGCCCAGCTCAAGGCGAACGCCAAATACGCAATGCGCGGGCGGTACGGAAAATGCCTGCTCGCATCCCTCGCGCAGGATGCGATTCCGCTCCTGTATTCTCTCATCACGACGATCGCCATGCTCGTCGTGATGATTCCGATCTACGTCACGCTGTTCACCAACCCGAAGGTCGCGGAGGACGAGCGCTGGATCTGGTGGATGATAAACCGGATCAGCGACGTGAATACGCGCATCAACTCGACGTCGTTCCTCTATTACGGCCTTTCCATCTTCGTCGTCCTGCCGCTCTCCGTCGGCGTCGCGCGGTTCTTCGTGCACAACCGCTTCGGGCACGTCGACCTCGGCCTCGTCAAGACGGCCTTCACGGCGAGCTACAGCCGCAGCATGGGCGCGATGTTCACGACGAACATTTTCGTCTTTTTGTGGACGCTGCTGTTCATCTTCCCCGGCATCATCAAGGCGCTTGAGTATTCGATGGTGCGCTTCCTGCTTTCAGACAATCCCAATCTCACCGGCGAGCGCGCCCGCGAGCTCAGCCGCATGATGACCGACGGACAGAAGGGCGATATTTTTGTGCTGGAGCTGTCGTTCCTCGGCTGGCAGATTCTCGGCAGTCTTGCGCTCGGCGTCGGCGTTGTGTTCGTCAACCCCTATATCCACGCCACCATGGCGGAGCTTTACGTCTGCCTGCGCCAGAATCTTCTGCAGAGGGGCTGCGTCACCCCCGCGGAGCTCAACCTTGCCCCGCCGCGCCCGCCCGTCATGCCCATGCGCTGAGGATTCCCCTCCGTTCTCCGGAAAAGCGGCGGACATTTCCCCTCGCGGGATTCGTCCCCTCCCGGGTCAATCGCTGCACAGAAAAAGAGCCCGCCGCGAAATAAGCAAAAAACGAGCGAGGTTTGGAGCCGAAACGGGCTTCCAAACCTCGCTCGCCGTTTTTTTCTGGCCTGTGAGGACAGGGGGAGGCAGGATCGGTTTTCCGCATTTGAGCGAAAGGCTGGGCGGATATGCGGAAAGCATGGCGCCGGATTCGCCCCGGAGCCTGCTGATTGCGGATGTGTTTGCCCGCGGGAAAAGCGGGAGAGTCACGCGTTCGCCGGATTCTGCGGATCCTCCGCCGTCGCTTCCTTTCCCAGCTCCTGCAGATACCGGCCGGGGGAGACGCTCTCGACTTTTTTGAAATTGCGGATGAAGGTGGAGGCGTCGTTGTATCCGACGAGCTCGGCGATCTGGGAGATGGTATACTGCCGTGTTTCCAGAAGCACCTTCGCCTTTCTGATCTTCGCCTGCGTGATGTACTCGAGCACGCCCATGCCGGTGATTTTACGGAACTTCTGGCTCAGGGAGGACACCGTCATGTTGAAGTACGCAGACATACTGCTCACCGTCAGGTCATAGCGCGTGCAGTTCTTCTCGATGTACGCGATCAGCTCCTCGCGAAGCTGCGTCTTTTCCTCGCTGTTGCGGGCGATGGCCAGCGCCTTGAGCGCGTCGAGGCGCTCGAGCAGCGCCTGATTGAGCTGGTTCGCCGTCGCGTAGGAGGCGAGCTCTTCGGCGATGGCGCCGACGTCGAGATTTTCCGCGTGGTAGCGGCTCTTGTATTCCGCGAGGCCGCCGCAGAAGATCGTCGAGAGGACGCGCATGGACGCCTGCACGTCCTGCACGGACTGCTGCTGATCGAAGCACAGGCCCATGAGCTCCTGCAGCCACTGAGAGGCTCCGCCAAAGTCCCCCTGCGCAAGGGAGGAGCGGAAATTCTTGTTTGCCTGCATGATTTCGGCGGCGAACTGCGCGTGATTGAGGCCGCTCGTGCAGCCGGTGCGGAAGTGTTGGAAGGGCTTGTCGAACACGCGGCAGAATTCCGCCGCCTCGCGCGCCTGGTCGTACAGCTCCGGGATGCTCCCGGCGTCCGGGACGCAGGAGCTCATGCCGATCTGCACCTCCGCGCCGAACACGCTGCTGAGGATGGACGGAAAGTCCTCTGTCCGGCACAAAGCGGAGCGCAGAGCCTCGGGGCTGCCGCAGAACAGCGTCACATACATCCCGCCGATGGTCGTGCCGTAGCTCTTGAGGGCGTCCCCGTCAAAATCCTGCATCATGTTGCTGACAATGAATTTGAGCAGGGCGAGGTTGTCTGATGCGGAGTCGTTTTCCGTGTGAAAGAGCTGCCGCCAGTCGAGAAACGACACGGCAGCCGCCGCGAAGCCCGGCTCTCCGGCGGGGTACAGGTCAAGCGCCTCCGCCGCCTTTTCGGCCGAGATGTCGCCCATCAGCAGCTGCGTGACGGCCGCCTCGCGCCGGAAGCGCGCCGTTTGGTCGATGGTCAGCTCCATTTTTTCATTCTTGTCCTGGATAAGCGCGAGCTTCTGCTGGATGAAATCGAACTCGTTCCGGTAATTCTGCGGGAGACGGTCAAACGACATATCGACGGCGCGCAGAAGCTGGCCGACGGGCGAATAGTTCCTTCGGATGAAAAAGACGAGCATGAGCGAACACGCGCCGATGCACAGCAGGACGCAGACCGTCGTCCCGAGATTGACCGCCGCAATGTTCCGCTGAAATTCCCGGTTGTCGACCGTGAGCGTATAGGAAAGGCCGGAAAAATCGGAGGGGCACGTGAGGCTGGTGCAGCTTTCCTGAGGCGCGTCAATCAAATCAAGATCTCCGATCCGGAGCGTATCGTCCCCGACGGAGAGCGTCAGCATCCGGTCGGAATCATCGCCCAGAATGGCGGAGAGCGTGTCGCACGACAGCTTCACCTGCACATACGCCGTGCGCGAGCTGTTGGCCTCGAGCGGAAGGTTCATCAGATACCCGACGGTAGGGGACTGGTTCAGCGTGCGGCACACATAGATGCCGTCCGCACGGCTGCCGCCGATCATGGCGCGCATGGCGTCCCCGCCGCCGATGTTGTCCGCGTAAAAGTCGAGGGAATAGGTTGTGCGGTTGGACACGACATAGTCCAGGCTGCGCAGGCCGATGGCGACGTCCGTGATATTCTGGTTTGTCACGGAATAGCTGCTCAGCCTTTTCTGCAGACTGTAAAAACTCATGCGCTCGTCGGCGCCCACCTCCCGCGCGTTGATGAGCGAGTACACCTCCGGATCAATGGAGAGCTCCTGCCCGATCCGGCGCATTTCCAGCATGGAGCGATCCAGCGACGCCGCTACGCGCCGGAGCTCCTGCTCGTAGACGTGCTCGACCTCCTCCATTGCGTAGGCAATTGCCTTGGAGTACGCGATCGCGGCGAAAAAGGATACGAACAGAAGCAGGAGAAGGTAGGAGGCCAGCCAGGAGCGGACGATGGTGTTTTTTGAAAGGTAGAGTGCTCTCTTCTTGCGCATTTTTTATCCCCCAAGGCGTTTGCGTTGTCATTTTCTCCTGTATTATAGCAGATTTCAGTAATTTTTGTGTGAAAAATGAAGAAATGCCTATTGGTAAAAAATCGTCAATGACCGAAAACGGCTGAGTTAAAAAATCGTCGACGCCGTTGAAAGCTGGACATTTACATTTCGCGGCGGGCAACCTATAATCAGGGCAGCAGAAACGCCATGGCAGCACCGCGGCGGGGCGGCCGGGACGCCGGCACGCGTACGACGCCGCAAAAAACGGAAACGTAAAAACCGTAAAACAAAGCAAACAGATAAAGAGAGGAGATGCAAAACCTTATGAAGAAGAGAGCGCTTGCAATTTTCACGGCGGCCGCGCTGATACTCTCGGCTGCAGGCTGCAACCAGGGAGGCGGCGCGGCGAGCGAACCGCCCGAGGTGCAGGAGGACGGCACCGTCGATCTCACGGGCACAAGCTTCACCATCTGGTCTCCGATATACTGGACGGGCAAGGTGGCCGGCTTTGCCGACAACGAGGCGTGGCAGGAGATGCAGGAGCGCCTCGGCGTGACGCTCACCTTCCAGCAGCCTCCCGCCGGACAGGAGGTCGACCAGTTTAACCTGATGATCGCGGGCGACGATCTGCCCGATATGATCAGCACCGGTTGGGTGGAGGACGGCCTGTTCGTCGGAGGACTTGACAAGTATATTGACGACGGCGTCATTGTTCCGCTCAACGATCTCATTGAAGACTATGCTCCGGACTACAAAAAAGCGCTGGAAACGGTCGTTTTGCCGGAGGAGCGCAAGAACTTCTACACGGACGAGGGCAACCTCTGCGGCTTCTACGCCATTTCTCCCTATGAGGAGTGGTGCTACAACGGCCTTCTGTACCGCCAGGACTGGATGGATGAGCTTGGCCTGGAAAATCCGAAAACCTTCGCCGAGGTCGAGAACGTCCTGACGCAGTTCCGCGATCAGAAGGGCGCGAAGAATCCGCTGTGCTTCCCGTCGAACGGCATCGACGGCTTCTCGGGAATGTTCCTGCACGCCTGGGACGTCGGCCCCGGCTTCTACAACGACAACGGCACCGTCAAGTACGGCCCGATCCAGCCCGGCTTCAAGGAGTATCTGACGCTCATGCACGACTGGTATGAGAAGGGACTCATCGATCAGGATTTCGCCACCCGAGACGAGGAGTCGCTTAAGCGGCTGATGACCTCCGGCGAGAGCGGCGCGGTCATTCACAGCGCCGATACCGTCGGCGCGTGGATGGAGGGTATTTCCACCATGATGGGCGGCAACTACGTCTCCGAGGACGGGACGAAGGAAATCCAGTATCGCCTCAAGACCTACCAGAAGCGCCCGCCGTTCGGCTTCTTCATCACCTCCGCCTGTGAATCCCCCGAAGCGGCCGCCGCGTTCCTCAACTACGGCTACACCGAGGAAGGGTATATGCTGGCAAACTACGGCATTGAAGGCGAAACGTATGAGCTGACGGGCGACGTCTATACCTACAACGGCATCGACTACCCCGCCATCGAATACACCGACAAGATGCTCAACAACCCCGATTATCCCGTGCTCGACGCCATCGCGAAGTTCAAGATGCACATCGGCCCGTTCATCCGCTTTGAGCACGAGGGCAACCCGGCGATGAACATGACGAACGCCGGCATCCGCCAGGCCTGGACAGAGGGCGCGGGCACCGATCTGGTGCTGCCTCCCGTCACGCTGACTGCCGAGGAGGGCAAGGAGGCCGCCCGCATCCAGAACCAGACGAGCACCTATCAGGACACCGCCGTGCTCGAGTTCATCATGGGCAAGCGAGATCTCTCCGAGTTTGACCAGTATGTCGCGGATATGCAGCAGCTCGGAATCGACCAGGTGACGGCGTATTATCAGGCCGCCCTGGAGCGCTACAACAGCCGTCCGTCCTGACGGCGGCGCGCGGCGCCGGGAAAGGCTTCGGCTTTTCCCGGCGCTTCTCTTAGCGGCAGACGCCGCCATGAAGGAGTGTGACAGCTATGAAGGTACTCGTGAAGCTCAAAAACGATATTGTGAAACATCCCTGGGTCTATCTGATGTTCCTGCCCGTGGCGGCGTTTTACATTCTGTTCTGCTATGTCCCGATGGGCGGAGCGGTCATCGCGTTCAACGACTATTCGCCCCGCGCGGGGATCTTCGGAAGCGAGTGGGTGGGCTTCAAATGGTTCATTGAATTCTTCCGCGACATCTATTTCTTCCGCCTGATGCGCAACACCTTTCTTCTGAACGTGTACGACATCATCATCGGCTTCCCCGCCCCGATCCTCATTGCCATCCTGCTCAACGAGCTGCGCGCGCGTCACTACAAGAGCGCCGTGCAGACGATGATGTATATGCCGAACTTCATCTCCATGGTCGTGCTGTGCGGCATCATCACCGACTTCTGCATCACGGAGGGCGTCGTCAACGACGTGCTCGGCTGGTTCGGCATGGAGCCCGTCAACTGGATGATGGAGCAGATGGCGTTCAAGCCTATCTTCATCATTTCCAACCTGTGGCAGTACGCGGGCTGGTCGAGCATCATCTACGTCGCGGCGCTGTCCGGCGTGAGTCAGGAGCTGTACGACGCGGCGGACGTGGACGGCTGCGGCCGCGTCAAGAAGGTTCTTCACGTCACGCTGCCGGCTCTGATGCCGACGATCGTCATCATGTTCATTCTGCGCCTCGGCAATATCATGACCGTCGGCTTTGAGAAGGTCATCCTGCTCTACAACCCGCTGACGTACGAAACAGCGGACGTGATCTCCTCCTACGTCTACCGGCGCGGCGTGCTCGAGGCGAATTACAGCTACGCGACGGCCGTCGGCCTGTTCAACTCGGTACTGAATTTCGGCTTCCTGCTGCTCGCAAACTGGATGAGCCGCCGCACCACCGAGCAGAGCCTGTGGTAAGCCGCGGGAGAAAGGAGAACGCCATGAGAGCTTCCTGCAAGAGAAGGCCGGGCGATCTGGCCGCCAATCTGCTGATCGCCGTTGTCCTCGGACTTTTCGCCATTTTCTGCCTCTATCCGATTCTGTACGTCCTGTTCGCGTCCTTCAGCGACCCCAGACTGCTGAACCAGCACACCGGGCTGCTCTTTTACCCGCTCGACTTCACCGTGGAGGGCTATACTGTCGCGGCGAGCTACGCGGGCGTGTGGACGGGCTACCTCAACACCATCCTCGTCGTGACGGCGGGGACGGCGCTGAACATCTTCATGACCATCCTCGGCGCGTACGTTCTGTCCCGCCGGGATCTGTACCTGCACCGCGCGGCGAATCTGCTCGTCGTCTTCACCATGTTCTTCAACGGCGGACTCGTCCCCACCTATCTGACGGTGAAAAACCTCGGCCTCATCGACAACCGCCTCGCCCTGATTCTGCCCGTCGCCATCAGCACCTGGAACCTCATCATCCTGCGCACCAGCATCGAGGCGCTGCCGCAGTCGCTCATCGAGTCGGCGCGGATCGACGGCGCGAACGACGTCGTCATCCTGTTCCGGATCGTTCTGCCGCTCGTGAAGGCCACCATCGCCGTCCTGGTGCTGTACTACGCCGTCGGGCACTGGAATTCGTGGGTCAACGCCATGCTGTACATCAAGGATCGGTCCAAATACCCGCTGCAGCTCATCCTGCGCGAGATTCTTATCGAGAACACGTCGAACGCAGCCACGCAGTCGGTCGGCAACCTCTCGGAGCTCGACCAGTACAAGCAGCTCGTCAAATACTGCACCACCATGATCGCCACCGCGCCGATCCTCTTTATCTATCCGTTTTTGCAGAAATACTTTGTCAAGGGCGTCATGATCGGCGCCGTGAAAGGATGAAATGGAATGACGCTGTCTGATTCCGCCCGGAAAATCCTGAACGATCCCGCCCGCATCCGGGCGCGGGATCTGTGGTTTGAGCGCCTGGAGCACGTCTTTACGGGCGAGCCCGACCCGTTTGACGACCGGTATGTCTTTGCCGTGAACGGCATCGTCTCACAGCCGCCGGAGCCGTCCATTCAGTACGACGACCCGGAGGGCTATGTGATTCAGGCGCTGGAGGACCTTGCCGCCCGGATTGAGGAGACCGATTCCGACGTCATGTTCGTCCCCGCGTGCGTGGAGGTCCCGTTTTACGGCGTGCATTTTATCGACAAGCTGTTCGGCTGTACGGTCTGGTTTCAGGACGGGCAGTGGTACAACCGGTACCTCGACGCGCCCGTCGGAAGTCTCGAGCGCCCCGACCTCGAGCGCTCCCCGCTCTGGCAGGCGGCGCGGCGGGCGGCGGAATGCTTTGTCCGCCAGGACGTGGCGCTGCCGCTGTTCGGCCTTCCGACCATCGCGAGCGCGCTGAACATCGCCATCAACCTCTACGGCGAGGAAATTCTCGCGGCCATGCTGCTCGAGCCGGAGGCCGCGCAGCATGATTTTCAGGTGATCAACGATCTGCTCTGCGACCTGCACCGCTGGTATCTCGATCACATTCCGCTCAGGCAGCTGCAGCCGGTGATTTCGTGGAACCGCACCCAGCCGCCGGGCTACGGGCAGCTGTGTGGGTGCAGCCTCCAGCTCATCTCGGCGGAGCTGCACGAGGAGTTCATCGCCCCGCTCGACGACGCGCTGCTCGCCGTCTACCCGAAGGGCGGCATGATCCACCTGTGCGGGCGGCACGACCAGCTTCTCGACAATTTCCGCCGGATGCCGCATCTGCACGCGCTGCAGGTCAACGACCGCGCGGCGCACGACTTAAAGCTGTACCACGACCGCCTGCGCCGGGACCAGATCCTCTACCTGAACCCCTGTCCCAGCATGACGGTGGAGCGCGCCATGGAGCTCACCGGCGGCGACCGCCTTGTCATCGCGGATACCATTTCATCCCTCCTCCCCAAAAGCAGCCGCTCAAATCCTTCATCTGCTCCCGGGGAAGACGGCGGAGCAGAGCTTCCCCACGGCTCGCACTGCGGGTGACGGGAGCGCCCGGAGCGAGGGAAGGGAATGGAAAATCAGAAGACCCCCGCCGGCGGCGGGGGTCCTCTCTGTGACTCAAAGCAGCGCTGTCAGCGCTGCTGTTTTTCGAGATAGCGCGCGCGGCAGCGCTCGTACAGCTCCTCGGTGCACGCGCCGCCGAGGGCGGGGGTAAAGCCCGGCCGGTTCATCAGGCCGGTGTACTGGTAGCCGTAGCACTGTTCGAGCGAACTGTACTGTTCGATTTCGCGCACGAGCTCGCCGTACTCCTTCGGCAGAAGGCCGTCCTCAAACGGCACCCGGAACATTTCCATATCGACCCACATATGGACGCCGCAGTCGTCGCAGATCTGCTTCATCTCGGGCACGTTCCACCCGGCGGGGTCGCGCGCGAACGCAAAGGGGAGGAGGATGTCTATGTACGGCAGGATGGTTTTCCATTCCGCCTCGTGCTCGTGGAAGCGCACGTTGTTCGGCGCGAAGGCGATCGGGCGCACCGGGTCAAGCGTGTGGACGAAGGCGCGAAATTCGCGGAAGAAAGTCCCGACCTCGCGCCAGCGCTGCGCCTGCTCCGGCAGGTAGGACCAGTACAGATCCCCCATCAGCTCCTCGGAGACGTACCAGCCGTAAAAGGACGGGTGATTTCCGTACCGCTCAAACGCCTCGCGCGCGACGCGCTTGTGCCACTCGAGCGACTCGGCGGAGAAATCAAACCAGGCAAACAGGCCGATGCCCACCAGGACGTGGGAGCCGCACCGATCGGCGGCGCGCAGCACGGCCTCGACGGGATCCTGCGCGCGGATCGGCATCCGGCCGGGGTACATCGCCGACGGGTAGAACGCCCGCCCGTCGTACGTTTCGCACGTCAGGGAATGGCGGCCGACGTACCACGGGGAATCGAACAGATTCTGGATGACGACGCCCCGGATGCCGGCGTCCGCCATGTCCTCGATGTGCCGCTCAAAGTCCGCGTCCGTCATCTGCGCGAGGCCGTCGCGGAAATACCGCGACTCCTCCGGGCTCCAGTGCTGGATGGAGATCCAGCAGCCGTCGAGCAGGCCGGTGCCGGGCGTGTCGGAGCGCACGACCTCGTAGGGCATTCGCTTTTCCTCCCGGGCCTCGCCGCCGCACAGGAAGGAAAACCGCAGCTCGAGTTGGCCGGGGAAGCGCCCGAGGCCGCGCCGGAAGGAGACGGCCTGCCCCGGCGTCAGCGCCTGCAGGAAGACGGAGAGGGATTCCCCGTCCCGCAGGACCTCGAGCCGCACCGCCTGCGCATCGTCGGAATACGCCCGGATTTCAGGATCGGCGTGCGTTGAGCAGCGCACGCCAGGGATCAGGACAACGGTATTCATGAAAACGCCTCCGTTCCAAACTCACAGCAGCTTGTCCGCGATCGAGGCGGACGTGGCCTTCTTGTTGCGATCGCTCTGCTCGTAGTTGTACTTGAAATATTCCGTGTACAGCACGTCGACGAGAAACAGCTGGGAAATCTTCGCGGACAGCGCGCCGCCCTGGAACGGCCCCTCGTTCGCCCCGCAGAGGAGGACGACGTCCCCGTACGCGGCGAAGGGGGATTCGGCGAAGCGCGTGATGCAGATGATTTTCGCGTGGTTTTCCCGTGCGCGCTTGACCACCTCGATGGTGCCCTTCGTCGCGCCGGAGTAGGAGAACGCCACTGCCAGATCGCGCTCGCCCATCAGCGAGGCGGTCATGGACTGCATGTGGGCGTCCGGCTCAAACGACACGTTCGGCAGGACGCGGTTGAACTTGTACTTGGCCTCCTGCGCCGTCGCGGCGGAGGAGCCCATGCCGAAAAAGTGGATGATGCGCGCCGATTCGATGAGCGAGATCGCCTTGTGGACGTCGTCGGGGCGCAGCATCTCCATCGTCTGGTTCAGCGCGCTCAAATGCGTCGAGAGCAGCTTGCGGCAGACCTCGCTGGTGCTGTCCGTCAGGCGGATCTCGTCCGAGAGCGTCAGCTCCGCCGAGTCGCCGCTCGTCATCGCCTGCGCCAGGTGCATCTTGAAATCCTGATACCCGGCCATGTGCAGCGTCTTGCAGAAGCGGAACACGGTCGTGTCGCCCACGCCGCATTTCTCCGCCAGATCCGTGATCGACATATAGAGCACTTCCTGCGGCTTCTGCATCAGATAATCGGCGACCTTCTGCTCAGCTTTCGTGAATTTTCCCCTGTAGTCCTTAATCTTGGCAAACAGATCGAAATTTGTCATGGGACTCCCCCTTGGCGAAGCCTTCGGCCCGAGCGCCTAAGGCGTTTTTTCAGAGATCGGGGGCCAACATTGCCTCCCAATTTCTATTTTACAGCAGGTACGGAAAATTTCAAGACAAAAAAAGAAAAAATTTTTTTTATTCATTTTCGAGGTATGCGCGTCGCGCCTCGCGCGGGCTTTTTCCCGTGATCCGGCGGAATTCCCGGTTGAAGCTCGAAGGCGAGGAATAGCCGACCTGTTCGCAGATTTCGAGGACGGTCTTGTTCTCCGAGCGCAGCATGGCGGACGCCGCCTCCACCCGGATGCGGTGCAGGTATTCCAGCGGCGCGCAGCCGACGGCCTGCCGGAATTTTCGCCGGAGCGTCGCCTCGCTGAAGCCGCACAGCCGGGCGAGCAGCGCCGTGCTGCACGGCTCCGCGTAGTGGTTGGCGAGGTAGGAGACGGCGGGGGAGATCTCCGCGATGCGCCAGGACGAGCCGGCGGAGCCACCGCCGAGGCGGGCGTGCCGGCACAGCATGGCCTGCACGAGCCCCTGCGCGCAGCGCCCGGCGTCCGGCGCGCCGCCCTGCAGCTCGCCGACGAGCAGCGCCGCGAGCGACGCGAGCTCCCGCCCGCCCGGCTCGTCTGCCGCGATCACGGGCGCGGTCGTGTGGCCGGGGAAGTCCCCGAGGCCGAGCGCGCGCGCGTCCGTGTTGACAAAGTACCATGCCGCGCCCTCGCCGGGGCTGCTCTGCGCAATGTGGATTTGCCCGCCGTAGATGAGGGAGACGCACGGCGCGCGGAAGGGGATGACCTTCTCCTCCACAAAGAAGACGCCGCTTCCGCTCACGCACCAGCCGATCTCGAGCTCGTTGTGATAGTGCAGATAGGACGCTCTCTCCCGCAGCTCTCCCGGGCGATCGGTTGGCCAGAGCACGAACGGAAAGTCGGGAGGAAACAGAGTGGGTTCAAAGACGACTTCCAGGGGTTGAGAGAGCGCGATTGATTGAAACTGCATACTTTTCACCTGAAATCGGGTAGATTTTTTGCATTTCTTATTCTATTGTAGAGGAAAGAGAGGCGAAATGCAAGCCGGCTTTTTTCATTCTGAAAGGAGAGGACAAGATGAACAGCGTGGTACAGTATCCTGATTTTTCCGAGCTGGAGGCCATGCGCCTGGAGCTGTGCGAGTATGCGCGGCTCAAATGCGAGCAGGGCGCACCGGAGCAGGCGTCGGCCCGCATCCGCGAGCTGACCGCCCAGGTGCGCGCGGCGATCCGCGATCTGCAGGCAATCCCGGACGACCCGGAGCTGCTGCAAAACGAGCCGGACGATCTCGGGCAGATCCGCGCGCTGCGCACGGAGGGGCCGCGCCGCCTGTGGGACGCGCTGCCGCCGGAGGACGTGCTGCTCGACAAGCTCGAGGGCGCGCTGATTGCGCGCACCGCAGGCTGCCTGCTCGGCGTCCCGGTCGAGGGGGCGACCGTCGAGAGTATGCGCGAGTGGTGCGCGTACACGGGCAAGCAGTTCCCGCCGGTCGACTACTGGGAGCAGGCGCAGATGCCCGAGGTCCGTAATTTCTATGGGGCGTACCGCCATTCGTACCAGAAGCATGAGATGCACAGCGCCCCGGTCGACGACGATCTGACGTACACGCAGCTGGCCCTGCTGATTCTCGAGGAGTACGGACCGGATTTCACGACGGAGGACGTGGGGCGCGCGTGGGTGAAGTACCTGCCGTTCGCGTGCACAGCTGAGGAGATTGCGCTCAACAACCTGCGAGCAGGTGTTCCGGCGCTCGAGGCCGCCGAGAAGGACAACCCGTTCCGCCAGTGGATCGGCGCGGCCATCCGCTCCGACGGCTTCGGCTGGGCGGCGGCGGGCGAGCCGGAGCGCGCCGCCGCGATGGCGTGGCAGGACGCGCGGCTGAGCCACCGCCGCAACGGCATCTACGGCGAAATGTTCCTCGCCGCGGCCCAGAGCGCCGCCTTTGCCGTCAGCGATCCGCTCGACGCCGTGCGGATTGCGCTTACGGAGATCCCGAATGGCTGTCTGCTGCACCGCGACGTCGAGTGGGCGCTGTCGCGCTGCGGGGAGGTGCGGGACTGCTATGACGCGCGCCGCCTGGTCGACGAGCGTTTTCCGGGAATGCACATTGTGCACACGAACAACAACCTGTGCCTTGTGGTGTTCGGCCTGGCCCTCGCGCGCGGGGATCTCGTGCGCGGCCTGTCGCAGACGGTCGCGATGGGGCTGGACAGCGACTGCACGGCGGCCTCCGCCGGCAGCATCCTCGGCGCCGTCCTCGGGAAAAAGGCGATCCCGCCGTATCTGTACGAGCGCTTCCGCGACACAATGGAGACGTACCTGCTCGGCTGCGGAACGTTCTCCATGTCTGAGATGGCGCGCCGCTACCTTGCCGTGCTGCGCGCCGGAGCCGGGAAAACCGGCTGAGCCGCCTGCAAAGGCGGGGCGCTGTGAAAGATTCCGGCCCTCCGGCGCTCGGAAGGGCCGGAAAATTCGATAGAAAAAGGGAAATAATTTTCTAAATAGAGGAAGAATAAAGGATATTTTCGCTTTATATGCTGTAGTTTCATAAAAAACATGGAATAATACGATTTTTTTCAAAAAATATTTCCAAAAAATATTGAAAAAATTTTTCTCCGTGCTATACTTAAAGCGCAGGAAAAAGTTTTTCATTGCAAACCGCCACTTGAATCAAAACGGAAACGGAGGAATTTGTACTATGAAAAAGCTCGTGAAAAAACTGCTGGCGCTTGGCCTGGCCGGCGCGACAATCTGCGGCGTTCTGGCGTCCTGCTCTCCCGGAGCGGACACCTCGTCTTCCGACAGCGGCTCCGGCGCCGCGCAGGCCTCGCAGGACGCGGGAGGAGCGCAGGGCGGGGACGGCGCGCAGACTGCGGAGAAGAAGAAGGTCGTGCTCTGGCACCTGTGGACGGGTGCTGAGGCCGGCTACGTCGACGAAGCCGTCGCCGCGTACAACGCGCAGAGCGATCTCTACGAGGTCGAGGCCGTATCCACCCCGGATTCCCAGAAGATCATGGTTGCGATCCAGGCTGGCACCGGCCCGGACATCACCGACGACTTCACCAACAACATCGGCAGCTACGCGTCCAAGGGCATCATGATGCCGCTTGACGACAAGATCGCCGAGGTGGGCGCGGATTTGTCCGACTTCGTCCCCTCGACGCTCGAAGCCTGCCGCTATGAAGGCAAGCTCTACGCCCTGCCTGTCGGCATGAACCTTATGGCGCTGTTCTACAACAAGGATCTCCTCGCCGAGGCAGGCTACACCGAGCCGCCCAAGACGATGGAGGAACTGTATCAGATGGCCGTCGACACAACGAAGGTCAACGACGACGGCACCATCGACGTGCTCGGCTTCCCGGATTTCCCGTCTGTCTACTACATGGATAACTTTGCCGCAGCGCTCGGCGGCGGCTGGTACGACGAGAACGGCAAGCCCGCCTCCCCCGATAATGAGGGCAATCTCATGGCGCTCCAGTACGCCGTCAAGTACCGCGAGCAGTTCGGCGTCGACAACGTCGCGAAGTTTGGCTCCGCCGGCAAGTACCTTGACCCGACCGATCCCTTCCTCGCCGGCAAGGAAACCTTCCGCGTGGACGGCAACTGGCTCGGCCAGAACATCAAGGAGCTCTTTAAGGTCGACGTTAACTACGGCTGCACCTTCCTGCCGTACCCCGAGGGACGCGAGGATCTCGCCGGCCGCGGCATCGCCTCGTCCTCCATGTATTACATTCCCTCGAATGCGAAGGAGCCCGACGGCGCGTTTGACTTCCTTCTCTACATTGCCGGCCCGGAGGGCACCATGATTCAATCCGTCTCGCGCGGCGGCTTCCCTTCCCTTTTGTCTCAGTTCGACAGCGAGGAGTTCAAGAAGAGCTATGACAGCGACGTCTTTACGGCGCTCGCCGAAAGCCCGAACCTGTTCGCCCTGCCCAATGTGCCGCAGAGCACGGAGTATGCCACCATCTGCAATGAGGAGGTCGAACTCGCCCTGAACCTCAAGCAGACGCCGGAACAGGCGCTGCAGAACATTTACGAGAGAGGCAGCGCCCTGTTCGAGTAAGACGGCCGCGGCGCGCCGTACCGACGAAAAGGGGGGCCTTCTCCGCAGGGCCCCCTTTTTGTCCCCATGTTGAGTGAGAGGAGATCGCCATGGCCCAGAAAAAGCCGCCCGTCAGGGGGAAAAAACGCAACAGCCATACCGCGGCTGGCATCCTGTTCGCCCTGCCGTGGATTATCGGGTTTCTCGCGTTCAGCCTGTACCCGATTGTGATGTCCGTCTATTACAGCCTGACGGATTTCAATATGTTCCAGGCGCCGAAATTTGTCGGCCTGGAGAATTACACCGCTCTGTTCCAGGATGAGAAGTTTTACAAAAGCCTGTGGAACACCATGTACATGACGGTGCTCGGCACGCCGCTGTCCCTGCTGGTCGGGCTGCTCATGGCGCTGCTGCTCAATCAGAAAGTGCGCGGGATGCCCTTCTTCCGCACGCTGTTTTATCTGCCGAGCGTCGTGCCGCTCGTCGCCTCGTCGATGCTGTGGCTCTGGATTCTCAACCCGCAGTACGGCCTGCTCAACCAGATGCTGCAGAAGCTCGGCCTGTACCAGCCGAACTGGCTGACCGATCCGGACTTCACAAAGCCCGCGCTGCTGATCATGGGCGTGTGGGGCGTCGGCGGCATCATGATCATTTTCCTCGCAGCTTTGCAGGACGTCCCGCGCTCCCTGTACGAGGCCGCTGAGATTGACGGGGCCGGGACGCTCAAGAAATTTGTCCACATCACGCTCCCCGGCATTTCCCCGGTGATTTTCTTCCAGCTGATCATGGGCGTCATCAACAATTTCCAGTATTTTACCCAGGCGTACCTCATGATCGGCAGCTCCACCGGAGGCGGGCTGAACGTCGTCAGCGGCGGGGCCGAAAATTCGCTGCTCTTCTACGCGCTGTATCTCTATCAGAACGCATTCAATCTCTTTAAAATGGGCAAGGCGTCCGCGATGGCATGGATTCTGTTCCTCATCGTCGCGCTCGTGACGTTTGTGATCTTCAAAACACAGGACAGGTGGGTGAGCTACGGTGACGACTGATTCGCGCGGCGTGAGCCGTTTTCATTCCATCAGCTTCCGCAGGCGGATGAGCCGTCTCATCGCCCTCGTGCTGCTGATTGTGTTTTCGATTGTGTTCGCCATCCCGTTTCTCTGGATGATCCTGACCTCCCTGAAATCGCTCGAGGAGGTGTACCAGCGCACCGTTCTGCCGCAGAGCCTGCACTTTGAAAACTACCTGCTCGCCCTCACGCAAATTCCCTTCCTGCGGTACACGTGGAACACGATCGTCATCACGGTGCTGTGCGTCCTCGGCACGGTCGTTTCCTCCTCCATGGTGGCCTACTCCATGTCGAAGGTCAAGTGGAGGGGCAAGAAGTACCTGTTCCCGATCATCGTGGGCACCATGATGATCCCGTACCAGGTGACGCTCATCCCGCTTTACATGATCTGGAACAAGCTCGGCCTGATCGGGACAATCGCTCCGCTCGTCGTCCCGGCCTTTTTCGGCGGGCCGTATTACATTTTCCTCCTGCGTCAGTTCTTCAAGACGATTCCGGATTCGCTCCTCGAGGCCGCGACCATCGACGGCGCGGGCGAGCTGCGCGTCTTTCTGCAGATCATGATCCCCCTGTGCAAGCCCGCCCTGGCGAGCGTTGCCATCTTCACCTTCCTCGGCACCTGGTCGGACTTCATGGGGCCGATGCTCTACCTCAATTCCCAGGACAGCTACACGCTCTCCATCGGCCTGCAGGCGTTCCTGCAGCAGCACTATGTGCAGTGGGGCATCCTCATGGCAGCCTCGGCGATCTTCACCATTCCTATCATCATTCTGTTTTTCTTCGCGCAGAAATATTTCATCGAAGGCATCACGGTGACGGGCATGAAAGCCTGACGCGCCGTCCCAACGGAAAGGGGCTGAATCCAAATGACGCATCATATTCTCTATGTTCCGCTCGACGAGCGGGCGTGCAATTACGATTTCCCGGCGCGCCTTGCCCGAATGACGAGGGACACGGCCCTTCTCGAGCCGCCGGCGGAATGGATGGGGATGAAAAAGCGTCCCGCTGATTTTGACCGGATCTGGAGCTGGATTTTTGAGAACGCCGCGTCGTGCAGCCACGCGGTTCTGAGCGTGGACACGCTCGTGTACGGAAACATCATCAATTCGCGCACCCATCACCGCACGCGGGAGGAGTGCATGGAAACGCTCGGGAACTTCCGGCTGCTCAAGGAAAGGTTCCCGCAGCTGTCCGTTCACGCGTTCAATCTCGTCGCCCGCGTGGCCGCCTACAACAGCGACGCCGAGGATCCGGACTACTGGGCCTGCTGGGGCCTGAAAATCTGGCGTTTCGCCTGCCTCGAGGACAAGAAAAGCCGCGGCGAGGCGGACGAAGCCGAGCAGGCGGAGCTGGAAGCGCTGCGCGCGGAGATCCCCGCCGAAATCCTCGAGGATTTCCTTCAGCGCCGCCGGGTCGACCGGGCCGTCAACCTCGAGTGCGTGCAGCTCGTGCGCGACGGCGTGTTCGACGTGCTGACGGTGCCGAAGGACGACACCGCCGAATACGGGTATGCGGCGCTCGACCAGATGGCGCTCGCCGCCCGGGCGCGGGAGCTCGGCGTCACCGACCGCGTGCTCGTCTACCCCGGCGCGGACGAGGCCGGCAGCGTGCTCTTCGCGCGCGTGTTCAACCTCCTGCACGGCTACCGCCCCCGGATTTATGTGCGGTACTCCTCCACGCTCGGCCCGACCATCGTCCCGCGGTACGAGGACCGGCCTCTGCATGAGGGCGTCAAGGCGCAGATCACCTCGCTCGGCGGCATCGTCCTCGACTCGCCGGAGCGCTCGGACTGCATGCTCGCGCTCAATTCCCCCGGAAAGCGCATGATCGAGTCCATGGAGCAGGGGAACAAGGATTTGACGTTCTCGACCCACCTGAATTTGCACGAGCTGTTCCGCTTTCTGCAGTACTACCATGAGGAGTACGGCCGTCCCATCGGGCTTGCGGAGGTGTCGGTCAGCAACGGCTGCGAGAACGACTGCATGGAGCTCGGGCTGCGCCTCGGCGCGTACGAGCTTCTGGACGCCGTGGGAGGCTGGAACACCTCGGAAAACACCATCGGCGTCGTGCTCGCCCAGCTCGCTGTGGCGAGCTGGTACGACGGCTTCCGGGAGATGCCGGACGAGCGCAGGCTCTCCGACGAGTTCCTGGCCGGGAGCCTGACGGCGGACTGGCTGTACCAGTCGAACGTGCTGCCGCGCTTCCTCCTCGAGACGCAGGGGAGGATCGACCCGTACCGCCTCGGCGGAGATTACGGCGAGACCGTGGAATATTTCTCGCGGGAGCTCCAGAGGCTGCTCGACGAAAAATTCCCGGACGGACTGCGCGCCGGGAAGCCGCGCCTGCAGTCGCTGGAATTCCAGTGGGACGGCGTTTTTTACATCCGCCTGCGCGTTTCCCTCGGGGCGGAAAGGAAGGGGAATGGAGCGAATGGAGAATAAGGAAGTATTGAACCGCATCCGGGGCGGCCTGGTGGTCTCGTGCCAGGCGCTTTGCGGGGAGCCGCTGCACAGTTCGTACATCATGGGGAGGATGGCGGTGGCGGCCGAGGAGGGCGGCGCGTGCGGCATCCGGGCCAATTCGCCCGAGGACGTCCTCGAGATCCGGCGGAACGTGTCGCTTCCGGTCATCGGCCTGTATAAGGTGGAGTACGCGGACAGCGAGGTCTACATCACGCCCACCATGCAGGAGGTCGACGCAATGGCGCAGACGGGCTGCGAGATCATCGCGCTTGACGCGACCGCGCGTCCCCGCCCCGGTGGGGTGAGCCTTGCGGAGTTTTTCGCCGCCGTGCGCGCAAAATATCCCGACCGCCTGTTCATGGCGGACACCTCGTGTTTTGAGGAGGGCAGGCGCGCCGTCGAGCTCGGCTTCGACCTTGTGGGGACGACGCTCTCCGGCTATACGCCGTACACGCGCGGCAGGAGCCTGCCGGACTATGAGCTGATGGAGCGCTATGTGCGCGAGCTCAGCGTCCCAATTGTCGCAGAGGGCGGCATCTGGGAGGCGGCGCAGCTGCGCCGCGCGCGGGAGACGGGCGTCTGGGCGTGCGTGATCGGCACGGCCGTTACCCGCCCGCGCGAGATCACGCGCCACTTTGTGGAGAATATGGGGTGATGAGATGGAGAAACGCTGCGCGGCCACGGCGGACTCCCTTCGGGAGGATCTGCGCCGCGCCGGCATCGATCCGCACGGCGTTCTGCTGTGTCATCTGTCGATGAAACAGATTGGCCCGGTGGACGGCGGGCCGGACGCGGTGCTCGACGCGCTCATGTCCTATATGGAGGACGGCCTGCTCGTCATTCCGTGTCACACCTGGGCGAACGTCGGCGCGGACAACCCGGTGTTCGACGTGCTCGAGACGAAGCCGTGTGTCGGCCTTCTGCCCGATCTGTTCCGCCGGCGCCCCGGCGTGATCCGCACGCTCCACCCGACGCACTCGCTCTGCATATACGGCAAGGGCGCAGAGGAGTTCGCCGCCGGACAGGAGCGCTTCGACACGCCGTGCGCCCCCGGCTCATGCTACGGCGAGCTGGAGCGGCGCGACGCCCAGGTCATGATGATCGGCGTCACCTTCGCGTGCAACACATCGGTGCACTGCATCGAGGAGGTCGCCCGCGTGCCAAACCGGCTTTCCCGGGAGAAGCAGGCGCTGCGGGTGCGCAGGGCCGACGGGACGGAGATCGCCGTCCCCTCCTTCCGGCATGAAAACGCGAATTCCGACTATTACGTCAAGCTTGAGCCGGTCATGCGGCGGTACGGCCTGCTGCGCGAGACGTCCTTCGGCGCGGCGCGGACGCTGCTGTTCCGCGAAAAGGATCTGTTCCGGGTGACGCTCGGGCTCCTCGCCAGAAACCCGGATCTGTTCGGCGACGGCGCGCCCGTGCCGCCGGAATGGTATGCGGAGGGAGGGGCTTCCCCATGCGGGTGATGGCGCTCGACATCGGCGGCACGTCCATCAAGGCGGGCGTCGTCGTGAACGGACGGCTGGAGCGCCTGCGCGAGACGCCCACGCCCGCGGCCCGGGGCGGGGAGGCCGTCCTGCGGCTTGTGGAGGTGCTTGCCGCCTCGGAAGCGGGCTTTGACCGGATCGGCGTGAGCACTGCCGGGCAGGTCGACCCGGAGACGGGCGTCATCCTCTTTGCGAACGAAAATCTGCCCGGCTACACCGGAATGCGCGTCCGGGAGCGGCTCGAGGCCCGTTTCGGCGTGCCCGCCGCCGTCGAGAACGACGTCAACGCGGCGGCAATCGGCGAAATGCAGTTCGGCGCGGCGCGCGGGGAGCGCGATTTCCTCTGCCTGACGTACGGCACAGGGATCGGCGGTGCGGTGGTGATTGGCGGGACGCTCTATCACGGGAGCGGCTGCTCAGCCGGGGAATTCGGCCACCTGCTCACGCACCCGGACGGCCTGCCGTGCGGCTGCGGCGGGCGCGGCTGCTATGAAAGCTATGCGGCCGTCTCCGCGCTCGTGCGCGAGGCCTCGCGCCTCGATCCGCTGCTCTCCAGCGGGCGCGCCGTGTTTGCGCGGCGCGCGGAGCCTGCAGTGCAGGCTGTGATTGACGCGTGGGCGCGGGAAATCTCCTATGGCCTCGTGTCGCTGATCCACTGCTTTAACCCGGCGTGCGTCGTCCTCGGCGGCGGGATTATGCAGGAGCCGTGGCTGGCCGCCCGGCTGCCTGAGCTTGTCCGCCCGCAGCTCATGCCGGCGTACCGCGCCGTGCGGCTGCGCCCGGCGGCGCTGGGGAACGCGGCAGGCCTGCTCGGCGCGGCGTGGCTCGCCGCGTCCAGAAAATGAAAACACCGGGGTACAGGCTTTTTCGAGCTTGTACCCCGGTGTTTTCTGCGTTATTCCCGCATCCAGCCGAGCTGGGGGCTGTCGGTAAAGGAGAGGAGGGGGCGGCGGCCTCCGCGGATGACGGTGAAGACGTACGGGCCGGACGGAGGGGAGGCGGCGGGCAGGCCGGCCAGCTCCCGCAAAAGGCGGACGTTCGCCTCCGCCCGGCGGGCCGCGTCCTCCCGATTTGCCGCGCGGTACAGGCGGCAGAGGTTTCCGAGGATGCACTGAGCCGCCTGCGCGTCCGCGTCCGGCAGCGGGCCGAAGTCGGGAAGACCGCCGAGCTTGTCGAGGCCGCGGAGCAGCTGCGCCTCGGCCTGCTCCGTCTCACCGAGCCCGGCGAAGATCGCGCCGAGGTTGCTGTACAGGCAGGCGAGCTCGGGGTACGAGGCGCCGAAGACGCCGGGCTCCGCCTCCTCGTACGCCTCGATCGCGTCCCGGAGGCGGCGCTGCGCGCCCTCTGTGTCGCCGCGCGCCCGGCACAGCAGCGCCATGCCGTTCCGGCAGGCGGCGAGCAGTCTGCCGAAGCGCGTGGGCGAACGGAACAGCGCGGCCTCGCAGAGGCGAACGGACTCCTCAAAGGCCTCTGCCGCGCTGTCGAGGTCGCCGTCCTCCCACATGAACCAGCCCTCCTGCGTATATATCGCAATTTCGCGGACGGCTGTCCAGATGTTCATGCCGCGGAAAGAAAGGCAGAGGGCTGTCCCGAGGACGGCGAAGAGGAGGGAAATGCGGCCGAGCGTTTCCGCCGCGAGGAAGTATCCGAGGCCGACGCACAGCACCATCATAAAGACGGCGCTGATCGCCGCCGCCCCGAGGAAGAGAAGGACGGCTCCGAAAACGCCGGCCGCCGCTCTCAGGGACGGCGGCTTCGCGCCCGCCTGCGCCGCAAGCATCCCAAACCGGCGTTCGGCGAAGGCAAAATAGCATATCTCCGCGCCTGTCCACAGGCCGCTGAAAAAGTAGGCGGCGAACGACGCCGTCTGTTCGCCGTCCTGCAGATCGAAAAACGTCAGGACGAGGGCAAGGAGCAGCGCGCCGCCTATGCAGGCCCCCGCCCACAGGAGCGCCCGCGCGGGGCGCTTGGGCGGACGGGCGGCCGCCGTCTCCGGCGCGGGGAGAGGCGCGGCGTCCCCCGCCTTGCCCGAGACGGCGCGGACGCGTCCGATGAGGGACCGGAGCGCGTCCTCCCGGTTTTCGTACGCGCGGTACTGCTGCACGTCCGACAGGTAGAAGCTGAAGGCGTTCTGCAGCCGCACCTCCTCGATCAGAAAGGGCAGGACGAGCTTGCCTGCGTTGAGCGCGACGTCGATTTCCTTTTTGATCCACGGCGAGCTCTGCGCGCGCTCTGAGAGGATCAGGACGAACGCGCTGCAGCCCCGGATCGCGCCGTCGATCTCGTCCGCGTAGCTGCTGCCGCCGGAAATTGATTCAGGAGCCATCCAGCAGGTAAGCCCGGCGCTCTCGAGCGCGCGCTTCACCGCGAGCGCCTCCGCCTTCTCCTCGAATTTGTAGCTGAGAAATACGTCGTGCGTGCCGTTCATCGTTTTTACTCCGCCGCCTCGATCAGGCGGACAAGCTCGCGCCAGTCGGCGATCTCGAGGTGGCCCTCGCTCTGCGGGCGGAGGCGCCGGCTTTCGGGATTGAGCATCGCGCCGGTGTACCAGACGCCCTGAAGGCCCACAGCCATCGGGCCGTCCACGTCGCAGACGGCGTTGTCGCCGCAGAACCACACGTCCTGCGGCGCGAGGCCCGCCTTTGTCAGCGCCAGCTCGTAGATCTGCGGCATCGGCTTGCGGAACACATACTCGCTCGAAACCATAATAAACTCAAACTGGTGCTCCGGCAGGCATTTGTCGATGCGCTTGCGCAGCGTCTTTTCGTTGAAGCACAGGTTGCTCACCACGCCGGTGCGGATGCCGTTTTCCTTCAAATACGCGAGAAGCTCCGGCATATAGTCCACCGCGACGGTCGGCTCGGTGCGCTCGTACCAGTGAAGCTCCTCGAGCTGCTGATAGTCAAGGTCAAACTTGAGCTCCAGCGACTCGAAGACGGCGCGCGCGAACGCGTGCCAGCACAGCTCGGGGCCGGTGTCCCACGGGTCGTCCGTAAGGCGGGAGACGGCCTTGTCCATCGCGCGGAAGGCCGCGTCAAGCTGCTCGGGCGTGATATGGCGCGGGTTTTCCGCCGCCGCCGCGAGCACGGCCCGGTGCCCGCCGAGGGGATCGTCCCAGCGCTCCGTGCAGAGCGTCTGGCCGTAGTCGAACAGGATCATTTTGGGCTTTCTCATGCGTTTCCCTCCCTGCGCATCGTCAGCGAGATGCGCTTTTTCTTCAAATCGACCTCGAGGACGCGCACCTGCACCACGTCGCCGACCTTGAGCACGTCGGCGGGGTGCTTGATGAAGCGATTGCAGATGCGGGAGATGTGGACAAGGCCGTCCTGATGCACGCCGATGTCGACGAACGCGCCGAAATCGACGACGTTGCGCACCGTGCCGGTCAGCTCCATGCCGGGCTTCAAATCCTCCATCGAGAGGACGTCGGAGCGCAGCAGCGGCGGGGGCAGCTCGTCGCGCGGGTCGCGTCCCGGGCGCAGCAGCTCCGCGACCACGTCGCGCAGCGTCGGCTCGCCCACGCCCACCTGCTCCGCCGCCTTCGCGAAGCCGAGCTTTTCCACGTCTCCCATGAGGTCGCCGAGGGAGCCTGCCTTCACGTCGTCCAGGCTCCTGCCGCACAGGGCGAGGAGCTTTTTCGCGGCGTCGTAGCTCTCGGGATGCACGGCGGTGTTGTCGAGGACGCTCCTGCTCTCCGGCACGCGGAGAAAGCCCGCGCACTGCTCGAACGCGCGCGGCCCGAGCTTCGGCACCTTTTTAAGCTCGGCGCGGCTCTGGAACGCCCCGTGCTCCTCGCGGTAGGCGACAATGTTCTTCGACACCGCCGCCGTCACGCCCGCGACCTTCTCGAGCAGGCTCGGCGAGGCGGTGTTGAGGTCCACGCCGACGCTGTTGACGCAGTCCTCGACCACGCCGCCGAGCGCTTCGCCGAGCTGCTTCGGCGGCATATCGTGCTGGTACTGGCCGACGCCGATGGCCTTCGGGTCGATCTTGACGAGCTCCGCCAGCGGGTCCTGCAGGCGGCGGGCAATCGAGACGGCGCTGCGCAGCGTCACGTCATAGTCCGGGAATTCCTCGGCGGCGAGCTTGCTCGCGCTGTAGACGGACGCGCCCGCCTCGCTGACGACCATGTACGACGGCGCTTCCTTCCCCTCGGCGCGCAGCGAAGCGAGCACCTCGGCGGTGAACAGCTCCGTCTCGCGGGAGGCCGTGCCGTTGCCTATGGCGATGACCTGCGCGCCGTGCTTTGTGATCAGCTGCCGGAGCGTGCGGGCGGCCTCGTCCTTCTTTGCCTGCGAGTGCGTCGGGTAGATGACGCCCGTATCGAGGACGCGGCCCGTCGCGTCCACGACGGCGACCTTGCAGCCCGTGCGGTAGCCGGGGTCGAGGCCGACGGCCACCTTGCCCTTCACCGGCGGCTGCATCAGAAGCTGGCGCAGGTTCGTGCGGAACACTTTGATGGCGGCTTCGTCGGCCTGCTCCGTCAGGGCGGCGCGGATCTCGCGCTCGAGCGAGGGGAAGATCAGGCGGTCGTACGCGTCCTGCGCCGCGAGGCGCACCTGTTCGCTGCACGCGTTGTCCCCGCGCACGCAGACGGACTCGACGATCGGCAGCGCCCGCTCCCGGTCGAACGCGACGGAGACCTTCAGAAAGCCCTCGCGCTCACCGCGGTCGACGGCCAGCACGCGGAAGCCCGCGGCCTGCCGCACCGGCTGGCGGAAGTCGTAATACTGGGCGTAGACGGAATCCTCGTCGGGGTTCGCGGCCTTCGAGACGAGCTCCGACTGCGCCATCGCGACGACGCGCAGCCGCTTGCGCAGGGACGCGTCGTCGGAGACGGACTCCGCGAGGATGTCGCGCGCGCCCGCGAGGGCGTCCTCCGCCGTTTCCACGCCCTTTTCGGCGTCCACATACCGCTCCGCCTCCGCGATCGGGTCGACGCCCTTCCGCTGGGCGAGCAGTACCTCGGCGAGCGGCTCGAGGCCGCGCTCCTTCGCGATCGAGGCGCGCGTGCGGCGTTTCGGGCGGAACGGGCGGTACACGTCGTCGAGCTCGGCGAGGGTGGACGCGGCGGCGAGCGCGGCCTCCACCTCCGGCGTCAGAGCCCCGGCCGCGTCGATCAGGCCGCGCACCTCCTCGCGGCGCTTTTCGAGGCCGCGCAGGTACTCGAGACGCTCGGAAAGCGCGCGGAGCGTCTGGTCGTCGAGGCTGCCGTGCGCTTCCTTGCGGTAGCGGGCAATAAAGGGGATGGTATTCCCCTCGTCGATGAGCTCGATCACCTTCTCCGTCTGCCACGTCTTGAGGGAGAACTGATCGGCGAGCGCCTGGGCGAAATTCATACGGCTCCTCCTTCCGGCACGCCGATCTCGTAGACGTAATCGTCCATGACGAAGCCGCCGCCGATGTCGGCGACCTGATCGCGGACGCGCGTCATGCCCAGGGCCTCGTAGGCCGCGATGGAGCCGTCGTTGTATTTGTTAACCGTCAGCCAGATTTTCCGAAGACCGCGCCCGGCGCACCAGCCCATGACGAAATCAAGGGCGAGGCGCGACAGGCCAAGGCCGCGGAAGCGGCGGTCGATGTAAAGCTTGCTCAGGTAGAGCGAGCCGTCCTCCCGCGGCTGCACGCCGAGGTAGCCCGCCCGCGCGCCGTCGACGGTGAAGAACCAGTAGACGTACTGCTCCTCGCGCATCTGGCGCAGGACTGCGGGCTCGGACTGGAACTCGCGCACCATGTAGGCGACCTGCTCCGGGCCGAGGATGGAGGTATAATGCTCCTCCCAGATTTCCTTGCCGAGGACGGCAAGGGCGGCGGCGTCCTCCTCGCGGACGCGGATCAATCGTTTTTTCATCTGTATCAGAACCTTTCTCTCAGGGATGGGAAACGAGAAGCCGGATGAGCAGTCCCGCGCCGTAGATGACGGGCTGGTGCACAATATAAATGAGAAGCGCGTGCCGGCCGAGGAAGGAGAAAAACGGTACGCGGGACGGGTACATCCATTTCGGGAAGCGCCCGGCCTTCGCAAGGCGGCCGAGCACCGTTCCGGCGGCAAAGACAAAGCACCACGGGATGAGCGGGAAATAGTCCGCCGACGAGAAGCCCGCCCCCGGCAGGCCGAGCGGCGCGAGCCACGGCTGGTACCACTCGCGCGGCACCAGGACGCGCAGCACGAACGGGATCTGCAGGTACCCGTTCGGGACGTACCTCGTCACGGCGAAGAGGACGGCGCACACGATCACCGGCCACACGGAAAAGGGCGGTTCCTCCGTTTTCCCGAGACGTCTGCGCAGAAGCTGCAGCAGGCCGAACACGATCATGCATACGCTCAAAAAGTGCAGGATGCCGAACACGATCAGCTCCTGCGGGACGGCGACGGCCGTCGCGAGCGTGACGAGCAGCGCCACGCCGAGGAGCTTCACGCCGCGCACGAGGTTTGAGCGCGTGAGGTTCGACGAGACGCCCGCGATGAGGATGAACAGCCCCGCGAACCAAGGCTCCGCCGGCATGAAGAAGCGGTACAGCCATTCGCCGATCGGCAGCCCCAGCAAATACGCCATCGTATAAAAGCCGTGGTAGAACACCATGCAGAACACGGCGAACCCGCGGAGCTCGTCCATGAGATAGATTCGTCCCGGCTTTCCCGCCGGACTCTTTTCCGCCATCGCGTCAGCCTCCTTCGGTAAAAAAAGCGCCCCCGGCGC
>CALWIH010000026.1 GCA_944380675.1 uncultured Clostridia bacterium | reverse complement strand
CCGGTCGAGCCGGAGCCGCTGTTCGAGGAGCCGTACCCCGTAACGGGGATGGTGATCGTGTTGCCGCTCTGGTCCCGAACGGTGATTGTCGCGGTGCCGGCGCCCTTGTTCGTCAGCTGATAGAGGAAGCCGTCCGTCGTCGCGGCGTAGTAGGAGACGGTCACGACGGAGGAATTGGAGGTCGTGGCCGTCGGCGCGACGCTGCCGGACGTGGTGATCTTGAAGAGGAAGGTGTTGGAGGAGCCCGTGAACGTGTACGAGCTCGTGTCGCTCTTCATGCCTGTCTGGGTGGAGGAGCTGCCCTCGGGCGCAGTGGCGAAGAAGGCGTGGAAATTACCGACGTCGTCGATGATGGTGATCAGAGCGTCGCCCGCGCTGTGCTTCGTCAGCGTGTAGCGGTAGCCGCCGCTGACGATGCTCGTCAGCGAGACGGAGATGACGCTCGGATCGCTCGACTCGACCGTCGGGATGATCGGGTTGTTCGTGACGACGGTGAAGTCATAGGTGCTGTTGCTGCCGAAGGTGTAGGAGCTGACGCTGCAGCTCATGGTGTAGCCGTCGTCGCCGCCGGGCGTCACACTGCCGCTTCCGCCGCTGCTGCTCTGCGTATAATCTTTATACGCGTAGTTGGCGTCCACGTTGCCGGAAATGCCGCTCACCTGCATGAAGCCGTTCTGCCAGATGGTGAAGGGTTTCGAGTAGCCGGGACGGTCCACGCCGTAATGGGCGACCCAGTGGTCATATTTGTCGAGGCGGGAGCTCGAGAGAGAGCCGTTGAAGAAGGTCGGCGAGCTGTAGATGGCCGCCGTGTAGCCCGCCGCTTCGATGGTGCTGCAGAAGGTCTCGACAATATCGGCGAGAAGGTTTGGATCCATGCTGCGGTGCGCAGCCGTCTCGATGTCGTAGAAGACCGGAAGGTCGAGAGAGCGGCCGTTCAGAATGTAGAGGCAGAACTCCGCCTCCTTCTTCGCCATCTCTACCGTGGTGGCGTAGCTGAAGTGGTACACGCCGACGGGAATGTTGTTCGTCACGCAGCCGGTATAGTTCTGCGCGAAGCAGGTATCCACCTGCGTGACCCAGTTCTCGCCGCCGTAGCCCGTACGGATGATGGCGAAGTCGACGTCGCCGTTTTTCGCCACCGACGACCAGTTGATATTCCCCTGGTAATACGAGACGTCGATGCCCTGGAGCGCGACGTGTACCTGGCAGGTCGCGTAGGAGCCGTCCGCCAGATGCGCGGTGACGGTGGAGATGCCGTAGCTGACGCCCTTGACGACGCCGCCGCTGACAGTCGCCACGCTCGTGTTGCTCGAGCTCCAGGACTGGACGGCGACGGTCCCGAGGGAGGTTGTCGCGTAGAGGGTTGTCGACTCGCCGGGACGGATGGCGACCATCGTCTTGTTCAGCGAGAATTCCGTCGCCGCGAAGGCGGGCGCGGAGAGGGCGGTTCCTATCACAAGGACGAGAACCAGAAGGAGAGAGAGCAGTTTCTTTGGCATGATTGGATACATCCTCCGTTCGTTGGGATTGCACACAATGGGACGGCCCTTCGGGCAAGTCCCTCACCAGGTCAAAAATCCCCTTTAAACCGGCATAGTTCGTACAAAAACGATTATATGGGATTAACCTGATTATGTCAAGTTGAGAAGGCGCCGGGCGGCAGCCAATCTTTACCGTTTGGAACCGGCTTTTGCCGCGGAAAAAGCCGCGGAAAGCCCATAGGGGAGCGGAAACCGCCTTTGCCGTGCCGTTTTGCACGGCAGGTGGGGCGAGGGTGGAAGAACGAAATACTTTGTAATATTTTTGTGAACAGAATTCCCCCGGTTTTTTTCCTTCCCGCCCTGTGATACAATAATTCTGCGGCGGGACATGGCTCCCGCCGTCTGAAGCACGAAAGGGGGAAGAGCCGTGCGGCCTGTTCCGATTGGCTCGATGCATTACTGGGAGAAGGATTCCGTCGGCTGGCTGACCTTCCCGGCGCTGGAGGCGCTGCCGTTTGTGCGGCACGCGTTTTCGACGAGGCTGGGAGGCTTCAGCACCGGAGAATTCTCGTCCATGAATCTGAATTTCGGCCGGGGCGACCCGCGGGAAACGGTGGAGGAGAATTTCCGCCGCTTCTGCGCCGCCGCCGGCTTTTCGATGGAAAGCCTGACGGCCTCCGCGCAGGACCACCATACCACGGTGCGCCGCGTGGGAGCCGCGGAGCGCGGCGTCGGCGTTACCCGCCCGCGCGACCGCGAGAGCGTCGACGGCCTGATAACGGACGATCCGTCCGTCACGCTCGTCACATATTACGCGGACTGCACGCCGCTCTTTTTCGTCGACCCCGCGCACCGCGCCGTGGGACTCGGCCACTCCGGCTGGCGCGGCACGGCGGCGGGGATGGGCGCGTGCATGGTGCGCCGGATGGAAGAGGAGTTCGGCTCGAGGCCGGAGGAGATCATTGCCGCGATAGGGCCGTCCATCGGCGCGTGCTGCTACGAGGTGGACGAGACCGTGTACGAGGGCTTCGCTCCCCTCGAGACGCTCGGCCTCTCCAACTTCTTCTTTCGCGCGGGAGACGGGAAATACCGCCTCGACCTCTGGGAGGCCAACCGCCGGATTCTGCTCGCCGCGGGCGTCCTGCCGGAACATATCAGCACCGCGCGGCTCTGCACCAGGTGCAATGACAGCCTGCTCTGGTCGCACCGCGCGACGGGCGGGAAACGCGGGGGACTCGCGGCGTTCCTCGCCGTAACGCCAAGGGGGGAAGACGATGGAGCTTAAAGCGTGCCGGCTCTGCCCGCGCAGATGCGGGGCGTACCGGTCTTCGGAAAAGGGAGACGGGGTCTGCAAAATGGGCGCGGACGCCGTCGTGGCGCGGGCGGCGCTTCACTTCTGGGAGGAGCCCTGCCTGAGCGGGACGCGCGGCTCCGGAACGGTGTTCTTCACCGGCTGCCCGCTCGGCTGCGTGTTCTGCCAGAACTACGAGATCAGCGCCGAGCGCGCCGTCGGAAAGCGCGTGACCCCGGAGGAGCTCTCCGGCATCTTCCAGCGCCTTGAGGAGCAGGGCGCGCACAACATCAACCTCGTCAACCCGACGCATTTCGCCCCGGCCATCGCCCGGGCGCTGCGGCTCAGGCGGCCCTCGGTGCCGGTCGTCTACAATTCCGGCGGGTACGAGCGGGTCGAGACGCTCCGAAGCCTCGAGGGGCTCATTGACGTCTACCTGCCCGACCTGAAATACCTCTCGCCGGAGCTCTCGCGCCGCTACTCGAAGGCGGAGAACTATCCCGAGGCCGCGAAGGCCGCCATCGCGGAGATGCTCCGCCAGACGGGCCCCGCCCGGTTCGACGCGGACGGGATGCTCCTGCGCGGGACGCTGGTGCGCCATCTCATTCTTCCGTCCAACACGAAAAACAGCGCCGAGGTGCTGCGGTATCTGGCGGAGCAGAACGTGCTCGTCAGCCTGATGGCGCAGTACGTCCCGTGCGGAAAAGCGGGGGAGTACCCCGAAATCAACCGCCGCATCACAAAGCGCGAGTACGAGAAGGTGCAGGAGCTTCTGTTCTCCCTCGGCCTCGACGGCTATGTACAGGAGCGCTCCTCCGCGACAAAGGATTTTATCCCGTCCTTCCGTCTCGAGGGAGTTTCTCCTTGACAAACGCCGCGTCTTCGCTTATTCTAATACATAGTATATAATACCATGTATACAGGTTCTTGAATCCGAATAACGCGTTTTGCGGAAATCGGTCGAAAGCGCCTGAAAGACGGAAGACGATATGTCGAGGAAAGGATGACAGGAGGATGGAGCTTGTGAGCCGTACCCCCGGATGGAGAGAGGAGCTTCGCCGCGCGCTCGTTCTGCCGAGCTATACGGTGGGAGAGGAAATCACAAACGCGGTGACGCATGGACTGGGCGCCGTTTTGGCCATAGCCGGAGGACCGATTCTTTTGACCCATGCCGCCAGGGAGCAAACAGCCCTTGTGAGCGTCGGCATCTACAGCCTGACGATGTTTCTGCTCTATCTGGTGTCCACGCTCTATCACTCTCTCGATGTGTGCCGGGCGAAAAAGGTGTTCCAGGTGCTCGACCACTGCACCATCTACCTTCTGATAGCCGGAACGTACACGCCCGTCTCGCTGCTGTGCATCGGGGGCAGTACCGGCTGGCTGCTCGTGGGAATCGTGTGGACGGCGGGCGTTTTGGGAATCGTGCTCAACGCCGTGAATATGAGAAAATTCCGCGTCCTGTCGATGGTGTGCTATATGGCGATGGGCTGGTGCGTCATCTTTTTCCTTCCGCAGCTGCTCGCGGCCATCGACACGGTCTCGCTCGTCCTGCTTGTGACGGGCGGAGTGGTGTATACCGTCGGGGCTGTCATATACGGCATCGGCGTGACGGTGCGCTATATGCATTCGCTCTGGCACGTCTTCTGCCTTGCGGGAAGCGTGTTCCACTTCCTTGTTGTTTACCGGATCTGCGGATAAGCTCCTTTCCTATAGACGGCTTCCCGGCTCATATTGTTTCAAAAAAAGGGAGAAAGATTTTTGAAGACCGAATCTTTCTCCCTTTTTTCTTTTTTCTTCAAAAAATCGGAACCGTTTCAGTAAAATTTACAATTCCGTCAAGCTTGCCGCGCGGGATAGTCGTATAATAAGACTATCCTCAAGCGGCCGGAGGGCGTTTTGCCCTGCCGTCCGGAATGAGGAAGGAGGAATGGCAGAATGGATTTGCTGCAGAAAGAAATCGCGTTTGATTCCTGCGCCTGCGAAGAACGGATTTTTGTCCGCGTGATAGAGCCCGCGGATCGCGGGGCGGTGCGCGGCGTCCTGCAGATTGCGCACGGCATGGCCGAGCACGGGCAGCTGTACATGGATTTTGCCCGCTTTCTGGCGCAGGCGGGATTCGCCGTGGCAGTCAACGATCATCTCGGGCACGGCAAATCCGTCTCGAAGGGAGGCTCCTTCGGCTACTTCGGCGAGGGAGGCGCGCGGAACCTCGTGCGGGATATGCACAAGCTTCACGAAATGATGCGCGCGGAATATCCGGAGCTGCCGTATTTCCTCATGGGACACAGCATGGGATCGTTTCTGGCGCGCTCCTACGCCGCGCAGTACGGAGAGGAGCTTCGCGCCGTCATTTTCATGGGCACCTGCGGCCCGCAGAGCAGAGCGGTGCTCGCCGGCGAGAAGCGTCTCGCGGACTCCCTCGTCGCGAAGCTCGGCGTGAAGGCGCACTACCCGCTCTTTGCCCGGCTCTCGACGGAGCGCTTCAACAAGGCGTTCGCGCCGAACAGGACGCCCAGCGACTGGGTCACGCGCGACGAGGCGGAGGTCGACCGTTACGTCGCCGATCCGCTCTGCGGCTTTGACCTCACGGTTTCCGGCTACCGCGACGTCGTCGTCCTCCAGTCGGAGATCTCGTTCGACGCGTGGTTCCGCCGCCTGCCGCGGACGCTGCCCATCCTCCTCATTTCCGGAGACAGAGATCCTCTCGGCGATTTCGGCAAGGGGATCCGCCGCCTCGCCGCGCGGCTCGAGCGCTCGGGCTGCCGGGTCGAGACCGTCCTGTATCCCGGCGCGCGCCACGCGCTCATTACGGAGACGAACCGGGACGAGGTTTTCCGGGATCTCCTCGCGTTTCTCGAAAAGAACTGCTGAAAAAGCCGCCTCATCCGGGGCGGCTTTCCTTTTCGCGTCTTTTCGGCTCCTCCTGCATGAGGCGGATAAACGTGCGCAGCGGGGCGTTGCCCTCGAGCGTCTTGTAGTAGATGCCGAAGGAGAGCGCCTGAAAGCCCTCGATCGGGATGCGCACCAGCGGGAGAAACGACGGGATTCCCCAATCCGGGATGATGGCCGCGCCGAAGCCCGCCTGGACGAGCACCGCCGCCGCCTCGACGGACTCGCAGAAATGAAAATCGGAGCGCGGCCGCACGCCCATAAGGCCGCCCTGCAGCTGTACGATGCCGGCGGGGGAGACGGCCGGGTCCGTGAGGACGAGCTTTTCCTCAGTGAGATCCTCGGCGCGAATCTTCTTTTTCCGGGAGAGCGGGCTGTCGCTCTGGCAGATGCACACCGCCGGGATGCGCCGCAGCTCGCGGTAGACGCCCTCCGTTTTGCCGCCTGTCATCTCCTGAAAGCCGAGCACGGCGTCGACGGCCTCCTCCTGCAGCAGCCGGTGCAGCTGCTGGTACGGAACGACCTGCAGCTGCGGGTGCAGATTTGGGTGAAGCTCCTTCATCCGGCGCAGCGCGGCGGCGAGCATGAACAGATGCGCGTAGTTGCAGCAGCCGATGGAAAGCGTCTCGACGAGCTGCGCGTTCGGATCCTCAAAGCGCTTGACGGCGCGCTCGGCGATGGATACCATGCTTTTCGCGTCCGTGAGAAAGAGATACCCGGCGGGCGTGAGCTCCACGGTGCGCGTCGTCCGGCGGAAGAGCTTGACGTTCAGCTCCGTCTCAAGGGAGCGGATCTGGTGCGTGACGGCGGGCTGCGTGATGTTCAGCGCCTGAGCCGCGCGGGCGAAATTGAGGTGCTGGGCAACCGAGAGAAAACAGCGCAGCTGGAACGTATTCACGGCGATTCCTCCTTGTTTCCGCATGGTATTGATAAATAATCTTTATTGATGATAACATATTTTGAATTCACTTACAAGGAAAATCGTGTAAAATAGTTTTGTAGCGTACAGTCATATTCAAAACAATTAGGCCGAGAACCGGGCCGGAAAGGAGATAAGACACGCGATGACAGGAGAGAGTATCGTAATACTGGTCAAACAGCTTCATGCCGCTCTCGAGCAGTGCGCGAAGGATCAGCTGGAGTGCTGCAGCCTTTCTCCGTCGCAGGGCCTGATACTGGGGTACTTGTTTTCGAGAAAGGGAGAAAGCAGTTATTCCGTTGATCTGCACGCGCATCTCGGCGTGTCAAAATCCGCGATTTCCTCAGGACTCAAAAAGCTGCGCCAGAGCGGCTTTATTCAGCTCCTGGAGAATCCGGAGGATGACAGGAAGAAGCGAATCGTCCTCACGGAGAAGGCGCTCGATCTCCAAAAGGAAATTGACGAGAGCCTGCTCAAAAGGGATGAGCTTCTCTGCTGCGGGATTTCAGAGGAGGAGCTTGCGAGAACGCGGCATTGTCTGCTGACCATGCGGGAAAATTTGAGAAAAGAGAACGAAAGGAGGATAAAACATGGTAAAAACCTTGTTTCGCCAGATTAAGCAATACAAAAAAGTATCGATCCTCACGCCGATCTTTACGGCCCTTGAGGTCGTGATGGAGGTCGCCATTCCGTTCGTCATCGCCTACATCATTGACGACGGCATCTCCGCGGGCAATATGGGGAACGTCTACCTCTACGGAGGGCTGATGCTCGTGATAGCGTTCCTGAGCCTGCTGTTCGGCGCTCTCGCGGGAAAATACGCGGCGGCGGCGTCGTCCGGCTTCGCGTGCAACCTGCGCGAGGGGATGTACGAGAACATCCAGCGCTTTTCCTTCTCCAACATTGACAAGTTCAGCACGGCGGGTCTTGTGACCCGTATGACGACGGACGTGACGAACCTGCAGAACGCCTACCAGATGGTGCTGCGCATCGCGGTGCGCGCCCCTGTGATGCTGATCTGCTCGCTCGCCATGTGCTTCTTCATCAACGCGGAGATGAGCTCCGTCTTCCTCGTGGCGATCGCGGTGCTGGCGGTGGGCCTCATCTTCATCATGCTGACCACGATGAAGATTTTCGATCAGGTCTTCCGCAAGTATGACGACCTCAACGCGAGCGTGCAGGAGAACGTCTCCGCCATCCGCGTGGTGAAGGCGTTCGTCCGCGAGGAGCACGAGAACGAGAAGTTCTCGAAGGCCGCGCAGAACCTGTACCGGATGTTTGTCAAGGCGGAGAGCCGCCTGGCCTTCAACACCCCGCTGATGATGCTGGTGATTTACTCGTGCATGATCGGCCTGTCCTGGCTCGGCGCGCACAACATCGTCGCCGGCACGCTCACGGAGGGCGAGCTGACCTCCATGTTTACCTATGTGATGAGCGTGCTCATGTCCCTGATGATGCTTTCGATGATCTTCGTCATGATCACGATGAGCCTTGCGAGCGGCCGCCGTATCGTGGAGGTGCTCGAGGAGAAGCCCGACATCACGAACCCGCAGAACCCCGTCATGGAGGTTGAGTCGGGCGATATCGATTTCAATCAGGTGAATTTCTCTTATAAGCACGGCTCGGGCGAGGACACGCTGCGCAATATCGACCTGCACATCAAGTCCGGCGAGACCATCGGCATCATCGGCGGCACGGGCTGCGGCAAGTCGAGCCTTGTGAGCCTCATCAGCCGGATGTACGACGTCACGAAGGGCTCTGTTTTCGTCGGCGGACGCGACGTCAGGGAATATGACCTTGAGGTGCTCCGCGACGCCGTCGCCGTGGTGCTGCAGAAGAACGTTCTGTTCTCCGGCACCATCCTCGACAACCTGCGCTGGGGCAAGGAGGACGCCACGGAGGAGGAGTGCCGCGAGGTCTGCCGGCAGGCGTGCGCGGACGAATTCATCGAGCGCTTCCCCGACGGCTACAACACCTGGATCGAGCAGGGCGGCGCGAATGTCTCCGGCGGCCAGAAGCAGCGCCTGTGCATCGCCCGCGCGCTGCTCAAGCGTCCGCGCGTGCTGATTCTCGACGACTCCACAAGCGCCGTCGACACGGCGACGGACGCGAAGATCCGCGAGGCCTTCGCGCAGAAGATCCCCGGCACGACGAAGCTGATCATCGCGCAGCGCATTTCGAGCGTGCAGGGGGCCGACCGTATTCTGGTCCTCAACAACGGCTACGTCAACGGCTTCGGCACGCACGAGGAGCTTCTTGAAACGAATGAAATCTACCGTGATATTTATGAGACGCAGACGCAGGGCGGCGGCGACTTCGACCAGCCCGGCGGCGCAGCAGAAGGAGGTGCTGAGTAATGCCGGGACCGATGAGAGGAGCGCCTGGTTCGCTCAAAAAGGTTGATATGAAGGTGCTCAGCCGCGTGATGGGACGCGTGCTCGGCTATATGCTCAAGCGGTATTGGTTCGCCTTCATCATCGTCATTCTCTGTATCATTGCGGCTTCCGTCTCGACGCTGCAGGGCGTCCTGTTCATGCAGAGCCTGTATGACGATTACATCGCCCCGCTGCTGCTTTCCCAGACGCCGGACTTTTCCGGCCTGCAGGGCGCGCTGTTCCGCGTGGGCGGCATCTATCTGGTCGGCATCATCTGCGCCTACGCGTATAACCGCATCATGGTCAACGTCGGCCAGGGCACCATGCGGGATCTCCGCATCGAGCTGTTCCATCACATGGAATCGCTCCCGATCAAGTATTTTGACACCCATGCCCACGGCGACATCATGTCCATCTACACGAACGACGTCGACACGCTCCGCCAGCTGATCGGCCAGAGCATCCCGCAGGTGGTCAACTCTCTCGTCAGCGTCGTGACGACCTTCGTGAGCCTGTTCGTCCTGAATCTCCCGCTGGCGATCCTGACGCTCGCGATGATTGCGCTGATGCTGTTCGTCACCTCCAAGATCGCCGGAAAGTCGGCGCACTATTTCGGCAAGCAGCAGAAGGATCTCGGCCGCGTGAACGGCTACATCGAGGAAATGATGGACGGCCAGAAGGTCGTCAAGGTCTTCTGCCACGAGGAGAAGAGCATCGAGCAGTTCAAGAAGCTGAACGACGATCTGCGCGACAGCGCGCGCAACGCGAACACCTTCGCGAACATCACGATGCCGATTAACGCGAACATCGGCAACATCAGCTATGTGCTGTGCGCCATCGTCGGCTCCATCATGGCGCTGAGCGGCTACGCCGGGCTGACGCTCGGCACGCTGATTGCCTTTATGACGCTGAACCGCAACTCGAGTATGCCTGTCACGCAGATCAGCCAGCAGCTTAACAGCATCGTCATGGCCATGGCGGGCGCGAACCGCGTGTTCTCCCTTCTCGACGAGAAGCCGGAGGAGGACAACGGCTACGTCGAGCTCGTCAACGCGAAGTATGACCGCGACGGCAATCTCACCGAGGCGTCGGAACGCACCGGCACCTGGGCGTGGCGTCATCCGCATAAGGCGGACGGCACCGTAACGTATGTGAAGCTCGAGGGCGACATCACCTTCAACGACGTCGACTTCGGCTACAACGAGGATAAGATCGTCCTGCACAACATCGAGCTCTACGCGACGCCGGGCCAGAAGATCGCCTTCGTCGGCAGCACGGGCGCAGGCAAGACGACCATCACGAACCTTATCAACCGCTTCTACGACATTCAGGACGGCAAGATCCGCTACGACAACATCAACATCAACAAGATCAAGAAGGGCGACCTGCGCCGCTCTCTCGGCATGGTGCTGCAGGACACGCATCTGTTTACCGGCACGGTCATGGACAACATCCGCTACGGACGCCTTGACGCGACGGACGAGGAATGCATCGCCGCCGCGAAGCTCGCGAACGCGGACGGCTTCGTCCGCCGCCTGCCCGACGGCTACCAGACCATGCTGACGGGCGACGGCGCGAACCTCAGCCAGGGCCAGCGCCAGCTGCTCGCGATTGCCCGCGCGGCGGTCGCCGACCCGCCTGTGCTGATTCTCGACGAGGCGACGTCCTCGATCGATACCCGCACCGAGAAGCTCGTGCAGGAGGGCATGGATCACCTGATGTACGGCCGCACGACGTTCGTCATCGCGCACCGCCTCTCCACAGTCCGCAACTCCGACTGCATCATGGTGCTCGAGCAGGGCCGCATCATCGAGCGCGGCACGCACGACCAGCTCATCGAGGCGAAGGGCCGCTACTATCAGCTCTACACCGGCAACTCCATCGGCGCGTAAACCGAGGCAAAGCACAAAAAAACAGCCGCCGCACCCGGATTTTCTCCGGTGTGCGGCGGCTGTTTCTTTTTCCCTGATTGACGAAGGACGAGCGGCTCCCTTATCCGGACGGCCTTCCCGCCCGGCCCGTCACAGCCTTCTGCCGACGGCCTCGTACAGGAGCGCGTTGCAGATGGCCGCGGCCACGGTGCTGCCGCCCTTTCTTCCCTCGGCGATGATGTGCGGCACGGGGGAGGAGAGGAAAAGCTTTTTGCTCTCGACGACGTTCACGAAGCCGACCGGCACGCCGATGACGAGGGCGGGCGAGACGCGCCCCTCCCCGATCAGCTCGTGCAGGCGGATGAGCGCCGTCGGCGCGTTCCCGACGGCAAAAATCAGGGGGCCGGGAAGCGACGCCGCCTTCTCCATCGAGACGACGGCGCGCGTCGTCCCGCGCTCCTTCGCGAGCGCTGCGACCTCCGGGTCGGCCATCAGGCAGACGGCGCGGCCCCCGAGCTTCGCGAGCGACGGCTTGCTGACGCCCGAGAGCGCCATGTTCGTGTCGGTGACAATGGTCGCGCCGCTCTTGAGCGCCTCGATGCCGAGGCGCACGGCGTCCGGGGAGAAGCGCAGCGTGCGGGCGAACTCAAAATCAGCCGTCGTATGAATGACCCGCTTGACGACGGGAGCCTCGTCCTCCGGCAGGGGAAAGTCCCCGAGCTCGCGCGTGAGAATCGCGAAGCTCTCGCGCTCGATGTCCTCCGGGCGCGTGATGACGCCCGTCTCCTTATGCTCCATGGGTAGTGCCTCCTCGTTCGAGAATGTCATAGATTGCGTTCATGTCGAGATTTCTGCGCACGCCGTCGGCAAGGAGGTCGTACTGCTCCTCCTTGAAGGCGGCGAGGCTCTGCCCCGCGTCCCCATCAGCGACGTCGAGGCCCTTGCGCGCCGCGAGAGCGCGGGCGAGCGTGTGCGCAGCCCCCTCGTCGAACAGGCCGTGCAGATAGGTGCCGCAGACGTTCCCCACGCACGCGCCGTCCTGCTTCGGTTCCCCGCCCAGCGGGCTGAGCGTGCAGAAGGGGGAGGCGCCGCCCGCGACGGTGGTTCTGCCCATGTGAATCTCGTACCCCGCGAGCGAGAGGGAGGAGAGGCACGAGAAGAAGCCGGGCAGCGCGCCCACCGTCCCCACGGCCTGCGTGCGCGTCTTCTGCGGCCGGAAGACCGTCTCCGTCGGGAGCAGGCCCATGCCGCGCAGCTCGCCGCCCTCCTCCGCGCCGTCCGGGTCGGAGAGGCGCTCGCCGAGCATCTGATACCCGCCGCAGACGCCGAGCACCGGCGTCCCGGAGGCGGCGAGCCGCTGCACCGCGCCCTCGAGTCCGCTTTGCCGCAGCCAGAGCAGGTCGGCCATCGTGTTTTTCGTTCCCGGCAGGATAATGAGATCCGGCGCGCCGAGCTGCGAGCGGCTCGAGACGTACCGCACCGTGAGCAGCGGCTCCTGCTCGAGCGGAATGAAATCGGTGAAGTTCGACAGCCGCGGCAGCCGGAGAATCGCGACGTCGACCGGCCCGCTGCCCGCGCCCGTCTGAAGGCGGGAGGAGAGGCTGTCCTCGTCGTCGAGCTCCACGGAGAGCATCGGCACCACGCCGAGGACGGGCTTGCCCGTCAGCGCCTCGAGCTGCGCGAGGCCGGGACGCAGGATGGCGGGGTCGCCGCGGAACTTGTTGATGACGAGTCCCGCGATCTGGTCCTGCTCCGCCTTGTCGAGGAGGGCGACCGTCCCGTACAGACTCGCGAACACGCCGCCGCGGTCGATGTCCCCCGCGAGCAGGACGGGCGCGTTCGCCATGCGCGCCATCCCCATGTTGACGATGTCGCCGTCCTTGAGGTTGATTTCCGCCGGGCTTCCCGCCCCCTCGAGGACAATCACGTCGTACTCCGCCGCGAGCGACTCGTACGCCCGCAGAATGTCGGGGATGAGCTCCTTCTTGCAGCGGAAATAGTCGGCGGCGCGCATCACGCCGCGCACCTCGCCGTTGACGATGACCTGGCTGCCCATGTCGCTCGTCGGCTTGAGCAGAATCGGGTTCATCCGCACGGAGGGCTCCACGCCCGCCGCCTCCGCCTGCATGACCTGCGCGCGCCCCATCTCGAGGCCCTCCTTCGTGATGAACGAGTTGAGCGCCATGTTCTGGCTCTTGAACGGAGCCGCCCGCAGCCCGTCCTGCCGGAAAATCCGGCACAGCGCCGCGGCGAGAAAGCTCTTGCCGGAATTCGAGGCGGTTCCCTGTATCATGATGGCCTTCGCCACAGTTCATTTCTCCTTCCCGTTGAGGCAGCGCTCCATCGCGGCGACGAGCGCTTCGTTTTCGTGCGGCAGACGCACCGCCGCGCGGTAATAGTCCGGCCCGAGAGCGCGGTAGCTGGCGCAGGAGCGAAGGAGAATCCCCTCCTCCTTGAGCCGTTCCCCGAGCTCCGGCACGGGCGAGCGGAAAAACAGATAGTTTGCTCTGGAGCCGTACACCGTCATCCCGAGCGACTGGAGATTCACGCGGAGCCATTCGCGCTGCTCGCGGATCAGCGCCCGGGAGCGCCGCACGAATTCCTCCTCGCCGAGCGCGGCGAGCCCGGCCTCCTGCGCCGGCGTCGACACCGACCACGGCTGCGCCGCCCGCTCCATCGCGTCGAGCAGCGCGCGATCGGAGGAAAGGCACCAGCCGAGCCGCAGCCCCGCCATCGCGTACAGCTTTGTGAACGCGCCGAACAGCATCAGCCGCGGATGCTCCCGAAGGAACGGCTTCATCGTGTACGCCTCCGGCTCGTCGAGGAAATCGACGAAGCACTCGTCGACGGCGAGGAGCGTCCCGTGCTTCTCGCACGCGTCCAGAATTTCCAAAAGCAGCTCCCGCCCGACGGGCTGCCCCGTCGGGTTGTTCGGGCTGCACAGAAAGACGAGAGGGTAGCCGTCCGCGATGTGGAAGAGAATGTCGCGCGTCAGATGAAAGCCGTCCTCCTCCCGCAGGCGGAAAAACGAGCAGGCGCAGCCCACCTGGGAGAGCGCCGCCTCGTACTCGGAAAAGGTGGGGGAGACGAGCAGCGCCCGCGCGGGACGCAGCGCGTACGCCAGCCGGAAAATCAGATCCGCCGCCCCGTTGCCGAGGAGAACGGCCTCCTCCGGGACGCTCTCATGCGCCGCGAGCGCGCGGCGCAGGCGGCGGCAGAACGGATCCGGGTAGGCCGCGCAGAGCGAGGCCGAGCGGCGCACCGCCTCCTGAACGGCGGGCGGTATTCCGAGCGGATTGAGGTTCGCGGAAAAGTCGATCGGATCGCGGCCGTACGCCTCGCGGTACGAGAGCGTGTCGCCGCCGTGCGGATAATTCATGTGGAACCCTCCCGAAAAATGCGGTTCAGAGCAGGAGCAGGACGACGGCGGCGCGCGCCGCGAGACTCAGAACGAGGAAGCAGGCGGCGGAGACGTAGAGCAGCCGGTTCGCCCGCGCGATGTCGCGCGGCGCAATCGCGCGCAGCGACTCGCCGATCGGCGCCTTGCGCACCGTCTTCCCAAAGTAGACGGCGTCCCCGAGCAGCTGCAGGCCGAGCGCCCCGGCGTAGACGGATTCCGTCTGCGCGGAGTTCGGGCTTGCGCTCTTTTTGCGGTCGCGGCGAAAGATTCGCCAGCCGTTTTTCCCGTCGAGGCCGCAGAGGAACGACGCGAGCACGGTGACGAGGGCGGCGAGCCGCGCCGGCACAAAGTTCCACACGTCGTCCAGCTTCGCGGACGCGCGGCCGAAGTCGAGGTATTTGTCGTTTTTGTAGCCGACCATGCTGTCGAGCGTATTGACAGCCTTATAGCAGAGGCCGAGCGGCGCGCCGCCGATCGCGAGGTAGAACAGCGGCGCGATGACGCCGTCGGAGCTGTTCTCCGCCACCGTCTCGACCGCCGCCTTCGCGACGCCCTCCTCCGTCAGGCAGTCCGTGTCGCGCCCGACAATCATCGAGACGGCGCGCCTTGCGGCGGGCAGGTCGCCGCGCTCGAGCTCGCGCCGCACCTTCGTGCTCTCGACGCGCAGCGCCTTCGTCGCGACAACCTGATAGCACCAGAACGTCTCCACCGCGAACCGCAGCCACGGGCTGACAAACCCGCAGAGCAGGAGGACGCCGAGCGAAAGCCCGAACGCGAGGAGCGGCAGCAGAATCGCGAGCACCACGCCGGCGGCGCGCCGCCCGCGCGGCGTGTCGGGGAACAGGCGGCGCAGAAGCCGCTCGAGGCGCACGATCGCCGCGCCCATCCAGCGCACGGGATGCGGCATCCAGTACGGATCGCCGAGCAAAAGGTCGAGCAGGAAGCCTGCCGCCACGGCGCAGAGCGTCAGCATCGCGATTCCCCCTTCAGGCAGACGGGAATCCCGCACACGACGCGGTAGACGGTCTCCGCCTCCCGCGCGAGCGCCTGACAGAGGCGTCCCGTCTCCTCGCGCCAGCGGCGCTCCTCCCGGTCGAGCGGCACGATGCCGCAGCCGATTTCGTCGCAGACGACGACGCGGCTTTGCAGCGCCTTCTCCGCGAGGGCGGAGAGGTCGCCGCCCTCGCGGAGGCAGTCCCGCACGGCGAGATGAAGCTTGTCAAAAATTGCGGCGTCGGGAGCGTCCCCGTCCGCGGAGCCGGACAGCTCCCGCGCGAAGCGAAGCTTTCCCTGCCCCGCGCCGCCTACTACCAGTATCATACCAGAAACCCTCCCGGGATTTTTTGAAGCACAAGCAGCGCGGCAGCCAGCAGCAGTTCGCCGAGCTCGATGGAAAAGCCAGCCATATCGCCCGTCACGCCGCCGAAGCCGCGCAGGAATTTGCGCCGCAGGGCGAAAAAGGCGAGGACGAGCAGCGCCGCCAGCGCCGCCCCGCAGACGGGACTCGCCAGAGCCTCCCCGCAAAGGAGCAGCACGGCCAGCACCGCGAGCACCGCCGTGCAGCGGCGCGAAGCGGCGTCGGAGAAGGCGCGGGCCAGCCCGTCCTCCCGCGCGCACGGCAGAAGGAGCAGCAGCAGCGAGCCGAGGACGCGGCTCAGCGGGAAGCAGAGCGCGAGCAGCAGTCCCGTGCGCGGACTCCAGCGCAGCTCCGAGAGCACGCCCGTCAGCGCGAGCAGGTAGACGCCGAGGCCGATGACGGCGAACGCGCCCGCGTGCGAGTCCTTGAGAATGGCGAGCTTTTTCTCGCGCGTCTGATGGCTGCCGAGCGCGTCGCAGGTGTCGCACAGGCCGTCGAGGTGGATGCCGCCGGAGACGGCTGCCGGAAGCAGCGCCGCGACAGCGCCGCGCAGGACGCCGCCGAGCGCCCACAGCTCGCCGAGATACAGCCAAAGCGCCTCAAGCCCGCCGATGAGCAGTCCCACGAGCGGGAGAAAGCACATGGCGTACCGCATATTTTTCTGCGTCCACTCCGCGCGCGGCATCGGAATCGCGGAGTAGAGGGAGAAGGCGATCAACAGGGAATGGATCATGGCGACAAACGCTCCTTGCCTGAGAGGGAGGCGCCGAACAGCTCCGGCGATCCCTTATGGATGATGGGAAGACCGCAGACGATCTCGGCGACGAGCGCCGCCCGCCGCGCCGCCTCCCGCTGGACGGCCGCCAGCACGCGCAGATAGGCTGCCGTCCCTTCCTCGTACGAGACGCCGTCCGCGAACACGTCGTTCCCGACGAGAACGACGGACGCGCACCGCTCCTCGAGAAAATCGAGGCCGCTGCGGATGGCGCGAAGCGCGCTCTCCTCCGACGCGCCGGGAGAAAAGATCTCGTTCGCCGTCAGTGTGCCGAGGCATTCGAGCAGCACGGCGCAGCCCGCGGGGAGGGAGAGAGCGGAGAGGTTCCGCTGCGCCTCCACCGTCAGGAAGCCCTTCCCGGCGCGCAGCGCGCGGTGGCGGCGAATGCGCTCCTCCGCCTCCTCGCCGTACGGCTCCATGCACGCGGCGTAATAGCGCGGCGCGCCGGGGCAGGCGGAGAGCAATCGCTCCGCGAAGGCGCTCTTGCCGCAGGCGCTGCCGCCGAAGACGAGCGCAATCACAGCGATTCGCCGCCGAGCGGGACGTACTTCGGCATCCCGTTCTTCTCGAACGAGCCGAGTCCGTAGTAGACGGCCAGCGCCTGGTCGAGCAGCGGGAAGAGGCACGCCGCGCCGGTGCCCTCGCCCTGCCGCATCGACATCTCGAGCGGCGCGGAGAGGCGCAGCGCCCGCAGGACGGATTCTCCCGCCGGCTCGGCGCTGCGGTGGCTCGCCAGGAGATAGTCCCCCGCGGCCTTGCTCATCCGCATCGCGAGCAGGGCGGACGCGCCGGAGATCAGCCCGTCGACGACGACGGGAATCCCGTAGTACGCGCCGCCGAGGAACAGGCCCGTCATGCCGGCGATGTCAAGCCCGCCGACGCACGCGAGCACCTCGAGCGGCTTCGTCGGGTCGGGGTGGTTGACGGCGAGCGCGCGGTGCACCGCCTCGCGCTTGCGGGCGAGGCCCTCGTCGGAGAGGCCGGCCCCGCGTCCCGCCGCCTCGCGGGAGGACAGGCCGAGCAGCGCGCAGCACACGGCCGCCGCCGTCGTCGTGTTGCCGATGCCCATCTCGCCCGCCGCGAGCAGGGAGTAGCCCTTTTCCTTCCACTCACCCGCGAGCAGCGCGCCCGCGAGAATGGCCGCCTCGGCCTCCTGCTGCGTCATGGCGGGGCCCTTGGCGATGTTTCCGGTGGACGTGCGGATCCGCCGCGAAATCAGGTTCGGATCCTCGAACGCTTCCTGAATCCCCATGTCGACGGGGATGGCCTCGGCGTTCGCGCACTTCGCCATCAGGCTGACGCACGCCGCGCCGCGGCAGAGGTTGCGCGTCACGATGGTCGTTACGGAGCAGTCCGTCTGCGTGACGCCCTCCTCCACGACACCGTTGTCGGCGCAGAAGACGAAGATCGCGCGGCGGAAGCCCTGCTCCGGGACGTGGCCGAGCGCGCCCGCCATCCGGGCAATGCTCTCCTCGAGCTTCCCGAGGGCCTGCAGCGGCTTCGCGATGGAGTCCCAGTTCCTGCGGCACTGCGCGGCGGCTTCGGCGTCGGCGGGCGTGATGCCGGCGAGCAGCTCGTCGAGAGTTTGAGGCGCTTTTTTCATGATTTATGCATCTTCCTTCCGAATCCGCCGCTCCGCCATGCGCCCGGCAAAGCGGGCGGCGAAGGAGGGATTGGCGGTAAAATACAGATGAGGGAATCCGGCGAACAGGGAGCGCTCCGCGTGGATGCACGGCCAGGCGGTTTTCCGCAGCGGCTTCGCCGCCGTGAACGCGTCCCCGGGGTTGCCGCTCTCCCAGTAGTGGAACTCGTGGGCGCGGATGGACTCCCCGGCTCCGCAGAGCATGGTGTCGCGCGCCGCGGTGAGCGTCACATAGCCGAAGCGCCGCAGGCCGCCCGCCGGGGCCGCGCCGAAGGGGAAGACCCCCGCGGCGGGGAAGGTGCGCCCGTCCTTTCCGGCGATCTCGCGGTGCAGGTAGAGAAAGCCGCCGCACTCGGCGAGCGTCGGCAGGCTGCCCTGCACCTCGCGCCGGATCTGCCTGAGCAGCGGCGCGTTCTCCGAGAGCTCGCGCAGCCACAGCTCCGGGTAGCCGCCGCCGAGGTAGAGGCCGTCGCAGTCCTTTGGAAGCGCGTCGTCCGCGAGCGGAGAGAAGAACACCGGCTCCGCGCCGAGGCTGCGCAGCAGATCGAGGTTTTCGCGGTAATAAAAGCAGAACGCCCTGTCCCGCGCGACGGCCAGCCGCAGCGGCGCGCCGCATACGGGCTCCATTTCCGGAAGATTGCCCTCGATCGGCGGCGCGCTGCGGGCGAGCGCGAGCAGCGCGTCGAGGCGAAGCGTCCCGGAGAGCGTTTCCGCGAGGCGGTCGAGCTTTTCGAGGAGACCCTCCGTGTCGTCCGGCGTGACGAGCCCGAGATGGCGGCTCTCGAGCGAGACGGCCTCGTCCGGCGGCAGATAGCCGAGGACGGGAAGTCCCGTCTCGCGCTCGAGCACGGGGGCGAGCAGCGCGTGCAGCGAGGTTGTGCACCGGTTGAGGAACAGCCCCGCGATTTGGCTCGGCGTGCGGAAGGAGAGAAAGCCCTTCACCTCCGCCGCGAGCGAGAGGGAGACGCCGCGCGCGTCGAGCACGAGGAGCACCGGCGTCCTTGTGGCGCGGGCGAGGTCGTAGCTGCCCGCCGTCTCCGTCGTGCCGCCGACGCCGTCGTAGTAGCCCATGACGCCCTCGAGCACCGCGAGGTCATGCCCCGCGCCGTACTTCGTCAAAAGGCCGCGCGTCTGCTCCTCGTCCGTGAAGAAGAGGTCGAGGTTCGCGCCCGAGAGGCCGAGCAGCTCGCGGTGGAAAAGCGGGTCGATGAAGTCCGGCCCGCACTTGAACGGCGCGGGGGAGAGTCCCTTTTTCTGCAGAAGACGCAGCAGCCCGCAGACGAGCGTCGTCTTCCCGCCGCCGCTGCGCGGCGCGGCAATTAAAATCCGGGGAAGGTTCATGCGCCCGGCCCCCTTCCGCTGAGCAGAAACACGGGGTTTTCCGCCTGCAGGCGGTGGAGCGGCCCGGCGGGCACCATCCGGGAGACGGCGACCTCGATCCGCTCGACGTCCTGAAAGCCGAGCCGGTCGAGCAGCGCCGACGCCTTCGCGACCGTCTCGATGGTGACGGCCGTCACGGCGACGCGCACGCCGGGGTTTCTCTCCAGCAGATAACGCAGAATCTCCTCCAGCTTCCCGCCGCTCCCGCCGATGAAGGCGGCGTCCGGGGCGGGGAAATCCGCGCACGCTTCCGGAGCCGTCCCCTGCGCGAGCGTCAGCGCGACGCCGAAGCGCTCGGCGTTCGTTTGAATCAGCGCGCAGCCCTCCTCGTTCCGCTCAACGGCGCAGACCTGCCCGTCCTCGAGCAGCAGCGCCGCCTCGACGGAGACGGAGCCCGTCCCCGCGCCGACGTCCCAGAAGACGTCGTTCCTTCTCAGGCCGAGCTTGCACAGCACGAGGCTGCGCACCTCGCTTTTCGTCATCGGCACGCCGCCGCGCGTGAACGCTTCGTCCCGCACGCCGGGGACGGCAGGGAGGTAGGGCGACGCGTTCTCCGCGAGCATCACGCTCAGCGGCGCGAAGCTCTGCGCCGACAGCACGCGCGCCGTCCCGGTGCGGACGGCCTCGTCCGGGGAGGAGAGGTTTTCCCCGACCGTGACAATCACGTCCCCGAGGCCCGCCCTGTCGAGCTGCGCGCACAGCGCCGCGGGGGAGGCCGCGCCGCCCGTCAGGAAGAACGTGCGGCGGTTCCGGCGGACGTGCGCCGCGGGGTTGCAGAAGACGCCGTGCGCGCTGACGAGCTTCCAGTCCTGCCACGGCTGGCGAAGCCGCGCGGCGAAGGCCTGCACGCTCGACACGCCGGGAAGGACGGCGGCGTCCGTCTCCTCCCCGAGCAGGGCGAGAAGCGAGCGCGCCCCGCTGTAAAAGCCGGTGTCGCCGCTGAGCAGCACGCAGGGGGAGGAAAATTCGCTTCCCCGCTCGCGCAGCAGCGCCGCAATCTCACCAGGGCGCGTCATCGGAAAGCGCGGCGCGCCGGAGGACGCGCAGGAGAGCAGGCGGGGAGAGCCGATGAGGCAGTCGGCTCCGCGCAGCGCGGCGGCGGCCTCGTGCGTGAGCAGCCGGTCGTCCCCCGGCCCCATGGCGATCAGTGTGAGCTTCATTGTGCATCCTCCTCCACGGCAGCGCAGATTGCTTCATAGGAAAGCCCGTCCTCCGGCGGACGCCGCAGCACGACGGGCGTCGCCCCGCAGTCGGACGCGGCGAGCAGCTTCTCCGGGAAGCCGCCCGTCTCGCCGGTCTCCTTCGTCACGAGCCAGCGGATCCTGTATTCCTCCATCAGCGCGCGGTTCAGGTTCCGACTGAACGGCCCCTGCAGCGCGAGAATGCGGGCGCGCGGCAGACCGAGCGACGCGCAGCGTTCGACCGACTCGGCGAACGGGAGCACCCGAGCGTAGACGCGCCCGGAAAAGTCCGGCAGTCCGGCGAACGCGCCGAGCTCCTTCGCGCCGGTCGTCAGGAGGATGTTCCCCTCCGTCTTCGCGAGAAAGGCGCACGCCTCCTGCGCGTTTCCGACAATGACGCAGCGCTCCGCGCCGGGGAAGCTGTTCTCCCCGCGCAGCAGACGCAGGTACGGCGCGCCGAGCGCCCCGCAGACGTCCCGCAGCGTGCGGCTGACCTCGAGGGCGAACGGGTGCGTCGCGTCGACGACGGCGTCGTACCGCCCGCCGGAGACGAGCCGGGCGATCTCCTCCGGCCCCTTCCGCCCCTCGAGCACCTCGACGCCCTCCGGGAGGCCGCCGAGCAGCTCGCGCCCGTAGGAGGTCGCGACGCAGACGGTCAGGCGAAGCCCCGGCAGCGCGGCCCAGCGCTCGCTGAGCCGCCTGCCCTCCGCCGTCCCGCCGAACAGCAGGACGCGCTTCATACGGCGGAGCCTCCCGCGGCGGAGGTATCCGCCATCTCGTCGCGGTAGCCGCGCGGCGTCACCATGCGGCCCGCGAGATTCTTTGTGAGGCTGTTGCCGATGAAGACCGTCGTGAACATATCCGCATCAGCGTCCCGCAGCTCGCGGAGCGTCAGCACGCGGCTCGACTCGCCCTCGCGCCCGATGCAGCGCACAAGGCCGCAGACGGTCTCGGGCGACTTGACGCGCAGCAGGATGTCGCACGCCTTTTTGAGATTGTCCGGGCGGTGGTGGCTCGCGGGATTGTAGAGGCACAAAGCGAAATCTGCCTCGGCGGCGGCCGTCAGGCGGCGCTCGATCGCGTCCCACGGCGTGAGCAGATCGCTCAGGCTCACGACGGCGAAGTCGTGCGAAAGCGGCGCGCCGAGCAGAGCCGCCCCGCTGAGCGCCGCCGTTACGCCGGGGACGACGACGATGTCGATGGGCGGGAACTCCTGCGCGATGGTGAGCGTGAGGGAGGCCATCCCGTACACGCCCGCGTCGCCGCTGCACACGAGGCCGACGGTCTTGCCGCCGAGGGCCTCGCGGATCGCCATGCGGCAGCGCTCCGGCTCCTGGCGCATCGCCGTGGTCAGGCACGGCTTGTCCGGGAAGCGGGAGCGGATGAGGTCGAGATAGACGTGGTAGCCGACGAGAACGTCGCACGCCTCGCAGGCGCGCTGCGCCTCGAGCGTAAGGCCCTCCCATTTTCCGGGGCCGAGGCCAATCAGATACAGCTTCATAGTCATATTGCTCCTTTTTCTGTATATGGATGCGCGGGCGTGCGGTCAGACGGGCAGAACCTCCGCCGAAAGCCTGCCGTGCTCCGCCAGAAGCCGCAGCGCGCCGATGGCCCCGATCAGCTCCCACCACACCTCGCCGATATGCATGGGTCGGCTCGTGCCGTCCGCCGCGTCGAAGCGCTCGCCGCCGGCGGCGTAGTACACAAGCCCGCCGCTCCACAGTCTGTTTTCGCTCAGTCTGTCCGCGGCGGCGTCGAGCTCTGCCTCCGTATAGCCGCGTCCCGTGAGACGCCGCTCCGCCTCGGCGTAGACCGGCCCGATGGCGGAGCGCTTTGCGATCTCGAGAAACCGCGTTTTCAGGCGGGCGCATTCCTCCGGACTTCTGAGCCGGTGCCGCTCGACGGCCTCGAGCAGGTCGACCCAATCGTTCGCCTCGATGGATTCCTGATTCCACTCGCCGGTGAACGTGCAGAATTCCGCGAAGCGCTCAAGCAGCGGGAGACGGAACTCGATGACCCGCAGCGCCTTGCGGACAATTTCGCTGTCGCGGTCAAAGTACCGCAGAATGAAGGAGAGCAGCCCGCCGTTCACATAGTTTTCCGGCGGCCAGTCCTCCGGAAACCACGGCGCGTTCGGGTAGCGGTACCACGGCTGGCACGGAAATCCGTTGTTTGAGGGGATGGACCAGAGCCAGCCGTGCTCCGTGAAATGCTCCGAGTGTTCGACGTACCGCATGATGTCCCGGATCATCGGCTCGTCCCTGCCGCCGCGCCCGACGGCGCGCAGCCTGGAATACGCGAGCACTGTCGCGGCGGGCGTCGAAGCGGGATTGGCGCAGTCCGGCTCGAGACCGTTCCCAAAGCCGCCGTCCGCGTTCTGGTATGCGCGCAGCGCGGCCACGACGCCGTCGCTGCTTCCGTTTTCAAAAAGGAAGCTCCACCACGCGAGCTCGACCGGCCGCGCAAAGCGCAGGACAAACCGGCGGATCTGATGGAACACCTCCGGGGTCAGCTGTTTCATCTTCGTTCCCCTCCGTTTTTCATTATTCCCGCCAGTCGATGAACGTGAGAGCCGGCTCCTCCACGGCGAGCGCGACGGTCACGCCCTCACGGCAGAACTTCGGCAGCACGAGCTTTCCGCCGCCGCAGACCGCCGCCCGTTCGCAGACGTTCCCGACGCCCGTCACCGACTGCACGAAGCCGGACTGCGAAAACTCCCCCTGCGCCGCGGCGAGCGTGTCGGCGGGGAAGAACCTCGCCGGGACGCCGAAGCCGCGGCAGAACGCGAGAAGCCCCTCCTCGTCCCGCTTGAGGTCGATCGAGCACACCTCGCGGACGCTCGCCTTCTCCCAGTGATGCAGCGCGAGAAATTCGCCGACGGCCTCCGCGATCGCCTGCTCAGAGATACCCCTCCGGCAGCCGATGCCGAGGATCGCGGTCCGCGGCACGACGCGCAGGCAGCGCGGATCGCCGTCTCCGGCGGAGCAGGTGACGTACACGCGCGGCGCATCCGGCAGAGGTTCTCCCGCAAAGCCTTTCGGCAGATCCCCCTCGATGGGAAAATCGCTTGTAAAGGAGACGGGCTTTCCATCCAGAAGCGCGCCGGAGACGAGCCGGATCGCGTCCTTCGGGAGCAGGGCGCAGCCGAAGCGCGCCGCCCATTCGTCGACGGCAAAGAGGCCGCGCCCGTCCGTCGCCGTCGTGACGACTGCCTGCGCTCCGCACAGAGCGGCGATCCGCTCGGCGAGGCGGTTCGCGCCGCCCGCGTGGCCGGAGAGCAGGGAAATGCAGAACCGCCCGCCCTCGTCCATCACGAGGACGGCGGGGTCGGTCAGCTTGGAGCGCAGCAGCGGGGCGACGCTCCGCACCGCGATGCCCGCCGCGCCGATGAACAGCAGGGCGTCGGCGCTCGCGAAGGCCTCCTGCGCCCAGCGGGACGCCGTGACGCCCGAGCCGCCGAAGGCCGCCGTCACCCGGACGTCGATGCCGCCGCTCCCCAGCAGGCCGGGAAGCCGCTCCGCGAGGCGCAGTCCGCGCGCGGTGAAGGCAGCAGCCCAGAGCTTCATGACTGCTTCGCCTCCCGGTAGCCGGTTGTAAACGAAGGGTCATAGAGCAGACTGCGTTCGCCGCCGCTGCCGAGAAAATCGCCGACGAGAATCAAAGCGGTCTTCCCGATGCCGTTTTCCTTCGCGGTCTGCGCGAGCGTCGACACGGTGCAGCGGAAGACGCGCTCGTCCGGCCACGTCGCCTTGTAGACGATGGCGGCGGGGGTGTCCTCGCGGTAGCCGCCGCGCAGCAGCTCGGCCTGCGCCTCCTCGAGCAGTCCCGCGCTGAGGAACAGCGCCATCGACGCGCGGTGCGAGGCGAGCGCTGCGAGCTCCTGCCCCTTAGGGACGGGGGTGCGCCCCGCCATGCGCGTGAGGATGACCGTCTGGCTGACGCCGGGCACCGTGTATTCCGCGGGCAGCGCCGACGCCGCCCCGCAGAAGCTGCTCACGCCCGGCACAACCGTGTAGGAGACGCCCGCCTCGTCGAGCAGCTCCATCTGCTCGCGGATGGCCCCGTACACGCACGGATCGCCCGTGTGCAGGCGGATCGTCAGCTTCCCGGCGCGCTCGGCGGCGAGGAGGACGCCGATGACCTCCTCGAGCGTCATGCGGGCGCTGTCGTGGATCTCGCAGCCCTCGGGGCAGAGGGAGAGCAGCTCCGGGTTGACGAGACTGCCCGCGTAGACGACGCACCCGGCCTTCTCAAGCAGGCGCGCGCCGCGGACGGTGATGAGATCGGGAGCGCCGCTCCCGGCTCCGACAAAGTAAATCACAGGCTTCCCTCCTTCTCCTCGGGCGCGACGAGTATCGTCGTGAAATAGCCCGAGCTCTCCGTCTCCCGCGTCAGGGGAGAGACGATGCGCTCGCCCGGCAGGCCGGCGTTCTCAACGAGCGCCGCGCGGCCGAGCAGGCCGAGCTCGTCCAGCCTCGCGCAGAGAGAGGGTAAAGTGCTTCCGCTTTTCATGATGACCTTGCTGCCGGGCAGCGAGAGGGCGTCGAGCGAGCCCTCATACCCGGCGGGAATGATGTGCAGCGGCTCCTTCATCGCCGTCAGGCTGCGCCGGAGCAGCGCCGCGGCGGCGCAGAAGCTCGGGACGCCGGGAATGATTTCGACTGCAAAGCCTTTTTCCTTCACACGCGTCAGAAGGTAGCTGAACGTGGAGAAGAGCGAGACGTCGCCGAGGTTGAGCACCGCGACGTCCTCTCCGGCACGGAGCCTGTCCATGACGGCGTTCGCCGCCTCGTCATGGCGTTGGCGCAGCTCCTCCTTGTCGCGCGTCATGGGGAAAAACAGGGGGAGGAGAGCCTTGCCCTCGAGCGGGATACCGGCGCTGCGCACGATGTCAAGGGCGAGGTTCGACTCCCCGCGCGTCTTCGGGAAGGCGACGACGGGGCAGCGCTCGAGCGCGCGCACCGCCTTGACGGTCATCAGCTCCGGGTCGCCGGGGCCGACGCCGACTCCGTAGAGGATTCCGGGACGTATTGTTTCACTGGACATTTAGAAAAACTCCTTTCCGGCGTTCGCGCCGAGCCGCCCGAGGAGCGCCCGGGCCTGCGGCGTCATGCCGAGAAAACCATATTTGTCGTGATAGAGCAGAATACCGGTCTGCATTTTGTCCCCGGCGCGGCGGCGCACATGGCGGTCCATCGCCTCGAGGAGGGAGGAGCATACCCTTTCGGAGAGCTTCGCGTCCCGCAGGAGCGCGAGCGCCGCGTCGGTGGTGGGGGAGGCCATCAGCGCCTTGGCGAGCGCCGCATCCGCTCCCGCCATCGCGGCGTGGGCGGTGAGAATCTCCATGCGTCCGTCGCCGTACCGCGAGTGGGTGTTGAAGATCCCCGCCGCGAGCTTGACGAATTTTCCGATGTGACCGGTCAGCAGCAGGCCGGAAAAGTCGAGCTGCGCCGCCATGTCGATCGCCTCGCCGACAAAATTCGAGCACTGGGCGGGGTGAAGGCCGCGCAGCGAGGGAAAGGAGGCGAGGAAGCGCTCGCCGTAATGGCCCGGCACGACAACGGCGATCTCGTCTCCCGCCGCCCGGCGCACGGAGAGCTCCGCGCGGATGGTCTCGAGAAGGGCGCTCTCGCTCATCGGCTCGACGATGCCCGTCGTGCCGAGCACGGAGAGCCCGCCCACGATGCCGAGGCGCGGGTTGAAGGTCTTTTTTGCGATCTCCTCCCCGCCGGGGATGGAGACGACGACCTCCGCGCCCGAGGAGAGCCCGCCCTCCCGAAGCGCCCGGGAGACGGCCGCCTCAATCATTGCGCGCGGCGTGCGGTTGATGGCCGCCGCCCCGACGGGCTGGTCGAGCCCCGGCAGCGTCACACGCCCGACGCCCTCGCCGCCGTCGACGCGCACGCCCGGCTCGTCCGTGAGGCGGACGCGCGCGGCAATCAGCAGTCCGTTCGTGACGTCCGGGTCGTCCCCGGCGTCCTTGCGCACGGCGCAGGAGGCTTCCCCGTCTCCGAGACGGGGGTCGAGCACCTCGGCCTGCACCGTCTCGCCGCGCGGCGTGCGAAGCGAGACAGTGGGGAGGGAGCGCCCCGCGAGGAGGGAGGCGGCGGCATAGGCGGCGAGGGCGGCGCAGCCTCCCGTCGTCACGCCGCGCCGCAGGCTTCCGCGCATCGGCTCGGGCAATACGGATTCCATACAATCCTCCTTCCGAAATGAAAAAACGCCCGCGTCCCAAATGGGCGCAGGCACACGAAGACAGGAGGACGGCAATCCTCCTGCCGGTACGCACACCGTCGTCCGCGGGGCGTTTCTCCGGTTGGGCAGGTCTTCTGGCTTCAGGCGCGAGACGCGCCCGGGCGCCCTCTCGGCCGGAAGCCTTCCCGCTGCGGCGCAGTGGCTTTCCGGCAGGGCCGCCCTCACAGCGGCGGGACCGCGCGGGATTCTCACCCGCTTCCCTATTCTCCCGCGCGCCCCGAAGAACGCGCAGGCACCCAACCTTTATTTCTTATTATCTTACTTGACCGGCTCAGCTTTGTCAATGTATCCAGCAAAAGTGGTTAAAAATTTTTCTTTTCCGGTGGAAAAAGATAAACTGCACAAAAAAGTCAACAGATTTTTTCCCGAAAAATAAATATTTCATCACCTTTTCTTCACAAAACTATGCTACAATATAAAAAATGAAGTGGAGAACCCGTCTTGCGTTCCGAATGCGGCTTGCTCTCCTGCGCTTCAAGCATTATGTGAATATTGGAGGAAATGTTTCATGAAAGCCAAGTCTCTGCATTTCGCGAAAAGTGGTTCCGCTCAGGTGATTGCCGCTGAGCTCGGACGCATCCATCAGTGTGTCTGCGATCAGATTCCGCCCGCTTACCCGTGCGAGGGTGAGAAGGTGATTTTTATCGGCGTTGAGATGAACGGCAAGCTGCCCGGCCCGGTGGATCACTTCTGCCGCGACCTGACCCCTGCCCGCGCTCAGAACGTCGCGTTCTACATCCTCAACGGCAGCGGCAACACCTCCGGCCTTGACGATATCAAGAAGGCCATGGAGGCCAAGGGCGTTCACATGGTGGCCGACGTCCACGCCGTTCAGGTGAAGGGCTCCCTGTTCAAGAAGGGGATGCCGACGGACGCCGACGTGAAGTCCGTCGTCGAGTGGGC
>CALWIH010000025.1 GCA_944380675.1 uncultured Clostridia bacterium | reverse complement strand
CAAAACCGGCAGGGCCTTTTTGTGCTGTTTTACTGATTTTTCCGTTTCCGAAACCTTTTTCTATTTTCCCGCGTCTTCTATATGACTCAAAAACCGCTCTCCATACCGGTTCAGCGCCAGCGCCTGCTCGCGGCGGCGCATTCCGGAGAGGCGATCCGGGTCGCGCAGGAGGGCGGAAACCGTCTCGCGGCAGGCGTCGGGCTTCGCGGAGCGCAGACGAACCGCCATGCCTCCCTCGAGCAGAAAACGCGTGTTGTCCTCCTCCTGCCCGGGGATCGCGTCGAAGACAGCCAGCGGAATCCCGGAGGCGAGCGCCTCCGTCGTCGTCAGTCCGCCCGGCTTCGTGATCAGCAGGTCGCACGCGTGCATATAGTCGGGAATCCGGTCGGTGAACAGAAGCAGCTGCGTGCGGTGGCGGGCAGACCCGATGCGCTTCTCAAACTGCCGGTGCAACTTTTCGTTTTTTCCCGTGATGACGACGCACGCGAAGTCCTCCGCGAGGCCGTCGAGCGCGCGGTAGATTTTGAGCACGCTGCGCACGCCGAACGAGCCCGCCATGAAAAGCAGAACCGGCTTGTCCCGCGGCAGGCCGAGCTCCCCGCGCAGCGCCGCCCGGTCGGGCGTCTCGAAAAAGAGCGGGCGTACCGGGATCCCGGTGACGCAGATCTTTTCCTTCGGGACGCCGCGGCGCTCCAGATCCTCCGCCGCCGGACGGCAGGAGGCGAAATAGTAATCCGCCTCCTCCGAGACCCACGCGGCGTGCGTGCCGTAGTCCGTGAGCTGGTGCGCGATCTTCGCCCGGAGCCGCCCCTTCGCGCGCAGCGCGGCGGCGAGCTGGCAGGAAAACGGATAGACGCAGACCACCAGGTCGGGATCGTGCTTTTCAATCACCGGCAGCAGACGCCGGATCAGCGGCCCCGCGAAGAAGCGCATGAACCGGCTGCCGCCGCGCCTGCGGTCGGTGAGGCGGTAGGCCAGGCCGAACGCGCGCGGAATGTATTTCGCGCTGAACTGGTACAGGTCGCAGCAGAAAAAGTCTATGACTCTGCCGAACGGCTTTGTCGCGTCCTCGAGGAAAACCTCGCAGCCCTTCGCTTCGAGGTGCGTCTTGAGCGCCTTCGCCGCGCTCAGATGGCCGCCGCCCGCGAGTCCGTACAGGACGACGATTCTCATGCGCTTTCCTCCCCGTCTTTCCCCGTCAGCCTTTCGAGCAGAGAGAAAATATCCCGGCATGAGCCGGATTTGTCAAACGTGAGGCAGGATTCGTGCATCGCTTCGAGACGCTGCGAGTCCTCAAGCAGCGCCACGATTTCCGCCGCGCCGTTCTTCCGCGAGTCGAGCGGGATGGCCATGTTGTGCGAGATAAGAAAGCTCGCGTTGTCCTCCTCCTGCCCGGGAATCGCGTCGAAGACAGCCAGCGGGATGCTGCACGCCAGCGCCTCGGACGTGGTCAGCCCGCCGGGCTTCGTGACGAGCAGATCGCTCGCGTGCATATAGTCCGCGACGCGATCCGTGAAGAAGACCACCTTCGCCGGCTTCGGCGAGCGCGGCACGAGCTTGCGGAAGGTGCGGTACAGGCGCTTGTTGCGGCCCGTGATGATGAGAATCTGAAACGACGCGTCGGAGCGGACGAGGTCTTTAAAAAGGGAGAGAATGTTCGTCACGCCGAAGGAGCCCGCCATGAACAGCACCGTCGGCAGCGTCGGGGAGAGGCCGAACTCGCGGCGCAGCGCCTGCTTGTCGGCCTTGCTGAAGAAGACGTCCTCCACCGGGATGCCGAACGGGTGGATTTTCTCCGCCGGGACGCCCCAGTCCGCCATCTGCGCCGCCATGCCCTCGCTCGCGACGACGTACGCGTCGACGTTCGGCGCAATCCACGCGCGGTGCGGGCCGTAGTCCGTCATCAGGCAGACGAGCGGGCATTTTACCTTTCCCTTGCCCTTGAGGTAGGAGACCATCTCGGTCGCGAACGGGTGCGTCGAAATCACCGCGTCCGGCTTTTCCTCCTGAAACAGCGGGAGAAGACGCGTCCCCACCGCCCCGTTGAAGCGCGAGACGAGCGAGTACAGCGGCGTGTCCGAGTTCGAGGCGCGGTACAGCCGCCCGAAAATGCGCGGCGTCTTCGTCGCCATGAAATGGTAGCCGCGGCAGCACGTCTTGTCGAGAATCGCGTGCACCTCCTTGAGCGCGTCCGCTATCACGACCTCGTTCCCCGGAGCGTTTTCCAGAATGTAGTTCTGAAGCGCGCGCGACGCGCGCAGGTGTCCGCCGCCCGTCGCGGCGGAGAGAATCAGAATTTTCACGTCACATCACTCCCGTTGTTTGCCGCGGCGCTCGATCCGCGCGGCGGCCGGTCAGAATAAGAGCAGGCAGAGAAGAAAAAAGCCCTCTTGCGAAGGGCGAAAAAATCATCGGCGGCTGCTGCCGGATCCGGCAGATCGCACAGGCTTTTTGTCCGCGCGGGCGGGCGTTTGCAACTATTATATCATATCCAGCGAAAAGTGCAACGGCAGGGCGGCCGAAAAACGCAAAATTGACGAAAAACCGCTCTGGATCGCCGGTTGCGCGTTTCTTGAGAAATCCTTACAATCCCTTACAAGTTGGACGAAACGCTTGCGTTTTCAAAAAAAACGCGATATGATATAGAAGACCATCAGGTCAAACTGGGAGGTAAAAAAATGGCGAACCGTCAAAATAGAGGCGCTCCGGCTCATATGGAGCCGCAGGGAAGCGGAAAATCGAAGAAGGGACTCGTGATTGGCCTGTGCTGCGCGCTGGTTGTCGTCGTGTGCGCGGCCGCGGCGTTCGTCGTCCTCGGACAGCAGGAGGCCGAGAAGGCGGAGCAGGCCGCCCGCGAGGCGGAAATCTCCGCCGTCCTCGATGTGGACACGTTCTACGACGGCGTTACGGTCGGCGGGATCGATCTCGGCGGCATGACGATGGACGAGGCGCGCACGGCGCTCTCCGCGGCCGAGAGCGGCGCGTCCGGCGACTTCACCGTGACGCTCACCTATGAGGAGCAGACCTTCACCGTCACGCAGGCGGACGTCGATTTCAGCTACGACACCGAGGCGGTGCTCGAGCAGGCGTACGCGTACGGCCGTGAGGGAGACCGGGAGGAGCGGTACGAGACCGTGACGGCGCTTGCCGAGACGCCCGTGAGCTTTGAGCTCTCCGCGACGATGGAGGGCGGCTCGCTGCGCACGAAGCTCGAGGAGCTGACCGCGCCGCTCAATTCCGAGCCGCAGAACGCCTCCGTCGTCTCGTTCGACGCCGCGAGCGAGACCTTCACCTTCTCCGAGGGGACGCCGGGCGTCTCCGTCGACCTTGACGAGCTCGTCTCGCTCGTGGAGGCCGCGATCGAGAAGGGCGGGGAGTCCGCCGTGGAGATTCCCGCCGCCGAGACGCCGTGCTCCGTCACGGCGGACGACCTGCGCCGGAATCTCAAAAAGCTCGGCACCTACAGCACGACCTCCACAAACACGGCAAACGGTAACTATAACATGGCGCGCGCCATGAGCTCTATCAACGGCACCGTCGTGCAGCCGGGCGAGACGTTCTCCTACTTCGCCGTCGTCGGCCCTGCCGGTCAGGCCGAGGGCTACAAGGCGGCCAACGCGATTGTCAACGGCAAGCTCGTCCCGTCGTACGGCGGCGGCATCTGCCAGACGTCCACGACGCTGTACGGCGCGGTGTTGCGCTCCGGCCTCGAGATCGTCGAGAGAAGCTGCCACTCGATTCCGTCGACGTACTGCCCCATCGGTCAGGACGCCGCGGTGAGCTGGCCGAACATGGACCTCAAGTTTAAGAACAACACCGAATATCCGCTTTATATCATCGCGGGCATGGAGGGCAAGGTGCTCACCGCCACCATCTACGGCTGGCAGGATCCCGCCTGGGACACGATTGAGGTCACCTCCTGGTACACCGAGACGATCCCCGCTCTGACGAAGGGAACGTACTCGCTTGACAACAGCCTGCAGACGGGCGAGGTCAAGCTCGCCGCGGCGGGCCGCAAGGGCTACCGCGCCGCGGCGCAGCGCACCTACTACAAGGACGGCGCCGAGGTGAAGACCGAAGCCCTCGCGACCTCGTACTACCGCCCGTCCGGCCCCTATTATTCCTACGGCCCCGGCACCGACGTGAGCAACGATCCCGGCGTGATGACGCCGTCTTCGAGCGCGTCTTCGTCGAGCGCGCCCGCTTCGAGCGCGCCGGAATCCAGCACGCCCGCCTCCTCCGCGCCGTCGAGCGCGCCGGAGTCCTCTGCGCCCGCGGAGGACACGCCGGAAACCGGCTCCTCCCCTGAGGGGACGCCGATCGGCCCGATGCCCGAGGAGTAACCGCGAGCAGCCGACGCGGCGTTTTCAACTGACGCCGCAGAGAAAGGATGTGCCCTTTTGAGTGAAATGAATCAGACGCCGAGAATCAGCCTCGTCATCCCGATTTACAACGCGGAGCGCTTTCTCGGGGAATGCCTCGCGTCGCTCGCAAAGCAGACCTTCCGCGATTTTGAGGTCATCGCCGTGAACGACGGCTCGACCGACGGCAGCCTCGCGCTGCTGCGCCGCCTCGAGAAGGAGTACGGCTTCCTGCGCGTGATCGATCAGGAGAACGGCGGCGTCTCCGCGGCGCGCAACAACGGCATGGCGGCGGCGAGGGGCGAGTACCTCGGCTTTGTCGACGCGGACGACTACGTCTCGCCGCGCTACCTCGAGCGGCTGTACCGCACCTGCGTTGAGACCGGCGCGGAGATCGCCTGCTGCTATTATTTCTATAAGTTTGACGCGCCGGAGTTTTTGTGGGAGTACCCGTTTCGCTGTCACGGCGTGTTCAACCGCACCGAGGCGATGAACCTGCTGCTGCACGATACGCAGATGCAGGGCCTCATGTGGAACAAGCTGTTTCTGCGCTCGCTGTTCACGGAGCACAACGTTACCTTCCCGGCGATGAAGTGCCTCGAGGACATGATTGTCATGAACCGGCTGTTCTCGTACATCAACCGCCTCGCCGTCATCGACGAGCCGCTCTACTATTACCGCAAGCACGGCGCGAGCGCGCTGTCGCGCATCACCCCGTCGAAGATCAACGATTTCACGAAGGCGATGGTGCTCGTGCGCGAGATGCTCGAGGAGGAGGGGCGCTTCGGCCAGTACGAGCGCAGCTACCGCGCCCTTCTGAAAAAGACGAGCACCTGCTGCTATCTCTATACCATCAAGATGCACGCCCGTCAGCTCCGCCCGCAGGGCTGCCTGCGCAATCTCAGGGCGCTGCGGCGCGCGTTCCGCTACTATGGCTCCGAGGGCTTTGCCGCGCCGGAGGACGTGTCGGTCGTCTCCGACGTCGTCTATATGCCCGGAAAGCTCGAGAAGGATTATATTCGATGAACGATGAGGAGGGACGCTTTGCACGCTTGCCGAGGGCTGGCGGAAAGCGCCCCTCCTTTTCCTGTCCCGCTGAGGTGAAGAATTTGGAAATTGTCTACACGGAGGAGCGAAGGTTTACCGCGGAGGAGCTGCGGGAGCTGTTCGAGTCGGTGGGCTGGCTGTCGGGGAAGTACCCCGAGCGGCTCAAGAAGGCGCTCGACGGCTGCGCGACGGTGATCACCGCCTGGGAGGGGGAGAGGCTTGTCGGCCTCGTCAACGCGATCGACGACGGCGAGCTGACGGCATACGCGCACTATCTGTGCGTCGCCCCGGACTGTCAGGGGAAGGGCGTCGGCAAGACGCTCCTGTCCCTGCTGAAAAAGAAGTACGAAAATTACCTGTACCTGATTCTGCACGCCGAGCACGACGGGCTGATCCCGTACTATCTCGCCAACGGCTTCACGCCGAGGGACGACGAGACCATTTTCATGCGGATGCACGAATAAGCCCAACCGGAAGCCCCGGCTCCCCAAAGCCGCCCGTTCCCGAACAGGCGGCGGCGCACGGCGAAAACGGCTGGAGAAATCGCAGCGGGACCGGCGGCGGGCTTGCCCGGCGGCGCGTGAATCGGCACCGCAAGTGAGGAGGAAGACAACAGTGAGAAACGATGGATTTTTCCGGGTAGGGGCGGCGACGCCCGCGATCCGGGTGGCGGACTGTAAGCAGAACGCGCAGGCCGTGGAGCAGCTGCTGCGCGAGGCGGCGGAAAGAGGCGTGCAGGCGGTCGTGTTCCCGGAGCTGTGCCTCACGGGGTACACCTGCGGCGATCTGTTCCTGCACCGGACGCTGACGGACGCGGCGGAGCGGGAGCTTGCCGGCCTGATGGCGCGCACGGCCTCCCTGCCGGTGCTGGCGGCGGTCGGCGTGCCGGTCGCGGCGAACGGGGCGCTGTACAACTGCGCCGCCGTGTTCTGCGGCGGCAAGCTGCTCGGCCTCTCGGCCAAGAGCTGCGTGCCGAACTACGGCGAATTCTACGAGGCGAGGCACTTCACCCCCGCGCCGGAGTGCATGGAGGTTTCGTACGCGGGCTTTTCCGTCCCGCTCGGCAGCTCGATCCTGTACCGCCCCGAGGGATGGGAGGACTGCGCCGTCGGCGTCGAGATCTGCGAGGATCTGTGGACGCCGGAGCCGCCGTCGGCGAAGCTTGCCCTCGCGGGCGCGACGGTGCTGCTCAACCTCTCCGCGAGCGACGAGGTCATCGGCAAGGCCGCGTACCGCCGCGAGCTTGTGCGCGGCCAGTCCGCGCGTCTGCTGTGCGCGTATGTGTACGCCGACGCGGGCGAGGGCGAATCCACCACCGACCTCGTCTTCTCCGGCCATAACCTGATTGCCGAAAACGGGACTCTCCTCGCCGAGAGCGCGCCGTTCACCACCGGCCTGACCGAGGCCGACGTCGATCTCTCCCGCATGGAGGGCGAGCGCCGCCGCGTCACCACCTGGCACGGCGGGAAATACCGGGCCGCGCGGGAGGTTTCCTTCGCGCTGCCCGCCGTCCCGTTCGCGCTGCGCCGGAGGGTCGACCCCGCCCCGTTCGTCCCGAAGGGGGAGAACGACCTCTCGACCCGCTGCGAGACGATCCTGACGCTGCAGGCCACCGGCCTCAAGACGAGGCTCGAGAACGCCCATGCCTCGCACGTCGTCGTCGGCGTGTCCGGCGGGCTCGATTCCACGCTCGCCATGCTCGTCGCGGCGCGCGCCTTTGACCTGCTCGGCCTGCCGCGCGAGGGGATCCTCGCCGTCTCCATGCCGGGCTTCGGCACGACGGGACGCACCAAGTCGAACGCCCAGCGGCTCGCGGAGCTGCTCGGCGTCACGTTCCGCGAGGTGCCGATCGGCGAGACGGTGCAGAAGCACTTCGCCGACATCGGCCACGACCCCGAAAAGCGCGACGTGACCTACGAGAACGCCCAGGCCAGAGAGCGCACCCAGGTGCTCATGGACCTCGCGAACGAGAACGGCGGCCTCGTCGTCGGCACCGGCGACCTCTCCGAGCTCGCCCTCGGCTGGGCGACGTACAACGGCGACCATATGAGTATGTACGGCGTGAACGGCTCCATCCCGAAGACGCTCGTCCGCCACCTCGTCCGCTACGCCGCGAAGAAGGCCGGCGGGGAGCTCGAGGCCGTCCTCCTCGACGTGCTCGATACGCCCGTCAGCCCGGAGCTGCTGCCGCCCGACGGCGACGAGATCGCCCAGAAGACCGAGGACGTCGTCGGCCCCTACGAGCTGCACGACTTCTTCCTCTATTACCTGCTGCGCTTCGGCTTCGGCCCCGGCAAGATCTACCGGCTCGCGCTCTGCGCGTTCGACGGCGCGTATGAGCCCGCCGTCATCAAGAAGTGGCTCGCCACCTTCTTCCGCCGCTTCTTCACGCAGCAGTTCAAGCGCTCCTGCCTGCCGGACGGCCCGAAGGTCGGCACCGTCGCCCTCTCGCCGCGCGGCGACTGGCGGATGCCGAGCGACGCGTCCGCCCGCCTCTGGCTTGAGGAGATCGAAGCGCTGTGACCCCCCTCGGCCTCTATCTCCATGTCCCGTTCTGCGCGTCGAAATGCCCCTACTGCGATTTTTACTCGCTCCGCGGACGGGAAAACGACTGGGATGCATATACAGATTGTATTATTGAAAGAATAAAATCCTATCAGGATTTGCGTTTGCCCGCGGATACCGTCTATTTCGGCGGCGGAACGCCCGGCCTCCTCGGCGCGAAGCGTCTGGGCAGGATGCTTGATGCCGTGCGGGAGGCTTTTGCCCTCGCGGCGGACGCGGAGGTCACGGTGGAGACGAACCCCGGCGTCGGGGACGAGAGCCTCTTCCCCGGCCTCGCGGCGGCGGGCGTGACGCGGCTGTCGCTGGGGCTGCAGTCGGCGAACGCGGACGAGCTGCGGCAGCTCGGGCGCATCCACACGGCGGAGCAGGCCGCGCGGGCGGTGGAGCTGGCCCGTCGCGCGGGGATCGGGAACGTGTCGCTCGACCTCATGATCGCGACGCCCGGCCAGACGCGGGAAAGCCTGCTGCGCTCCGTGCGCTTCTGCGCGGAGGCGGGGGCGAGCCACATCTCCGCGTACCTGCTGAAAATCGAGCCGGGCACGGTCTTCGCGAAGCGGCGGGACGCGCTCTCCCTGCCGGACGAGGACGAGGTCTGCGCGCTGTATGAGGCGGCGTGCGCGTCGCTCGAATCGCTCGGCTACGCCCAGTACGAGATTTCCAATTTCGCGCGGCCGGGGCGGGAGAGCCGCCACAACCTCAAATACTGGCGGTGCGAGGAATACCTCGGCTTCGGCCCGGCGGCGCACTCGTTTTTCCGCGGGAGGCGCTTTTACTTCCCGCGCGACCTCGCGTCCTTCCTCGCGGGCGGCGCGCCCGCGGACGACGGCCCCGGCGGGGATTTCGACGAGTTCGCCATGCTCGCGCTGCGGCTGGCGGAAGGGCTGCGCGAGGACAGCTGCCTCGCGCGGTTCGGCCATCCCATCCCGCAGGCGGTGCGCCGCCGCGCCGCGCCGCTCGAGGGCGCGGGGTACTGCCGCGTCACGCCGGAGGGCGTCGCCCTCACCCGCGCGGGCTTTCTCGTCTCCAACGCCGTGATCGGTTCGCTCCTTGCCTGAGCCGCCGCGCGGCGTTTTTTCGTCCTCCTGAAAATTTTTTTTCAAATGGCCGAATGGATTTGCCGCGCCAAAACGTATTCCAGATGAAACCAATCAAACAGGAGGAATTTTCTCATGAAAAAGCTGATGGCAGGCATTTTGGCGGTTGTTCTGGTGCTCACGGCGGGCGTTTCGGCGGCGGGGCGCGGGCACGGCGCGGGAAACGGCGCGGGCCGCGGCGCGGGACATCACGGCGGGTACGCCGGGACGCACGCGTGCTGCTGGGTCGACGGGAACGGCGACGGCGTCTGCGACGTGTGCGGGCGCGTCCCCGGCTCGTGCGGCTGGACGGATGAAAACAACGACGGCGTGTGCGATCTCTGCGGGCGCGTCCCCGGGCAGGGCGGCGCGAACGGCGGACGCTATTGGGCCGACGAGAACAACGACGGCGTCTGCGACAACTTCGGCACGGCGTCGTGCGGACGCGGCATATTCTGCGGGATGGGCCGCCGGATGCGGACGGTGAGCGTCAACTAAACGGAGGAAGAAACGGGGCGGAGCGATGCGCAGCGAACAGGAGGCCAACAGGGCGGTGGAGCGGTACGCCGACATGGTGCGGCGGCTGTGCCTCGTGCACCTGAAAAACGAGGCGGACACGGAGGATGTGTTTCAGACGGTTTTCCTCAAATACGTCCTGTACCGGGGGACGTTCGAGAGCGAGGAGCACGAGAAGGCATGGATCCTCCGCGTGACGCTCAACGCGTGCCGCGACGTGCTGCGCAGCCTGTTCCGCGCGCGGCGCGCGCCCGAGGAGGCCGCGCTGGCCGAGGAGGCCGGGCTTCCCCTCGCGAAGTACGGCGTCTACGAGGAAATTCTGGCGCTCGACCCGTCCTTCACCGCGGAGGAGGCTGCGTCGATGACGATGCGCGCGCTCCGGGAGCGGCTCCTTTCCCTCACGGAGGGAAGCGGGGAGGACGGCGGCTCCGACATGGAAGCGGAAGCGCCGTCCGGCGGAGGCGCGGGGAACGGGTACGGAGCCGGATCCGGGTACGGGCAAGGCGCGGGCGAAGGAAACGGATCCGGGAACGGGTACGGGAACGGACACGGCGCGGGAAACGGAGCCGGAAACGGAAACGGACGCGAAGGCTCCGCAAAGGGATAGAATAAATGGCGCAAGGGCGCTCCCTCGGGAATGAGGGAGCGCCCTTAAACTTTTGTGGAGGGGCTGGGTGCGGGAAAGGAATGATGTGCCGCCGCCTTTGAAAAGGCGGACCGGAGCTCTGCCGTTCCCAATCGTCGGCCCGCTTATTTCCCCACGGCCTCCGTGATTCGTGCAAACGCCTTTTCCAAAACGGCGCGCGGACACGCGGCGTTCACGCGGATGAAGCCTTCTCCTCCGGGGCCGAACATCGGGCCGTCGTCGATCCAGACGCGGGCGCGGTTGGTCAGCAGCTCGCCGAGCGCTTCGTCCGAAAGGCCGAGACCGCGGCAGTCGATCCACAGCAGATACGTCCCCTCCGGTTCCGTGAGCCGAAGCGCCAGCAGGCGATTCGCGAGGAAGGCGCGCACAAAGTCCGTGTTCCCCCGCAGATACGCGAGCAGCTCGTCGAGCCACGCCGCGCCCTCGCGGTACGCCGCCATGCACGCCGTCAGTCCGGCGAGGTTCGGCGCTTCAAAGTGCAGCGCGCGCAGGCGATCCCGCAGCTTTTTCCGCAATTCCTCGTTCGGGACGAACAGGTTCGACGTCTGCAGTCCCGCGAGGTTGAACGTCTTGCTCGGCGCGGTGCACACGACGCAGCTCTGCTCCGCTTCCTTCGAGAGCGACGCGAAGACGGTGTGCGGATGGCCGGGATGGGTGAAGTCGGCGTGAATCTCGTCCGAGATGACCGTCACGCCGTGCCGCGCGCAGACGTCCGAGACGGCGGCAAGCTCGTCCCTCGTCCACACGCGCCCCACGGGGTTGTGCGGGCTGCACAGCAGGAAGATTCTGACGTTGTTTTCGACAATCCGCCGCTCCAGATCCTCCGGCGGCTCCATGCGGTACGCGCCGTCCTCCTCGCGCAGCGGGCTGTTCACGAGGACGCGCCCCGTCTCCCGGATGGACGACGCGAACGGATAGTACACGGGCTGCTGGATGAGCACGGCGTCCCCCGGCTCGCTGAGCGCTTCGATGGCGGCGGAAAACCCGTACACGACGCCCGGCGTGCAGACGAGCCACTCGCGCTGCGGCTCCCAGCCGAACCGGGATTTGTACCAGCCCCGGACGGCGTCGAAGTATTCGCCCCCGACGAAGGTGTAGCCGAAGATCCCGTGGTCGGCGAGGCGGCGCAGCGCGCCGCGCACGCAGTCCGGCGCGCGGAAGTCCATATCGGCCACCCACAGCGGGATGGTGTCGGCGGGGCGTCCCGCCCGCTCGACGCCGTCGTATTTTTCGCACATGGTGTGGCGGCGGTCAATGATTTCGTCAAAGCGGCTGCTCATGGCGGATTCCTCCTTGGATAGCTTTGCTTCTATCCTAATGCCGGGGAGGAAAAAAGTCAATTCCTGTGCTATAATGGAATCGCCGTCCCCGGCCGACGGGCGCCGGCGAATCGAAGGAAAGGGAGGATGCTGCGATGGACGAGCGGCTTCGGCGCGCGGAACTGAGCATTCAGAAAAAATACAGGAAGACCATCTGGAACAAATTTGTCGGAGGGCTGCGCGATTACGCCATGCTCGCGGACGGCGACCGCGTGGCCGTCTGCATCTCGGGCGGCAAGGACTCGATGCTCCTCGCGAAGTGTATGCAGCTGCTCCGGCGGTTCAGCCCGACGCGCTTTGAACTCGTCTATCTCGTGATGGACCCCGGCTACAGCCCGGAGAACCGCGCGCGCATCGAGGAGAACGCCGCTTTGCTCGGACTGCCCGTCACCGTCGTGGAGAACCGGCTCTTCGAGGCCGCCGCCTCGGCGGAGAAGTCGCCGTGCTACCTCTGCGCGCGGATGCGCCGCGGCTGCCTCTACAAGCACGCGCAGGCCCTCGGCTGCAACAAGATCGCCCTCGGCCACCACTTTGACGACGTCGTCGAGACGGTGCTGATGAGTATGCTCTACGGCGCGGAGATGAAGACGATGATGCCGAAGCTCCACAGCACGAATTTCCCCGGCATGGAGCTGATCCGTCCGCTCTACCTCGTCCGCGAGGCCGACATTATTTCCTGGGCAAGGTACAACGAGCTCACCTTCCTCCGCTGCGCGTGCCGCCTGACGGAGGGCACCGCCAGCGGGACGCTCGACTCGAAGCGGCAGGAGATGAAGGAGCTTATCCGCGCCCTCGAGCGGACGAACCCGAGCGCCGCGCAGAATATCTTCCACAGCTTCCACAACGTCAACCTCGGCACCATCGTCGGCTACCGCGGCGACGGGACGCTGCACCCCTTCCTCGAGGAATACGATCGCCCCGGCTCGCCCTACTGGCTGACGGCGAAGGACGGGCTTGAGAGCGGAATGAAATGGTGATAGAATTGTCTCAAACGGGAAAATGGAGGAATTTTCATGTCTCTGACGGATACGCCGCGGGCAAACCGCCTGCACATCGGGATTTTCGGAAAGCGCAACAGCGGGAAGTCGTCTTTGACGAACGCGCTCACGGGGCAGGAGACGGCGCTCGTCTCCGACGTGGCGGGCACGACGACCGACCCGGTCTACAAGGCGATGGAGGTGCACGGGATCGGCCCGTGCACGTTCATCGACACGGCGGGCTTTGACGACGAGGGCGCGCTCGGCGGCCTGCGCGTCGAGCGCACGCTCGAGGCGGCGAAAAAGACGGACGTCGCGCTGCTGCTCTTTTCCGGCGCGGATTTCGCGCAGGAGCTTTCGTGGCTCTCCCGCTTCCGCGAGGAAAAAACGCCCGTCGTCGCCGTCGTGAACCGCGCGGACGGCGAAAACGCCGCCGCCCTCGCCCGCCGCGTGCGGGAGGAGGCGAAGCTCGAGCCTGTGCTCGTCAGCGCGAAGACGGGGGAGGGTGTGGAAGCGCTGCGCGCGGCGATTCTCCGCGCGATGCCCGCGGACTTCGAGGCGGAGAGCATCACCGGCGAGCTGTGCGCGGCGGGGGAGCTCGTCCTGCTCGTCATGCCGCAGGACATTCAGGCGCCGAAGGGGCGGCTGATCCTGCCGCAGGTGCAGGTGATCCGCGAGCTGCTCGACAAGAAATGCCTCCTCTCCTGCTGCACGGGGGACACGCTCGACGCCGCCCTCGCGTCGCTCGCCGCGCCGCCGCAGCTCATCATCACGGACAGCCAGCTCTTCCGCCTCGTCGCGGACAAAAAGCCGCCCGAGAGCGTGCTGACGTCGTTCTCCATCCTGATGGCGGCGTACAAGGGCGACATCGCCTTCTTCACCGAGTCCGCCGCCGTTCTTGACAGGCTCGGGGAGTCGTCCCGCGTGCTCATCGCGGAGGCGTGCACGCACGCGCCGCTCGCCGAGGATATCGGCCGCGAGAAAATCCCGCGGATGCTGCGCGCCCGGTTCGGGCAGGGGCTTTCGATCGATTTCGTGCGCGGCACGGATTTCCCACAGGATCTCACGCCGTACGACCTCGTCGTCCACTGCGGCGCGTGTATGTTCAACCGGAAGTACGTCCTCTCGCGCGTCGCGCAGGCGCGCGCCCAGGGCGTGCCGATGACGAACTACGGGGTGCTGATCGCCCGCCTCACCGGCTGCGAGGCGGCCGCTCCCGGCCTGCCGCGCGCCTGAAGCCCGCAGACGCGGCCCGCCGCGAAGGCGAACGTCCGTGAAAGAAAAAAGCCGGAGCCGTTTTGAGCGGGGAACGCTCGGAACGGCTCCGGCTTTTGCGTGTGGGGACGGCGTGCGGCCGCTTCGCTTCTCGTTACAGCGGCAGCACGGCGAAGAGCGGGGAATTCAGGTACTGCTGGAACTCGTCCTCCGTGAGCGGCTTGCCGCCGGGCTTCAGACGGCCGTTGTCGCGCAGGGCGGTGAGCACCTGGGTGCGCGTGTAGCCCATCTTGCCGAGCGCGCGCAGGATGGTGTCGAGGTTGAAGTTCGAGCCGCCCTGGCCGACGAAGTAGGTGTCGACGAACGAGTCCATGAGCACGTTCGCGGCGAGGTTGCCGCTGCGCTCGGCGACGCTGTAGCCGCCCGCCTGCTGCGTGGGGCTCTGGAAGCGCATGAAATGCGTCACCGTGTCGAACATGACCTCCTTGAGGAAGGCCGCGTAGCGGGCGCGCCCGTCCTCCGTGCCGAGATCCACGACCTCCGAGCCCTTGATGTAGTCCTGCAGCGTCCGGAGGCGCTCGACGGTGATGGCCAGCGCCGGACGGGAGAGGTACGGGCGCAGCGTGGTGCGCAGCCGGTCGGGGGTGACGCTGTTAATCATGTCCCGCACCTCGGGCGTGATGACGCGGAAGGCGTGGCCGAGGGTCACGGAGTTGTACGCGCCCATGCGCATATCGGCGGAGTTGTCCTGCTCGGCGCCGCGCGTGTGGGCGAAGCCGGAGACGTTGTTGATGCCGGCCTCGCGGAAGGCGCGGTCGTTGTCGATGCCCGTCACGAGCGCCTGTCCGGGCGCGGCGTTCGGGTTGAGGAAGAAGTTGTTCGCGTGCCGGTCGGCGGAGGCCGCCACATAGTCGATGACCTGCAGCTTGAGCATTTCGCCGAGCATGGCCGGGTTGTCCATCAGGTTGTAGTACGGGCGATCGGTCGCCGAAATGACCTCCCCGGTCTGCCGGTCGCGCTTTTCGTCCCTCGTGCGCAGCAGTACGTCGGCAAATTCCGCCTCGCTGCCGAGGCCGAAGTTGAATTTCGACGCCTCCTTGCCCTTGGCGAGCGCCATCTGGGAGCCGAAATGCGTCTTGCCCGCGGCGTCGGTGTATTTCGCCACGGACGCTTCCGCGATGACGTGGGAGCCGAACAGCTTGTCCAGGACGCTCAGCGCCTCGTCGAAGTAGCTGTTGCGCGCGCTCTTTTCGATGTCCTCGCGCATCTGGTCGGGCGTGCTGTCCGTCACGCCCTTCGCGGAGGTGCGCAGGATGCGGTCGTTGTCAAAGTCGAGCAGCACCTTCGACGCCGCGCCGCCCGTCTGGTGCTTCGCGGGATCGAAGCCCGCGCCGAGCGTCTGCGTTTCGTCGAACAGCGCCTCCTGGCAGATCGCCGCGGCCTCCGCGACCGTCTTGCCCTCGATCTCCGCCCACGCCGGGCCGATCTCGGGATCGCTGTACATCGAGAGGATTACGTTCAGGCCGAAGAACGGCATCCGCGCGTTGGCGATGTCGTCGCCGTGGGAGCCGGTCTCGGCGACAAAGGTGGCGTTGTCGAGCGCCGACAGGAGGGAGGCGATCTCCGCTTCGGCGTACGGGCTGCCGTAGGGCGGGATCGTCCGCCGGAGAAGGGCTTCCCTGTCCGCGCCGCGCGCCGCGTTGTACGCTTCGCCGCGCGTTTTGCCCTCCTTGTGGGCGCGGTAGGCGGCGGCCGCCTTGTCGGGGGATTCCTCCCCGGTGAGCGAGACGGACTGGCTTCCGAGCTGCTCGAGGACGTTGGAGTCCATGAGCTCCCCGATCGTGACGTTCGTCGCGCCCGTCTCCGCCGCGTAGGTGACAATGGCCTCGGGGCGGAGCGCGGCGGCGCGGGAGAGGAGCATCGTCGCCTTCACGAGCACCTGCGAGAAGGCCGTCATCAGGCCGGTCATCGTGGTGCTGCGCGAGGCGAACCATCTGCGGTAGCGCCTCGCCGCGCCCTCGATGGCGTTCACGACTTCGCTGAGCGCCGCGTAGGTCTGATCCCCGAGCGCCGGCATGAGGAAGTCGTCCAGCGTGTGCTGCGCGGTGCACAGATTCTGATAGGCGGCGATCGCGTCGAGCGCGCGGGCGAATTCCGGGTGCTTGCGCAGCTTTGAGCGGTCCGTCAGGCCGCCGAGCTCGCAGATGGTGTTCTCGTCCGGCAGGCCGCCGACATAATTGCCGAGCCTGCCGCCGGAGACGACGGAAAACGACGCCCGATTCTCCGCGGCGTCCTCCACGGCGGCTTCGGCGTCCTGCGAGGGAAGCCCCTCGACCGGCAGCGCGGCGGAGCCTTCCTCCTCCTCGAGGGCGGCCTCCGCCAGCGCCTCGTCGAGCGCCGGATCGGTCGTGCGCACGGCGTCCTGTACCGTGCCGGGAGCGGTGGTCTTTGGCGGCATTCGTATCATCCTTTCTGATGCGGTTACAAGAGATGGCCGTAAACGCCGAAATCCTCGCGGAACAGCGCCTTGCCCTGCTTGAGGTGCTCCTGACGCAGGCTTTTGATCAGGTGGCGCATCGAGACGGGCGCTTCCTCGCACGCGGCGAGAAAGACGGCGTTGAGCGCGACGTTGCGGATCGAGCCGCCCGAGAGCTCGAACTGCCGCGCGAGATAGGAAAAATCGAGGCGCTCCGCCGGCACCTTCGCCGTGAAGCAGCCGCGCCAGATCTTTTCGCGCAGCTCCTCGTCGGGCATATTGAATTCAATGTAATAGCGGATGCGGCGCATGAACGCCTCGTCGATGTTTTTCTTGAAATTGCTCGCGAGGAGCACAATCCCGTCGAAGCGCTCCATGCGCTGCAGGATGTAGGAAACCTCCGTGTTCGCGTAGCGGTCGTGCGCGTCCTGCACCTCGCTGCGCTTGCCGAAGATCGAGTCGGCCTCGTCGAAAAAGAGGATGCAGCTGCACCGGTCCGCCGTCTCGAAGATCTCCTCGAGGCGCTTCTCCGTCTCGCCGATGTACTTGTCGACGACCTGCGAGAGGTTCACCTGATAGAGCGGCAGGCCGAGCAGGTTCGAGAGAACGTGCGCCGCCATCGTCTTGCCGGTGCCGGGCGGGCCCGTCATCAGCAGGGAGACGTTGCGCCCGTACGCGTACCGGCGGCGCAGCTCCCACTCGTCGTATACCTGATGCCGCCGCCAGACGTGGCCGCAGACGTCGAGAAGCGTCTGCTTCTGCTCCTCGGGGAGGATGAGATCGTCAAACGTGTACGTCGTCTCGACGGGCAGGATGTTCCCCGCGCGCGGGAAGGGGATCATGTCGCGGCAGACCTGCTCGATGCGCGCCGCCGTGAGAGGCGCGCCCTCGCCGAAGCTCGCGAGCCGGCGCACGGCCTTCTCAATCTCGCGCGCCGAGAGGCGGAACTTCGAGCCGCATTCGCCGCACGGGAAATCGTCCGGCAGGCCGTACGCGCGCGCGTACCCCTCCCACAGCGCCACGCGCTCCGGCATCGAGTGCGCCGGGACGTCCACCCGCACGGCGTACTCGTCGAGGTACGGCAGCGCGTCGAAGTCCTCGCCGCTGCACAGGAAGACGGGCAGCCCGCCCCCGATGAGGGGCCGCAGCTCCGAGAGAAAGCGCTGCGAAAAGCCGGCGCGCACCGCCTCGGGCAGCGCCTGCGCCGCCGCGCCGAGCCGGTGCAGGCAGACGCACGCCCCCGTGAGCAGCGACTCGCGCCCAAGCCGCAGGACGGCCTCGGCGCGCCGCGCCTCCGGCAGGCGGCACAGGGCCGCGGCGTCGCAGAACAGCAGGTCGAGCCCGGCGCGGCGGCAGGCGTGGCGCAGAATCAGCCGCTTCCCGCAGCCGCGCGGCCCCGCAAGGTGGACGGCGGCGGGGTAGGGCTCGCGGTCGAAGCGCAGCAGCGCGGCGAGCTCGTCCGCCGTGTTCTGCCGCGCGTAGAGCGGCGGGGGCTCGTACTCACACGGGACGCGCTCGCAGAACGGGCGCAGCAGCGCGTCGGGCAGATCGCTGCCCGAGAGAAAGCCGAACACGCGCTCGTCCGCCGTCAGGAGGCGGCGCAGAAAGCTCTCGCCGGAGGGCGCGGGCAGCAGCAGCGGCTCGAGACGCGCGAACGCCTCCTCACAGTCCGCGTGGGCGACGGGCAGCCGGGGCCGGTTCGCGGCGAGAATGTCGCGCGCCGCCTCGAGCGTCGCCCCCGGCTGCCCCCAGAAATGGAGGAAGACCCGGCCGAGCACCGGACGCCGCGCCGCCGCGAGGGCAAGCCAGAGGCAGAGCTCCGCGAGCTCGCCGAGCGCGAAGTCGCGCCGCACCGCCGCGAAGCGCACCTCCTCCCCGCCCTGCATCGCGAGCGCCGCCTCGCCGAGGACGTCCCGCCGCAAAACGGCGTACGCGTCCGGCGCGGCCTCCTCCGGCGCGGCCTCGCGCAGAAGGGCGAGAATCGATTCGTCCGTGCAGCCGCGGCACGCCCAAACGAGCGCCGCCGAGGCGGCGTCCGCGAGCCTGTCGACCCAGTTCATGGCCTTCCTCCCTTCTGTTTCGCCCTCAGCCCCGCGGGAAGACGGCGTGGTTGTCGCACAGGCACGAGCGGCGTCCGCCCGGCCCGACGATGTAGATGCGGCACGCGGCCTCGTTCGACTCGCCGCGCACAAACGGGCATTTGAGCGTGAGCCCCGGCCCGCCGTCGAGATCGTAGCACACGGCCATGCGCCCGCAGGAGCAGCCGCTGCCCTGATACCAGCCGCACGGCGTGTTGTTCGTGCAGTGCTTCACGGCGGGGAAGTCGACGTATTCCTGCGCGATCTTGCCGCCCTTGTCGTACCCGCCGCTGCTGATGAGCAGGTGCTCGGCGGAGATCTCCGAAAACAGGTGGCTCCAGTGGCTCGCCGTGCCGTGATGCGGCGCTTTCAGAATATAGTAGCCGCCGTAGAGCTCCCCGGCGATGGCGTCGAATGTCTCGGGGGCGGCGTCGCCCGTCATGAGGACATCCTCGACGCTCGCCTCCTGCGTGCGGCGGTTGTGGAAGACGACGCTCGCCGCGTTGAGGGCGTCAGCGTACGCCGCGCGCGTCACGGGGCGGCTCAGCAGTTCGCGCACGTCCGGCGCGGGCGGCAGGAGGCCGAGCTCCGGCGCGAGCTCGTCGATCTGCGCAAGGAGCGCCGCGGCCCGCGCGACGGCCTCCGCGTCCGGCGCACGGCCGGAGGACACGGCGCAGCACGCGCGGCAGAATTCGTTCTTGAGCGCGAGAAAGCGCTGGGCGCATTCGGGCAGGAACGGCGAGGAGAGCAGCACGTTGAGCTCCTCGACGATGCCGGAAAACAGCTCCGAGAACGGATAGTCCTCGCGGCGCGGCCACAGCACGTCGTACGTCACCCCGTCGAAGGAAAACGAGTCCCCCGCGCCGAGGCCGCGCACCGCCTCCGGCCCCGCGGCGTTCGCCGCCCGCTCGAACAGGCGCAGCGACGCGACGTTCGCCCGCGCGTAATCCGTCCGGTCGCGCTGGAAGACGAACACAAACAGCGCGAACTCGAGCAGCAGCGCGCGCCCGAGCCGGTCGCACGGGTTCGCGGGCAGATAGATTTGGCTGAAATATTTCGGTTCTTTGCCGAGGAGGCCCCACAGGCCGGAGAGGTGGTCGCGGTGGCAGTGCGAGAGCAGGAAGGCGCGCGACGGCGCGTTCCGGTACCGGCTGAGGATGCCCTCGCCGATGCACTCGGTCAGCTCGCGGCCGTCCTCATCGCGCACGCGGTTCATGCTCCCGCAGTCGACCATGAGGATCTCGTCCTTCGCGCCGCCGAAGACGACGCACTCCCCGTATTCCACATTGTGCAGCTCCAGATACCGCATGGCGCACTCCTCCGAACGTATGCTTATTCCCTGTGAGACGAGCAGGCTTGTCTCAGCCTGAAAGGCGGGTTAATCAACGCGCTTGAAGCCCTTGACGGGGCGGCCGTTCTCCCATTCGCCGGTGAACAGAATCTCCCCGTTGCGGTACTCCGTCCCGTGGCCGTGGCGCTTGCCGTCCTTCCACTCGCCCGTGTAGATGAGGTTGCCCTCAGGGTCGAAGGCCGCGCCGAGGCCGGTGGGCACGTCGTCCTTCCATTTGCCGGCAAAGAGCGAGCCGTCGCGCGAGCTGAAGGCCACGCCCGCGCCGTCGCGGCGGTTCTGCTTCCACTGGCCCGCGTAGCAGAGCTTGCCGCTCTTGTAATAGTAGACGCCGAAGCCGTCGCGCCGGTCGTCCTTGTAGTCGCCCTCGTACGCCGTGCAGCCGTTCTCCATCTGCGTGCGGCCGCGCCCGGCGCGCTTGCCGTCCTCGAGCTTCCCGAAGTAGAGGTAGCTCTCCCCGGCGCTCACGACGATCTGCTTGACGGCGCGCAGCGACGGCAGCACGATCGCCTCGCCCGGCTTCTCCTCCGCGCTGTCCCGCGGCGCGGAGCGCGGACGGTTTCCCTGCTGGCATCTCGCCGCGACGGAGTAGCGCGCCGGCCTGCCGCTGCCGCGCCCGGCGGCGGAAACCTCCTCGAGCAGCGCGCCGACGGCCTTCGCGTTCGCCGCCTGGTCGACGAGAATCCGCTCCACGGGCCGCGGGGCGAGGTCGATGACGAGCTCCTCCGGGAAATCGGAGAGCTCGTGGTCGGCGGCGTAGTCGCCCGTCCCGTCGGGAGCCGGGGCGGGCGTTTTGGGACGCGCCTCCTCCCTTCGGGACGGTTTCTCCGCGTTCGGGGAGGCGTTGTCGATGACGGAGAAGCCGTCGAGCGCGTCGTCGTCCGCCGGGGCGTCCGTCAGTCCCGCGGCGAAGGGGCGAACCGCCTCCCGCGCGAGGACGGCGGCGCGCGCCTCGCACAGCGCCTTCGGCGCGAACCCGACGCGCCCCGAGACGAGCTCGGCGAGCACCGGCGGCTCCCCGGCCTCGGCGTCGAGCAGGCTCGCGAGCCCGCCCTCGGGCAGCTCGCAGCGCTCAAGGCGCTCGAAGCCGTACGCGCCGCGCCGGTTGTCCCAGCGCAGCAGCTCGAGCCCGCGCCCGGCGGGGCGCAGGCAGACCGCCGCGCGGGAGGTGTCCCCGGCGTCGTAGTACGCCGTCTGCAGCCACTCGTAGGAGAAGCCGAGGCGCGTCTTCGAGACGACCTCGCCCTCCGGATTGCGCGAGACGATGCTCCACCCGTACGACTCCGGCGCGGCCTCCTCGAGCATGAGGGAGCCGCAGCGCTTCTCCCAGCGCAGGTCGCGCTTTGTCAGGCGGTAGACGTACGTCAGCTCCCGCCCGTTTTCGACGGTTTTCTCGCGGCCCGCCTGGCGGCGCTTTCCCGCGTGCCAGCCGCGCAGCAGGCGGCAGAACACCGCCTTGCCCTGCGGCGCGCCGTCGTACGGGCTCAGCAGGACGGCGCAGATTCCGTTTTCTTCGCTCATGTGCGCTCCCTCTCATCGTTTCGGCCAAATGCGGCCATTTACTCATTTTTCAATATACCACATCGGGGCGAATCATGCAAGGCGGCGTCCCGCCGTCCGCGGCCTTTCCCGGCGCTTTCCGCGCGGGTTTTTCGGGCTTTTAAAGTTTTTCTAAAACTTTGCGGCGGACGGGACGCTTTCCCGATTGACAGCCTCCCCTTTTTCCGACATACTGGAGGGAGGACAGAGAGCGCGGCGTCCGGCCGCGCGGAGAGGAGTGCAATCGATGAACGAAAAGGGATATCGGAGCGGCGATCCCGCCGCCTCGTGGGAGGAGGCCATGCTGTGCGGGAACGGGACGCTCGGCGCGCTCGTGATGGGAACGCCGCTCAGGGAGCGCGTCGTGCTGACGCACGAAAAGCTGTTCCTGCCGCTGCACGAGAAGCTGCCGCCTGTGGATATGGCCTCCCGGCTCGGGGAGATCCGCGCGATGCTCGCGCGCGGCGAGTACCAGCGGGCGGCGGACGATGTGGTGGAGCTCTCCCGGCGGGAGGGCTACGGCGAAAAGCGGTGGACGGATCCCTTCTTCCCGGCGGCGGAGCTGCGCCTTTCGCTGCGCGGCGCGCGGGAATGGTCCGATTACGGGCGCAGCCTCAGCTTCGAGACCGGCCTCGCGGCGGCAGAGTATCAGGCGGACGGAAAAGCCGTCCGGGAGGAGGCGTTCGTCTCCCGCGCGGACGGGCTCGTCTTCCTGCGCCTGACGCGTGAGGAGCCGGGGGACGTGCTGCTCGAGCTGATGCCCTTCGCGGAGGACACCCCCGCGTCGTACTGGTTCGGCCCGCTGCACGCCTCGCGGCTCGGGGAGGCGTCGTATGAGCACGCGGCGCGCGCCGTCTCCATGCGGGTGTCGTTCCCGTCCGGCGGCGGGTACGCGTGCTGCCTGCGGGTGATCGCCGCGGACGGGGAGGCGATCGTCTCGGAGCGCGGCCTGATCCTGCGCGGGACGGGCGAGGCGCTGCTCTGCGCGGCGCTGCTTCCCTCCGCGGACGAGGGCGCATGGGACGCGTTCCTTGCCCGCACGGACAGCCTGCCGCTCTCCTTCCCCGCGCTGCTGGAGCGTCACGCGGCGCTGCACGGGGCGCTGCTGGGGCGGGTGCGGCTCGACCTTCACGGCGGCGCGGAGCGGGAGCTTTCCGCCGAAGCGCTCTGGGAAAAGTCGCGCTCCGGCAGCGTGCCGAACGCGTTTTACGAGAAGATCTTCGACGCGGGGCGGTACGAGATTCTGTCCTCCTGCGGCGACTGGCCGCCGAACCTGCAGGGCGTCTGGACGGGGACGTACGCCGTCCCGTGGTCGTCCGACTACACGAACAACGGCAACGTCCAGACGGCCATCGCCTCCCTGCTCTCCGGCAACATGGCCGAGTGCATGAAAAGCTGGTTTTCCTATCTCGACTTTTTGCTGCCCGATATGCGGGAGAACGCGCGGCGGCTTTTTGGCTGCCGGGGGATTCACCTGCCGTCGCGGTCGAGCACGCACGGGCTGAACAACCATTTCGACTCGACGTGGCCGATGACGTTCTGGACGGCGGGAGCCGGCTGGGCGGCGCGCTTTTATGTCGATCACTGGCTCTACACGGGCGACGACGCGTTCTTTCTCGAGAAGGGCCTGCCGTTCCTGCGCGAGGCCGCGCTGTTTTACGAGGACTTCCTCGTCGAGGGGGACGACGGGTACCTGCACTTCACGCCGTCGTACTCGCCGGAGAACGCCCCGGCCAACACCGGCTCGCAGGCGTGCGTCGACGCGACGATGGATCTCGCCGTCGCGCGGGAGCTGTTCACGAATCTGCTGACGGCGTGCCGGACGCTCGGCGTCGAGGGCGGGAGCCTCCCGAAGTTGGAAGGCATTCTGCGCCGCCTGCCGCCGTACCGCGTGAACGATGACGGCGCGCTGAGCGAGTGGGCGTGTCCGGCGCTCGAGGACTGCTACGACCACCGCCACGCGTCCCACCTCTACCCGCTGTTCTACGGCATTTCCCGCGAGTTTCGGGAGAGCCGCCGCCTGTTCGACGCCTGCCGCCGCACCTACGAAATCAAAAACGAGCGGAAGAAGAAGGAAAAGGGCGTGATGGCCTTCGGCATGGTGCAGGCGGGACTGGCCGCCGCGCACCTCGGCGACGCCGCCGCCCTCGGGGAGACGATCGAAGCGCTCGCGGCGAACCACTATTACCGCACCTTCGCCACGTCGCACGACGCGGGACCGTCGATCTTCAACGCCGACCTCAGCGGCGGGATGCCGGCCCTCATGCTCGAGGCGCTTGCGCAGTCGTACGAGGCCATCGGGCCGGAGGGGACGATCGACTCGTACGACATCGTGCTTCTCCCGGCTTTGCCGTCCTTCTGGCCGTCCGGCTCGGTGACGGGGATGCGCCTGCGCGGCGGGTTTGCGCTGTCGCTGTGGTGGGAGAACGGCCGCGTGGCGCGGTATGAGCTCGAAAACCCGCTCGGAAACCCGTACCGCGTCGAGAGCGGGGAGGAATATTTCACCCGGCTGCGCCGGGAGGCGGGCGAATAATAAGCCGCGCCGCGTCTGCCGGACAGTGTGAAGAGCTGAACGGCAAACGCGGCGCGGCTTTTGTCTGCGCTGCTGCTGCGATGTTATTTGCTTCCGGAGTTTCCGAAGAACGGCGCGAGGGCGGTCGCGAAGCCGCTGATGGGCATCGTCTGCAGGACGACGCGGCCGGGGCCGGTGACGACGGTGTGGAAGACTCCCTCGCCGCCGAGGAACATATTCTTCACGCCCTTGACGGCCTGCACGTCGACGGTGCACGAGGCGTCGCACATGGCGAGGTTGCCGGTGTCGACGATAAGGCTCTGTCCCGGGAGGAGATCGTATTCGACGGCGGAGCCGTCGATCTCAAGGAAGGCCATGCCGGAGCCGGAGAGCTTCTGCATGATGAAGCCCTCGCCGCCGAAGAAGCCCGCGCCGAGGCGTTTCTGGAAAAAGATGGAGAGGTCGACCCCCCGCTCCGAGGCGAGGAAGCCGCTTTTCTGGACGACGACGGGGCGGTCGGGCGTGATCTGCACGGCCCGGATGGAGCCGGGGAAGCTCGACGCGAAGGCGATAAGCCCTTCGCCGCCCTCGGCGGTGTAGGTGTTCTGGAACAGGGAGTCGCCCGAGAGCAGGCGGCCGAACGCCTTGCCGAGACCGCCGTTCGCGCCGGTCTCCATGCGCATATTCGGGCTCATCCACACCATGGAGCCGCGCTCGGTGATCATGGACTCGCCGTTTTCCAGCGTGCAGATGACCGCCGGCATCGGCTCTCCGACAATGTTGTACCTCATTCTGTATTCCTCCTCACATGATGAAGTCTTCCGACTCTATATATTCGCGCGCCGCAGGCGCGCCACCACACTTCTTCACTATTCCCTCTTACTTCTTCCTTCTGTGACCAGCATCGCGGCGATGCTGGTCACAGATACAGCGCCGTCAGCGCCACGGAGGCCAGCATCAGAAGGGCGATAAAGCCCGCGACGATGCGGGTGAGAAGCGTGCGGCGATCGAGCTTTCTTTTCTTCGCCTGTCCGGATTTTGCCATGATGATTCCGCCTTTCGCTGAGAATTTCGCGGCCGCGCGGGAAGGGCGCGCGGTTTTCCTCATAATACCATGATTTTCGGGGAAAAATCAAGCGGAAGGGGATGAAACCTTTTGCCACCCCGGAGCGTCTCTCTATATGGCGCTTTCTCCGCGCGCGGGGGGCGCTTGACTTTCCCGGGAAAATCCCCTAGAATGAAAACCAGCTCCCCAAAACGGGGGAGCCCTCCCCGCGAGGGGGGAAACGGAGGAAGAAGCATGGCACAGCGTTCCAACGGTACGCGTCCGAAGACGGCCCAGCAGCGCCGATCGTCGGGCGAGATCGACCGCTATCATTATGTAGACCGCGACATTTACAGCCGCAGCAACCGGCGCGTCTCGACCGCCTCGCACAAAGGGCCCGCGAAGAAGCGCAGGAAGCGCAAAAAGAGCGCGGGACGCCGCGTGATTGCCGCGATCCTCGTCCTCGCGGCGCTGTGCGCCGTCGTGTTCATCGGCTTCACCGTCGCGATGGGGAGGCTCAACCGCCCCGCGATCGATACGAAGCAGTACGAGGAGCAGCCCTCCGCCGCGCCGGCGTGGAGCGTGCTCGAGGACGCGAGCGTCGTCAATATCCTGCTCATCGGCAAGGATAAGGGAGACGACGGGCTTTCGAGCCGGTCGGACACGTCGATGCTCGTCTCGATCGATACGAAGCACAAGCAGCTCAAGCTGACGTCGTTCCTGCGCGATATGTACATCGAGATCCCGACGGTCGGGCAGGCGCGCCTCAACTCCGCGTACGCGAACGGCGGCGCGGCGCTGACGATGCAGACGCTCGAGAATAATTTCCGCGTAAACATCGACAAGTATATCGAGATTGACTTCGAGAATTTCGCCGCCGTCATCGATAAGATGGGCGGCATCGACATCGACATGAACGAGGCCGTCGCCGCGGAGGGCAACCGCAACATCGGGAGCCACTGGACGGAGGGCGTGAACCATCTCACCGGCGAGGAGGCGCTCTATTACGCGCGCATCCGCGCCACGGACAGCGACTTCGGGCGGACAGGCCGTCAGCGGCAGGTCGTGGAGGCGATGCTCACGCGGTTCAAGAGCCTCGGAATCGCGGAGATGGGCACGGTGGCCTTCGACTATCTGCCGTACGTCACGACGAACCTCACCGACGGCGATATCCTGTACCTGACGTCCATCGCCCCGCAGGTGCTCGAATACGAGCAGGTGACGATGTGCGTGCCGAACGAGGGGACGTACGAGGATTTGACGCTCCAGAGCGGGGCGCGCGTCCTCGGCGTCGACGTCGAGGAGAACAGCCGCCTCCTGCGCGACTTCCTCTACGGGGAGACGAGCGGCTCGTCTGACGAGTAAACCACATTGCAGCAGCAATTTCCCGCGCCGGGAAGGACGGTTTTGCGAAAGCCGCTCTTGCCTGGCGCGATTTTTTATTGTACAATGAAAAGAGTACCCCGGAAATTCCGAACCGCTGGAGGGAAAAGATTATGGAGAAAAAAACGTTCTACATCACGACGCCCATCTATTACCCCTCGGGCAACGCGCATATCGGCCACAGCTACTGCACCGTGGCCAGCGACGCTATCGCCCGCTACCGCCGAATGCAGGGGTACGACGTGATGTTCCTGACGGGAACGGACGAGCACGGCCTGAAGATTGAGCAGAAGGCCGAGGCCGAGGGCGTGACCCCCAAGCAGTATGTCGATAAAATCGTCGCGAACTTCCAGAAGCTCTGGAAGCTCCTGAACGTCAGCAACGATCGCTTCATCCGCACCACGGACGACTATCACGTCAAGGCCGTGCAGAAGATTTTCCGCGAGCTGTATGACCGCGGGGACATCTATAAGGGAAAATACGACGGCTGGTACTGCACGCCGTGCGAGTCCTTCTGGACGGAGACGCAGCTCAAGGACGGCAAATGTCCGGACTGCGGCAGAGAGGTCAAGTGGGCCGAGGAGGAGGCGTATTTCTTCCGCCTCTCGAAGTACGCCGACCGCATTCTCAAGCTTTACGAGGAGCATCCGGAGTTCATCCAGCCCGAGAGCCGCAAGAACGAGATGATCGCGTTCATCAAGCAGGGACTGCAGGATCTGTGCGTCTCGCGCACGAGCTTTACCTGGGGCATCCCGGTGGATTTTGACCCGAAGCACGTCGTGTACGTCTGGGTCGACGCGCTGACGAACTACATCACCGCGATGGGCTACGGCTCGGACGACGACTCCGACTACAAGAAATACTGGCCTGCCGACGTGCACTTTGTCGGCAAGGAGATTGTGCGCTTCCACACCATCATCTGGCCGGCGATGCTGATGGCGCTCGACCTGCCGCTGCCGAAGCAGGTGTACGGGCACGGCTGGCTGCTGTTCGGCGACGGCACGAAGATGAGCAAGTCGAAGGGCAACGTCGTGGACCCGAACATCCTGTGCGAGCGGTACGGCGTGGACGCGATCCGCTACTTCCTGCTGCGCGAGATCCCGTTCGGATCCGACGGCGTGTTCACGAACGAGGCGCTGATCGCCCGCATCAATTCCGACCTCGCGAACGATCTGGGCAACCTTGTTTCGCGCACGACGGCGATGGTGCAGAAATACTTCGGCGGCGAGATTCCGGCGGAGCGCGAGAGCGACCCGCTGGACGACGAGCTGATCGCGATGGCGTCCGCGCTGCGCGAGAAATGCGACAAGGCGATCGACGGCTACCAGTTCTCCGCCGCGCTGACGGAGATCTGGAAGCTCGTCGCCCGCAGCAACAAATATATCGACGAGACGATGCCCTGGGCGCTCGGCAAGGACGAGACAAAGCGCGCCCGTCTCGCGGCGGTGATGTACAACCTGTGCGAATCGCTGCGCATCGTGTCGATCCTGATTGCGCCGTTCATGCCGGACACGACGCCGCGCATCCAGAAGCAGCTCGGCCTCTCCGGCGGCGCGGTGACGTACGAGTCCGCCGCCGTGTGGGGAGCGACGCCCGCCGGAACGGTGGTGGAGAAGGGCGAGACGCTCTTCCCGCGCATCGACGTCGAGAAGGAGATTGAGGCGCTCAACGCGCTGATTCCGAACCCGATGGAGCAGAAGGCGGAGGAGAAGAAGCCGAAAATCGAGGGCCTCGCGCAGATTGGCATCGAGGACTTCGGGAAGGTAGAGCTGCGCGCCGCGAAGATTTTGGCGTGCGAGCCGGTAAAGAAGGCGAAGAAGCTGTTGAAGCTCACGCTGGACGACGGCGAGGGCGAGCGTACGGTCGCCTCGGGCATTGCGAAATGGTACAAGCCGGAGGAGCTTGTCGGGAAGACGGTGGTGCTTGTCGCGAACCTGAAGCCCGCGACGCTGTGCGGGGTGGAGAGTCAGGGGATGATCCTGGCGGCCGACGCGGGCGAGGACGATGTGAAGGTTGTGTTTTTGGAGGGCGTCCCGGCGGGCGCAAGGGTAAGATAATAAAAAACGTGAAAGTTTCGCCCGCCTTTTCAAAGGCGGCGGGGCGCGGGGC
>CALWIH010000024.1 GCA_944380675.1 uncultured Clostridia bacterium | reverse complement strand
TCACGCCTCCGTATCCGTCCGTTCGCCGGGCTCGGCTGCAGGCTCATCCCAGCCGGTCCAATCCTCCGCCGGCTGCTCTCCGCCCTTTCTGCGGCGGCGAAGCGGCACCGCGATTCCCGCCGCAAGCACAGCCGCGCCGCCCGTCCCGGCGAGAACGGGGCCCCACGGGAATCCCGCCTGCTCCGGCTCCTCCTCGGGAACCAATTCGTCGAGCATGGCGTCGATGGTCGGATCCTCCGCGAACAGCTCCAGCGGAAATTCCTTTGTCTGAAGCTTCTCGTTTGCGTCCTCGTATGTGATTTTCACGACGACGGAAAGCGCTCCCGCTTCCTGCGGGGTGAACGCGAAGCTGATGTTTCCGCCCGCTCCGGCGGCGATATTGCCCACATACTGCGACTTGGAGGGCGTTTCGATGCCTTCCCCTTCCACGGAGGCTTCCACGTTGGCGATCTCACCCTTTCCTTTGTTGACATACGGGAGCGTCAGCACGGATTCCTCCCCCACGGAGAGGGAGCCGGGAGACTGCGGCGCGCTGATCTCGAAGCGATCCGGCTGGACGACAGGCATCGCGAGGCGGACGTCCTCTCCGGCGGACGTGCGCTTTCCCGCGTCGACATACTCGAATTTGAAGGAGAGTGAGACGCTCTGCGCGCCGCTCTTCGCCCCGGGCAGCGCCTGGAGCGGAACCGTCTGCTCCTGCCCGGCTCCCGCGGCAAGCGACGGGAAGAAAAAGCTGCTCGTCCCGCCGGAGACGGTGAAGCTTTCCCCGCCGTCGACGGTCAGAAGAACGTTCTCAATGGCCATTTTTCCGGTGTTCTCAAAGCGGAATTTCAGGTCGAAATTGCTGCCCGCGCCGACGCTCTCCCCGCCGTAGGAAAACTCGTTGACCACGACGTGCGGCGCGGGCGCTTCCATCGGCTCGCTCCCGGGCGTGCCGGGCGCGGAGGGGCTGGCGGGAATGGTGAGGCGGTCGGCGGATTCTCCCTGCGTCATCGTGCCGCCGGCGTCGTAGGAATACCGCAGCTCTGTCTGGAGCGACTGGTTGGCGGAGGAGATTTCGGAGAGAGCGCGCACCTTCAGCATGACGGAGGCGCTCTTGCCCGGCTCCAGATCCGCGAGCAGGACGCTTCCCCCGTCGCTTTCAATCAGCAGCGCGTCGGAGGAAGAGAACGACGCCAGCGGGGAGACGAGCTTCACGCCTCCCATATTGCGGAACGTCACGGTGACGGCAGCCGTCTCGCCGGGAGACAGCGGCTTTTTGAGCTCCGAGCGGGACACGAGCACCACGGGAGGCGCCGCGCCCTCCCGCGCGGCGGCGGGGACGGGCAGCTTCTCCGAGGCGGACGCCTGCGTCTCCGCGACGTTGTTGAAGTAGGTGTATTTGAGATCGGCCTGCAGAGACTGGTTCGGCGACGAGACGGAGGACGCGGCGCGCACCTTTACCTTCATCGACGCGGTCTGCTTTCCTTTTACGTTGTCGAGCAGAAACGAGTACGAGCCTCCCGCGACGGTGAGAGAGTCGGAGGGTGAGAACGTCACGACGGGGGACCTGAGCTCGAGACTGCTGAGATTGCGGAAGCTGACGGTCAGCTCCGCCTCCTGGCCGGGCTGCAGCGGCTCCTTCGGCTCCGAGATCGAGATGAGGACGATCGGCTCGGCCTCCGGCATGGGCTCGCGCTCCGTTCTCGGCTTCTCCTCGTAAATTGCCGCTTCCGGAATCGTCAGCTCAATCACCTGCGGCAGTCCGCCGCCCTTTTTCGTGATCTGGAAGCGCAGGCTCTGCCCCGAGCCGGAGTACCTGAGCTTCGAGAGCTTCACGCGCAGCTCAAGCGGGGCGGAGCCGGAGGATTCCTTCGAGACGGAGACGGAGCCGCCCGAAAAGCTGTCGAGCAGCTTGCTGAAATCGTAGTCCTCCGCGCGGAACGAATCGGCGGAGAGGGAGACGTTCTTGACGGTGACGGTGACGTCCGCCGTCGTCCCGCGCGTCAGCCGGCTTTTCGAGACGGAATATCCGACGGCGAAAAACGTCCCCTCGTCGTCGGGAGCCGGTCCCTCGGCGAAGACCGGCACGGAGAGGGCGAACAGAAAAACGGCGGCGAGGATCAGGGCGGCAGCCCGCTTTACATTGACGGCGCTCATGAGTGACGGCCTCCTTCTTTTCGCTCGTCCCCGACGATCTCGCCGTCTATCAGATGGACGATGCGGTCGGCGAATGCAGCCATTTCGGGATCGTGGGTGACGAGGATGATGGTTTGGTGAAAGGCGCGGGAGAATCCGCAGATCATTTCCATGATTTCGATGGTGGTTTTTGAGTCGAGGTTTCCCGTCGGCTCGTCGGCGAAAACGACGTCCGGCCGCGTGATGAACGCGCGGGCGATGCCGGCCCGCTGCTGCTGGCCGCCGGACGTCTGGCCGGGAAAGTGGTCGAGCCGGTGGGAGAGGCCGACGCGGCACAGCAGCTGCCGCGCCGCCCGCTCGCGCTGCGCCCTCGGCACGCCGCGGAACATCAACGGCAGCGCGACGTTTTCGGTGAGCGTCAGATACGGCAGCAGGTTGTAAGCCTGAAACACGAATCCGAGATGGTTCTGCCGGAAGGCGGCAAGCTCGTTTTCGTTCATCCGGGAGACGCACGCGCCCCCGATGCGGACCTCGCCGCGCGTCGGCTTTTCCATCCCGGCCAGCTGGTTGAGCAGCGTGCTCTTGCCCGAGCCGGACGTGCCGAACACGCAGCAGATTTCTCCGCGCAGGATTTGCAGGTTGATGCGTTTGAGCGCGACCACCGTCTCGCCGTCGAGCGGATACTCCTTGCGCAGATTGCGCACCTCCACGATCGGCCTGTCGCGCGGGCAGAGCGCTTGCATGGCGCGCCTCCTTTCTTCTTTTCGGTTCATTTCCTTCTGTGATTGTATTGTACCGCTCTCCCCTTGCGGGAGCCTTCAGGGAACCTAAAGATTTGTTAAGGTTTTGACTTTTTCGTCCGGGCAGAAAAGAGCTCCCGTGAGAAAACTCACGGGAGCCTTTGCGCTGTATAATCAGGTTTGCCGGGAAACCGGAAGGGTAATCAGAAATTCCGCGCCGCGGCCGAGGGCGGGATGCGCGGAAAGCTCGACGGAGCCGCCGTGCAGCTCGACAATGCGCCGGGTGATGGAGAGTCCCAGCCCGCTGCCGCCTCCGCCGCGCGCGTCGCTGCCGACGACGAACGGCTCGAAGATGGTGCGCGCCTTCTCCTTCGGGATGCCCTCGCCGTTGTCCGCGACGGCGATCACCGCGCTGTCCGCGCCGCGGCGCGCCGAGACGAGCAGGACGGTGCCGAGCCGGTTGTGCCGCAGGGCGTTCGTGATCAGGTTGTCGAGGGCGCGGCTGAGCTGAAACGCGTCGATCCGGCAGAAAATCGGCTCCTCAGGAATGCGCACGTCAAGCGTGAAGCCGGCGAGCTCGATCTCGCCGTACTTCCCGGCGAGGTATTCGCGCAGGTACTCGCAGAGCTCCGTGCGCTCCGGGTGCAGGGCGAACGCCGGATGCTCGACCTTCCCGTACTCGTGGAACGCGTCGGCCAGCTGCGCCAGCGTCTGCGACCGCGAGCGGATGACGTCGAGGCAGCGCGCCTGATCCTCCGGCGGGATCTTCCCCGCCGCCAGCGCGCCGGCGTATCCGGCGATCACCGTGACGGGCGTTTTCAGGTCGTGGGAGATGTCGGCGATCATCTGCTGCCGCGCGCGATCGAGCCGTTCCCTCTCCCTTTCGCTCTCCTCGAGCCGCTCGGAGAGCACGTCGAAGCTGCGCCCGATCCGCCGAAGCTCCCGCACGCCGGAGCAGTCGCCGACGGAGACGGAGCGCCCCTCCGACCGCGCGGCGATCGCCTCTCCGAGCCGGTCGAGCGGCCTGCGGATCGCGCGCCGGATCCGCACGATAAAAAACAGCGCCGCGAGTACGCACAGCGGAGGCAGCAGCAGCCAGACGCGCAGGGTGTCCTGGTAGGCGCGGTACGTCTCCTGCTCGTCGGGGTAGGCCGTCTTCATGAGCAGGACGAGGCTTTCCCCGCCGCCGCTTTCAAACGAATACCGCTGCAGGGAGGCCTTGGCCGGAAGAATTCCCGCGAGAAACGCGTACTCGCGCTGCGTGTACTGCGTCCTCCCGTCGCCGAGGCCGCCGGAGACGACGCGGTAGGAGGCGTCGAGCACCATCTCCTCGCTCGAGCCGTCCGCCGCGTACCGAGCGACGTGATACTGCGTCTCGCCGTCCGCCCCGCGGACAGGGTACGCCTCCACATGGGAGCCGGAGCCGTACACGCCGACGCAGGAAAGCTCGCCCTCCGTCAGCGCGCCGGCGGAGTCGTCGGACGCCCAGACCGTTTTCCCCTCCGGCGTGAGGACGGCAAAGGCGTCCCTGCCGCCGAGCAGCCCGCGCAGGGCGTCGTACCGCCCCGCCGCGAGGCTTTCGTCGGAGACGAGGCCGTCCCAGTCGGTGACGTCGTAGATGCGGTCGACGGACGAGCTCCACAGCCAGTAAACGCCGCCCGCCGCCGCGGCGAGCGTAAGCGCGAACAGAAGGAAGGACTCCGCCAGCAGCGCGGACAGGCCGCGCTCCCTACGCTTCAATTTTGTATCCGAGTCCGCGGATGGTCAGAATATGCCGCGGATTTCTCGGATCCTCCTCAAGCTTTTCCCGCAGCTTCGAGATGTGCACCATCATCGTCACGTCGCTGCTCTCGAAATATTCCCCCGCGATTCCCTCGTAGATCTGCACCTTCGTGAAGATGCGGCCCGGCGAGCGCATGAGGAGCGCGAGAATTTTGTACTCCATCGGCGTGAGGGGGATGAGCGCCCCGTTTTTCCGCAGCTCGCAGCGCGCCGTGTCGAGCGTCAGCTCGCCGACGGTGAGCTGATTTCCCGCCCCGCGCTCCGACCGGCGCAGCTGCGCCTTCACGCGCGCCACGACCTCCATCGGGTTGAAGGGCTTCGCGATATAATCGTCCGCGCCGAGGTTCAGGCCGAGGATCTTGTCGACGTCCCGGCTTTTCGCGGAGAGAATCAGGATCGGGATTTCGCTCGAGCGCCGCAGCGCCTTCGTCAGCTCGAAGCCGTCCATGCGCGGCATCATGACGTCGAGGATCGCGAGCGCCGGGGCGCAGGCGCTCGCCTTTTCGAGCGCCTCGGCGCCGTCTCTCGCCTCGACGACCTCGAAGCCCTCGCTCTCAAGGTAGAGCCGGAGCAGATCGCGGATGTCGGCGTCGTCCTCGGCAATCAGAATTTTCGTCCCCATCGTTTCGGCCTTCCTTTCTGCCCTCCGCGGCGGCGCGGGAGCAGCTTTTTGAAGCGGCTCGCCTCACCGCGGCCTTTCCTCATGCCGGGCGCATTCCCTCAGCATCAGCCGGAACACCTCGCCCGGCCTTCTCGAGAAATCCGAGAGCCGGAAATCCGCGAGAACGCGGCTCCCTCTGACGAGATAAATTTTCCTGTCGTCCAGAAGAAGCGAAAAGCTTCCGAAGCGGAAGCCGGGCGCACCGTCCTCCCCGTCGATGCAGGCATCCCGGACGGCGCGCTTCAGCTCGCAGTACAGGCGGTATTCCTCCGCAGACCGAATCCAGAGCTCCGGCAGCTCGGCGCTGTGCTCGAGCAGAAACAGATTGGTGAAGCTTCTCACGAAGCCGGCCTCCTTCGCCGCGATCGGCCTGCTTCTGCGGCGCCACTGCTTGATTTCAAACCGGTAATACAGCTTGTCCTCCGTACCGGGCCGGCACGGCGACTCGCGGATCTCCGCTCTGCGCACCGGAATGCATTTCGTCACCTCGCCGAAATAGCGGATGCCCGCCTCATCGCCGAACAGCTTTCTGGACTGGTATATGGCGACGTACCGGATGGGAAAGTCGCTGTCCGCGAGGCGCTCCGCGGGAATATAGTACAGGCGGTGCTTCAGGCAGACGGCAAGCTGCTCCGGATTGCGCAGCGTCCCTATCAGGACATCCCGGACGGACCAGTTCACCTTCGCCAGCTTTCCCTCCAGCCCTCTCGGCAGAGCGGCGCGCTCCATCGCGGAGGCGGGGGAATCGGCTATCAGCTGTCCGAGCAGCTCCGCCGTCAGAGAAACGGCGCCGGGAAGAAACGGAAGCCCTCCGACGTTCACCCTCCCGATGCTCGCGAAGAACCGGTGCTCCCTGTACGCCTCCTCACAGGCATACGGGAAAAGCACATACGCACCGAACACCGTCCGTTCATAGGAAGAGGCGCCGTTCCCGCACACGATTGCGTCGCGATACCGGTGCAGCTGCTGAATGTCCGCCGTCTCCGGCCCGGGAGAGGGACTGACGGACGCGCGGTATTCCGTCCCCGGAAGGGCGGGATTGAACCGGTAGCTGGGTTCAAACACATACTCGTACGGCGCGGCGGCTCCCTTTTTCTCCAGAGAGAGAACGCAGCGCGGCCTCTGCGCGCCGGTGGGCGTATCGCATTCCCGGGGATGCCAGAAAAGCGCGAGCCGCTCCTCCGTCTCCCGGTTTCTGTACCGCACGCAGGCAGGCCGATCGGGCGTGAGGAAAACGGACAGGCCGCCCTTCGACGGTACGGCGGCGTCCTGAAAAACAGGAATGTACTGCCCGCCGTCCAGAATGAGATTGTTGAGCTTCAGAAAGCACCAGCGCTCATACAGGAGCGGCAGATCCCTGACGGTCAGATCGGAGCTTCCGTCGGAAAACGGCGGCTCCCCCGCGTTCTCGTCCGCCGGATCGCGCGGACCTTCTTCGAGCTCCCCGGGCAGTTCCCGCAGAAACCGGGACGCCTCCCGAGCCGCCCCGGCGGAGAGCGCTTTGTATTCCTCCCGATAGGAGAGCGAGGACGGGAACACCTCCACGGTCAGCCGAAGATGCGCCTCCGAGTCCAGGAGGACGGTCATTTCGGACAATCCGATGCTGCCGCTGAAATCAACGGCGCCGGACAGCACCCGCCCGCTCCGCCCCGAGGCTGTCACCATGCTTTCGACGCGGCGGTCGGGATGCCGGAACGACGGCGCGCCGCCGTCGAGGGCTTCGACAACGATCTCAACCCTGCCGTCCGCGCCGAGCAGCGGACGCGTCCTGAAACAGGCGGACGGGGCATCCCCCTCCCGCGGCGGAGAGAGAAGCCGGCCGCACACACGCAGCTGATACGGCCCGCCGCATTCCACCGCAAGAGAGGACGCCTGCTCCGCGTTCTGCGCGTCCGGGAAGGGCACGCGTCCCTTGACGGTCAGGCTGACCCGATCCGTTTGAAGCGATATCAGTTCGTCACAGTCAGTGTAACGGGTTTCCATCTGCTCTGAGTCTCCTTGTCCCGCGTCGTTTTTCCTCCCCCTGCCGCCTCGCGGCGCGGCGGGAAGCTTCGCGTACCGCGCCGGCGCCGGGGAACGCGCCGCTTTGCTTCCATCATATCATATGCGGCAAAAATCCGCAAGAATCCGCCGCGCGCGGCGGCGGACAGAGACAGAATAAGCGCCGGATTCGGAGCGATCACGCCTTCAGCTTGTCCGCCTGATCCTTCGGCTCCTTCGTGAAGAAGAGCGAGATCGCGACGCCGGCGGCGAGGGTGAAGATCGCGGCGGCGCCCTGCGGCGAGGCGAAATCGAAGCCCGCCTTCTGGAACAGGGAGAACAGCGAGCCGAGGACGAGGCCGAGAATGCCGAAGTAGGTCGCCTGCGGGAAGCGGCGGAGGAAGAAGTCCACCAGCTTCGCGCCGAACAGGATACCGACCAGCGCGCCGAGGCCGACCGGAATCAGCACCGGGATATTCAGCGTGCTGACCGCCTTGATGACGGAGTCATAAACGCCGAAGATAACCATCATCATCGAGCCGCTGATGCCGGGGAGAATCATGCAGACCGCGGCGATGATGCCGCAGAAGAAGAAGCGGATCCCCGTCGGGACATCCATCTCGGTGATCAGCCCGGCGGACTCGGCCGACTCTCCGGGCAGGAAGGCGAGCGCCGCCATCACGCCGAGCATGACGAGAAACGGCCAGAACGACGAGACGCGGAAGCCGCCGTCGAGCGAACGGCGCAGGAGCATCGGCACAAGGCCGACAATCAGGCCGACAAAGAAGTAGTTGACGGCCATCGGGAAGTTTTCGAGCAGATAGGTGATAACGTGGCTGAAGCCGAACAGGCCGAGCCCCATGCCGAGCACAATCGGAATCAGAAAGAGGATGCTTTTTTTGAACTCCTTCCGCAGCTTGCTGATCGAGCCGATCAGCTCGTCGTAGATTTTGAGCAGCACCGCGACAGTGCCGCCTGAGACGCCGGGAATCGCCTCCGCGATGCCGATGCAGGCGCCGCAGATCAAATTTTTCAGAAAATTCATGGTCGCCAAATTCCTTTCTGTTGTTCTCCTCAAAGCACGGCTTCCTCACTCTGCGGGCTGATCAGGCGGGCAAAGCGGTCGAAGTTCTCCGAGGCGTTGAAATTCTCCTCCCACACGCGGCGGCTGGCGGCGCGCATGGCGGCGCGCTCCTCCGGCTTCTGGCGCATGAGGCGGCGCAGCAGCGCGGCGAGCTCCTCGGGCCGGAAGTCCGCGTCGAGGAGGAAGCCCGTCTCTCCGCGGCGGACAATCTCGGAGGTGCCTCCGACGTCGGTCGCGATAACCGGGATGCCGAACGAGGCGGCCTCCATGATGGAGACGGGAAGCCCCTCGGAGCTGCTCGTGTTGACGAACCAGTCGACGGGGTATTTCCGGTAGTATTTCATCAGATCCTCGTTCTTCACGGAGCCGGGGAAGTCCGTCTTCATGAACTTGAGGTGCTCCGACGCGTATGTCTTGAGGCTCTCGAGCTGGTCGCCGCCGCCGAAGTGCACCCAGTGCAGCTTCCGCTTCTCGCCGGAGAGCAGGGCAAGCGACTGCGCGAGCAGCTCCACGCGCTTGACCGGCGCGATGTGGGCGCAGCTCACAAGCTCGAACGTCTCTCCCCCGCCCGCCGGGCCGAGGCCGTAGTCGCGCGTGCCGAGGTAGGCGGTGTGCACCTTGCGCGCGTACGGCGGATAGTGATCGGCGAGGAAGGACGTGCCGTCCTCGGAGCAGGGATAGACGGCGTCGAGGCGCTCAAGCAGGTAGCGGCGCAGCGGCAGATAATTGACCGAGCCGGCGGAAGGATAGAGGTCGTACCGGTGCGCGCGGCTGACGACCTTCTTCACGGGATTATTGCAGTCTTCGGCAAGCCAGAGCGCGGCGAGCGCCACGTCGTACAGCCAGAAACTGTAGAAGGTCACGCCGTCGTACTCCGTCAGGTCGTACTTGCGCAGGAGACGGGCGCATTCGCGGTAGACCGCCTTCGCCTTCGCGATAAAATAGACCAGGAACGCGCGCCGCTTGAGGCTGCCGCGCACCTCGTTGTGCTCGGCGTCGTCGACGAGGCCGCCGCAGGAGCCGAACGGGAACAGCGACAGGCCGTTGACGGGCAAGCCCTTCTGGACGGCGCGGGCCGCGATCGGGTGAACCGACACGTTGTCCGGCGTGGCGCGCGTCTGCGTCCCGTCCGTCACGCTCGTCGCGAGGATGATGATTCGTTCAAAATGACCGGCAAGGCGCGGGAGCTCATCCTCGATGAACTCCTCTCCCTTTCCGTACGGGTAAGTCTTCGTCAGCAAAACCAGACAGTTCCCCAAAGCAAACCCTTCCTTTCTGATGGCGTCTTCATGCGTCCGAGGGCAGCAGCCCCCGCGTCAGATCCCGGACGACCTCCGAGGCGAGGATCAGGCCGGCCACGGAGGGGACGAAGGCGAGGCTGCCCGGCGTCTCGCGCTTCGCGCTGTCCTCCGCCGCGCCGGGGACGTCCTCGCGCTTCGCGGGCTCCTCGCGGGAGTAGACCACCTTCAGGCGGGGAACGCCGCGCTTTTTGAGCTCGCGCCGCATGACGCGGCACAGCGGACAGACGGAGGTGTCGTAGATGTCGGCCACCTCAAAGCGGGTGGGGTCGAGCTTGTTGCCCGCGCCCATCGCGCTGATGACGGGAATCGAGAACTCCTGCCCGAGCTGGGCGAGACGGAGCTTCGCGGAGACGGTGTCGATCGCGTCGACAATGTAATCGCAGCCGCAAAGAAAATCCGCAGGCGTATCCGGCAGGAAAAAAACGGGCTGCTCCTCGACCCGCACATTCGGATTGACGAGCAGCATATGCTCGCGCATGACCTCGGTCTTGAGGCGGCCAATCGCCGCGTGGTCGGCGATGAGCTGGCGGTTCAGGTTCGTCAGGCTGACGCGGTCGGCGTCGACCAGGACAAAGGAGCCGACACCGGTGCGCACGAGGGCGTCCGCCGCGTGCCCGCCGACGCCGCCGAGGCCGAACACGGCGACCTTCGCGCGGGAAAGCCGCTCCATGGCGGCGGAGCCGAGGAGAAGCCGGGAGCGGGAGAATTCGTCAAGCATGGCGCGCCTCCTCACCGCAGGACGGCGGCGACCGTCTGGAACAGGATTTTAACGTCGCCCCAGACGGAAATGTGTCCGAGATAGTCGAGATTGAGCTTCATCTTCGGCGGAAGCACCTCCTCGATATACGTCCGCTCCGGGTCGCTGCTGTTTTCGAGGAGCCTGTCCTCGTCCTTAAACGCGATGCTCGACGGCGCGGTGATGCCGGGGCGCACAAGGAGCGTCGCCATGTATGCGGGCCGGTACGCCTCAACGTACCGGCGCACCTCGGGCCGAGGGCCGACGAGGCTCATCGAGCCCGAGAGGACGTTGAGCAGCTGGGAGAACTCGTCGAGGCGGCACTTGCGGATGAAGCGGCCGACGCGGGTGATGCGCGGATCCCGGCCGACCGTCAGCGAGAGGCCGATTTTGTCGGCGTTCTGTACCATCGTGCGGAATTTGAAGATGCGGAAATCCCTGTCGTACCTCCCGACGCGCACCTGGCGGTAAAAGACGGGGCCGCGCGAGTCGAGCTTGATGGCAAGCGCGAGCAGGAGAAAAAACGGCGAGGTTACAATGAGGATGACGAGCGAGGCGATAATGTCAAAGACGCGCTTGGCGGCGAGCGAGGCTCTCCTTCTGCCGAGCTTTTCGGCCCAGGCGAGCGTCTCGGGATTCTGCATGGATCGGGGCAAATCTTGAAGCTTCATGTCTTCGGTATTCCCTTCCTTTTTGCGAACGTTCCCCGCCCGGCGGGGACGGCGGAAAGATTTACCGCCATTATAGCATAGAAGGCGGACTTCGACAAATCTTTTTTGGGGAGCGCCCGCCGGATCCCTCCCCGCCGGGCCGGTTTTCCGCTTTTTGACAAAACGCTTCCGGCATACGGAGAATTCCGCGCGATTGCCTTTACTTTTTTGTTTCTTTCCTCTATACTAAAATAGATCCGGAAATCCGTCAATCTCAACTCTCAAGGAGGACGTTGGTATGTATTATCTTGGCATCGATCTGGGCGGCACGAACATCGCCGTCGGCATTGTCGACGAGTCGTATCAGATCATCGCGCGAGCGAAGCGCAAGACGAGAATCCCGTGCGACGAGGGCCTGATCGACGATCTGGCCGCCGCCGCGCAGGAGGCCGCCGAGGCCGCCGGCATCACGCTCGAGGACGTACCGTGGATCGGCATCGGCTGCCCCGGCTCGGTGAACCGCGATACCGGCATCGTCGAGTACGCGAACAACCTGTATCTGGAGAATTTCCCGCTGTGCGAGCTACTCGAAAAGAAGACGGGCCGCCCCGTGCTCGCGGAAAACGACGCCAACGCGGCGGCGTACGGCGAATACAAGGCCGGCGCGCTCAAGGGCGCTGACAACGGCATCGCCGTCACGCTCGGCACGGGCGTCGGCGGCGGCATCATCATCCACGGCAAGGTGTACTCCGGCTCGAACTTCGCGGGCGGCGAGCTCGGCCACATGGTCATTGTCTACGGCGGCGCGGACTGCACCTGCGGCAGAAAAGGCTGCTGGGAGACGTACTCCTCCGCGACAGCGCTCATCCGCATGACGCGCGAGGCGATGGCTGCCCACGCCGACAAGAGGGACACCCCCATCTGGCAGCTGACAAACGGCAACCTCGACGCGGTCGGCGGGCGAACGGCGTTCGACGCGATGCGGGCCGGCGATCCGCTCGGAAAGGCCGTCGTGGACAAGTACATCGCGTACCTGGCCTGCGGCGTCGCGAACTGCATCAACATTTTCCAGCCTGATATTCTCTGCATCGGCGGCGGCATCAGCAACGAGGGAGAAACGCTTCTCGCTCCGCTGCGCGAGCTCGTCGCGAAGGAAACGTACAACAGCGCCAGCGGCGGAAAGCAGACGCTTGTCTGCCGCGCGCAGCTCGGCAACGACGCGGGCATCATCGGCGCGGCTCTGCTGGGCGAATAAAAATTTTTTCAGGAGGATGATTGTATTATGAGCATCAAAAAATCTCCCTTTGGCGTCATGCCGGACGGAACGGCCGTCGACCTCTATACCCTCGAAAACGGCCGCGGCCTCAGCGTCGAGCTGATGGCGCTCGGCTGCCGCATTGTCCGCCTCTCTGTGCCTGACCGCGACGGGAAGGCCGTGAACGTCGTGCTCGGCTACGACACGCTTGACGAGTACGTCAAGAACCGCGACTATCAGGGCACGGCTGTCGGCCGGTACGCGAACCGCATCGGCGGGGCGAGCTTCTCCATCGACGGCAAGACGTACACTCTCGCGAAGAACGACGGGAACAACTCCCTGCACGGCGGCCCGACGGGCTTTGCTCACCGCGTGTGGGACGTGAAGGAGGCTGTCGAGACCGAGGACGGCCCGAAGCTCGTCTTCTCGTACTTCAGCTGCGACGGCGAAGAGGGCTTCCCGGGCAACCTGACGGTTGAGGTCGCCTACACGCTCACGAAGGACAACGCGCTGCGCATCGCCTACAGCGCCGAGACGGACGCGCCGACGGTTGTCAACCTGACAAACCACGCGTTCTTCAACCTGACTGGCGACGCGTCCCGCTCTATTTTCTCCCACGAGCTGCAGATTCATGCGGACAAGATTACCGCCGTCAGCGAGGATCTCATCCCGAACGGCGAGTACATTCCCGTCGCCGGGACGCCGTACGACTTCAACGAGCCGAAGACGATCGGCCGCGACGCCGGCGCCGACGACGCGATGCTCAAGCTCTGCGGCGGCTACGACCACAACTTCGTCGTCAGGGGCGAGGGCTTCCGGAAGGTCGCCGAGGCGTACGAGCCCGAGAGCGGCCGCGTGATGGAGACGTACACCGATCTGCCCGGTATGCAGCTCTACACGGCGAACAACCTGAGCGGCGCCGGACACGGCGGCGTTCCGTTCGTCAGCCACGGCGCGTTCTGCCTCGAGACGCAGTTCTTCCCGGATTCGCCGAACCACCCCGAATTCCCGTTCTCGGTGCTGCGCCCGGGCCAGAAATTCGAGACGGTCACGGCTTACCGCTTCCTCACCAGATAACTCACAACATTCCTTCGGGGAGTCCGCGAAACGGGCTCCCCTTTTTGCTGCGGGAAAAAGGGGGTTGGGAAACCGCGCGGATTGTGCTACAATAAGGGCGCACCATTCTGACTCCCGGAGGGAAACGCTTTGAACGAAAGAATTCTGGTCGTCGACGACGAGGCGTCGATCGCCGATCTGGTGGAGGTCTATCTGAAAAACGAGGGGTATCAGGTCACGAAGCTGTACAACGGCGCGGACGCTCTCGCGTCGGTTCGCAGCGACCCGCCGGATCTCGCCATCCTCGACGTGATGCTGCCGGATCTCGACGGCTTCTCGCTCTGCCGGGAAATCCGCCGGCAGTTTTTCTTCCCCATCCTGATGCTCACGGCGAAGGTGGAGGACATGGACAAGATCACCGGCCTGACGCTCGGCGCGGACGACTATATCACAAAGCCGTTCAACCCGCTCGAGCTCGTCGCGCGGGTAAAGACGCAGCTGCGCCGCTTCACGCGGTACAACAGCGCGGAGCCAGCCCAGCGGCAGGCGGAGGAATTCGAGCTGCGCGGCCTGTGCATCTCGAAGACGACCCACAAGTGCACGCTCTACGGCGAGGAGCTGAGCCTGACGCCGATCGAGTTCTCGATCCTGTGGTACCTGTGCGAGCGCCGCGGGGCGGTCGTCTCGAGCGAGGAACTGTTTGAGGCCGTGTGGGGCGAGAAATTCATGGACAGCAACAACACGGTGATGACGCACATCGCCCGCCTGCGCGAGAAGATGCACGAGCCGAGCCGCAGGCCGAAATTTGTCAAGACCGTCTGGGGGGTGGGGTATACCGTTGAATAAGAAAGCCATGGGGCGCGAGAGCGGAAGGGCGTTCTCGCGCCAGATCCTGCTTCAGTATCTGCTGTGCCTGCTCGGCTACTGCGTCGCCCTGCCGGTCATTTGTTTCCTTGGAGTCGTCGTCGTGTCGTCCCGCACCTGGTACGGCACGGAGCTGATCTATCCCTTCCTCGACTGGGTGCGCAATTACTTCATGCTCCTGTTTATCATCGCGCTGTGCGCAGGAGTGCTCGTCATCACAATCTACTTCATCCGGAAGCCTCTGCGCTACGTCGAAACGCTTGTCGCGGCGTCGCAGCAGCTCGCGCGGGAGCCGAACCGCCCCATCGAGCTGCCGGAGCTGCTCGCCCCCGTCGCCGACCGGCTCAACGCTGCGCGGCAGGAGCTGCTGCGCAGCGAGGCCGCCGCCCGCGAGGCGGAGCAGCGGAAAAACGATCTCATCGTCTACCTTGCGCACGACCTCAAAACGCCGCTGACAAGCGTCATCGGCTACCTGACGCTCCTGCGCGACGAGCCGCAGATCTCCCCCGAGCTGCGCGCCCGGTACACGGGCGTCGCCCTCGACAAAGCCGAACGGCTCGAGGAGCTCATCAACGAATTCTTTGAGATCACGCGCTTCAACCTCTCGCACCTCTCGCTCGAGCTCACGACGATCGACCTCACGCGGATGCTCGAGCAGACGTGCAGCGAGTTTGAGCCCGCCTTCGCCGAGAAGGGGCTGACCGCCTCTCTCTCCCTGCCGCCCCGTCTGGAATGCGAGTGCGATCCCGACAAGCTCGCGCGCGTCTTTGACAACCTCCTGCGCAACGCGAACTTCTACAGCTTCCCGAACACGATGATCCGCGTCTCCGGAGAGGAAGCGCAGGGACTCATCACGCTGCGCTTCGAGAACAGCGGCCCGACCATTCCGCGTGAAAAGCTCGACCGCATCTTTGAGCAGTTCTTCCGCCTCGACTCCTCGCGCTCGACCGGCAGCGGCGGCGCGGGGCTCGGCCTCGCGATTGCGAGAGAGATTGTCCGCCTGCATCACGGCTCCATCTGCGCGGCGAGCGAGGACAACCGCATTTTGTTCACCGTCACCCTGCCGCTGCGCCAGTCCGCTCCGCCTCCTCAGGCTCCGGGGATTGTAAGAAATTCGTAGGATTTCTTCGCGATAATCACAAGATCTCCTTGAGAAAAGAGAGAAAAACAAACCGTCTGTTTTTGCTACGATCAATGTGGCAAAAAACAGACGGTTTTCTTTTGCAAGGAGGAAGTCAGAATGCACACAAATCAAATTGCCGTCTTTTTCGGCGGCTGTTCGACGGAGCATGAGGTCTCGCTGCAGTCCGCGCAGGCGGTGCTCAAAGCCATCGACCGAACAAAGTACAGCCCGCTGGCGGTGGGAATCACAAGGGAGGGCGCATGGCGGTACTTCCCCGGCAGCCCGGACGAGCTTCCGGGCGGCTCGTGGGAGCAAAATCCCGGCTGCGTCCCCTGCCTCCTCTCCCCTGACCGGACGGCTCCCGGGCTGCTGCTCTGCGGGGAAACGCCCCGGCTGCTGCCGCTCCTGGCGGCGTTCCCCGTCCTGCACGGCAAAAACGGCGAGGACGGCACGCTGCAGGGCCTGCTCGAGCTGGCGGGGATTCCCGTCGTCGGCTGCGGCACGCTCGCGAGCGCCCTCGGGATGGACAAGGACAGGGCACACCGGCTCGCCGCCCTGGCGGGCGTTCCGTCGCCGCGCGGGACAGTTTTCCGGCGCGGCGAGGACTTTTGGGAGCTCGAGCGGGCGGCGGAATCGCTCGGCTGGCCGCTCTTTGTCAAGCCGGTGCGCGCCGGCTCGTCCTTCGGCGTCAGCCGCGTAACGCGCCCCGACGCGCTGCGCGCGGCGGTGGAGGAGGCCTTCCGGCACGACACGGAAATCCTGCTCGAGGAGGCCGTGCCCGGCTTTGAGATCGGCTGCGCCGTCGTCGGAAACGAGAGTCTCGTCACGGGGCGCGTCGACGAGATCGAGCTCTCCTCCGGCTTCTTCGACTTCGAGGAGAAATACACGCTCAAAACCTCGGCAATCCATTGCCCGGCCCGCATTTCCCCGCAGAAGGAGGAGGAGGCCGCGCAGGCGGCGAAGGCCGTCTACCGTGCGCTCGGCTGCCGGGGCTTCGCCCGCGTCGACCTGTTCCTGACGCCGGACGGGCGCATCCTGTTCAACGAGGTCAACACAATTCCCGGGTTCACGGCGCACAGCCGCTTCCCGTCAATGATGCAGGCGGCGGGAATCCCGTTTGACCGCCTTGTCAACCGCCTGATTGCACTGGGGGTGGAAGCATGAGAGAACAGGTTTACACGCGGGAGGACACGCAGCGCGGGCCGCTCATCCTTGTGAACGCCTCCCATCCGCTCGCCGCCGGATCGAAGCCGCGCCTCTGCCCCGCCCTTCCCGGCGAGGAGAACGTCCTGCTCGAGCGGCACGCGGCCAGAATGCTCGCGGCGTGCGTCCGCGCGGCGGGCGGACTCGGCCGTATCAAGGCGGTCTCCGGATACAGAAGCCGGAAGGAGCAGCGGCAAATCTGGGACGACTCCCTGCGGGAAAGCGGCGAAGCGTTCACCCGGAGCTATGTCGCGCGGCCGGGGTGCAGCGAGCACGAAACGGGACTCGCGATCGATCTCGCCGCCGACGCGCCGTTCATCGACTTCATCCGCCCCCACCTTCCGCGGGACGGCGTGTACGGCGAATTCCGGCGGATCGCGCCGCTGTTCGGCTGGATCGAACGCTATCCGGCCGGAAAGGAGAGCGTCACGGGGATCGCGTCCGAGCCGTGGCATTTCCGGTATGTCGGCGCGCCGCACGCCGAGATTATGGCGCAGCGCGGCCTGTGCCTGGAGGAATATCTCGCGCTGCTGCGCGGAGGCGGTCTGCGTTTTGCATACCGCGGCGGAGCGGTGCGTATTTTTCGGATAGGCTGCGGGCCGCAGGGCGTCACGCTGCCGCTCGCGGTGCGGTTCACCGTCTCCGGCGACAACGACGGCGGTCTGCTCCTCACCGTGCGGGAGGAGAGCGCATGAGAGCGAGAACGCCCGCGCTCGACCGCTTCCGCGTTCTCGCGGCGGTGCTTGTGCTCACGATCCACACCTCCCCGCTCGCGTCGTACGCGCCGGGCGCCGACTTCTGGCTCACGCGCGTGCTCGCCCGTCTTGCCGTGCCGTTTTTCTTTCTCGTCACGGGGTATTTCCTCGGGCGATCGGACTTTGCCCATCTGCCGCGCTTTCTGAAAAAAACCGCTGGGCTCTATCTCGCGGCGATTTTGCTCTACCTGCCGCTGAACGTCTACGCGAAAAACCTGACGAACTGGCAGGATATCCTGCGCGGGCTGTTCTTCGACGGCACGTTCTACCATCTGTGGTACTTCCCCGCCATCCTGCTCGGCAGCGTCCTTGCCCGGCTCCTGCTGAAGGGCGGAAGGCGGTTCGCGCTCGCCGCGTCCGCCGCGCTCTACCTCATCGGCCTCGGCGGCGATTCGTATTACGGGCTGTTTTCCTCCCTGCCGGCGGGAAAGGCGTTCTACGACGGCTTCTTCACCATCTCGTCCTGCACGCGCGGCGGCGTGTGCTTCGCGCCGCTCTTTCTGGTGCTCGGCGCGCTGGCAAAGCGCCGCAGCCCAGCTCTCTGCGGCGCGGGCCTCGCCCTCTCCCTCGCCGCGATGAGCGGGGAAGCCTTTCTCCTCAAAAACGCGGGCTGGCAGCGCCACGACTCCATGTACCTGCTGCTGCCGCTGTGCAGCGTGCTGCTGTTTTCGCTCCTGCTCGCGGAGAACGCGGGGCAGGACAGGGCGGCGCGGCGGTTCTCCGCCGTGTTTTACGTCGTGCATCCGTGGTGCATTGTGCTCGTGCGCGGCGGCGCAAAGCTGCTCTCGCTGGAAAAGCAGCTTGTGGAAAACAGCCTGGGGCACTTTCTCGCGGTGCTGGCGCTCTCCTCCCTGTTCGCGCTTGCCGCCGCCCTTCTGCCCGAAAAGCCGCGGGCCGACGGGAGGGCGTGGCGCGAGATCGATCTCGGCGCGCTGCGGCAGAACGCCGCGCTGCTTCGCCGCCTCGCCGGAAAGCGCACGGAGCTGATGGCGGTCGTCAAGGCGGACGCCTACGGGCACGGCGCCGTCCCCTGCGCCAGGGCGCTGCGCCGCTGCGGCGTGCGCTCGTTTGCCGTCGCGACGCTCGAGGAGGGCATCGCGCTCCGCCGGGCGTTTCTCCGGGGAACGATCCTGATTCTCGGCTGGACGCCGCCCGCGGAGGCGGAGCTGCTCGTCCGCTGGCGGCTGACGCAGGCCGTCGTCGACGAGCCGTACGCGCGTCAGCTCGCGGCGCAGGGACGGCGCGTGCGCGTCCACCTCGCCGCCGACACGGGGATGCACCGGCTCGGCGTCCCGTCGGAGGATATGGCCGCGTTCCGCCGGATTTCTCGGCTGCCGTCCCTGCGCATCACCGGCGTCTTCTCGCATCTTTGCGAGGCAAACGGCGCGAGCGCGGAGGAGGAGGCGTTCACGCGTGAACAGATCCGGCGCTTTTCCGGACTGACGGCCCTTCTGCAGACGTCCGGCCTCCTCGTGGGCGAGACGCACCTCTTCGCGAGCGCCGGCCTCCTGCGCTGGGAGGCGCAGCCGTTCTCCCTCGCGCGGCCCGGCCTCGCGCTGTTCGGCGTGTGGGAGACGGCAGCGGAACGCGACGCCCGGTGCGGCCTGCGGCCCGTCCTGTCGCTGCGGGCGCGGGTGACGAGCGTCCGCCGTCTCGAGACGGGCGAAAGCGCCGGATACGGGCTGGCCTTCACGGCGCAGCGCCCCACCGTGCTCGCCGCGGTCTCCATCGGCTATGCGGACGGCCTGCCGCGCGATCTCGCACAGCGGGGCGGCGAAGCCCTCCTGCACGGCGTGCGCGTCCCGATTGTCGGGCGGCTGTGCATGGATCAGCTGCTTCTTGACGCGACGGACGCGGAAGAGACGAAGGGCGGAGACGTCGTGACGCTGATCGGCCGCGACGGCGCGGAGACGATCCCGGCAGAGGAGCTCGCCGGGCGCTGCGGCACCATCACAAACGAGCTGCTCTCCCGGCTCGGAAGCCGCCTCGGGCTGATCGTCCGATAAATAAGCCCCGCCGGTACTCCCGGATGCGGGAGCCGGCGGGGCTCGGGTTCCTTATTTCTGCTTTTCGGGAAGCGCTTCCACCGCGTCCGCGGCGGCGGCGAGGCCGTCCGTGTGGCAAAGCTCCACGAGGCCGACGTCGCAGTTCTTCGCCGTCTCGGGATCCATCGGCAGGCGGCCGAGAAGCTCGAGACCGTACTTCGCGGCAATCTCCTTCACATGGCTCTCGCCGAAGACATGGATCTCGCGCCCGCAGTCCGGGCACTTGACGTAGCTCATGTTCTCGATGACGCCGACGATCGGCACGTTCATCATCTGCGCCATGTTGACGGCCTTCGAGACAATCATCGCGACAAGCTCCTGCGGCGAGGTCACAATGATGATGCCGTCGAGCGGGATGCTCTGGAAGACGGTGAGCGGCACGTCGCCCGTCCCGGGAGGCATATCGACAAACATATAGTCGACGTCGCTCCAGATGACCTCCGTCCAGAACTGCTTGACGGTGTTCGCGATGATCGGACCGCGCCAAACCACCGGGGCGCACTCGTCGTCAAGCAGGAGGTTGACAGACATTACGTCGATGCCGGATTTCGTTTTCACCGGCAGCAGGCCGAGCTCGCTGCCCATGGCGCGCTGGTGCAGGCCGAACGCCTTCGGAATGGAGGGGCCGGTCACGTCCGCGTCGAGAATCGCGGTGTGCGCGCCGCGCCGGTTCATCTCCACCGCCATCAGGGAGGTAACAAGGCTCTTGCCGACGCCGCCCTTGCCGCTGACGACGCCGATGACCTTTTTAATACTGCTCATCGCATGGGGCTTCTCAAGAAAATCCTCGGGGCGCATCCTGCGCTCGCCGCAATTTTCGCTGCAGTGCTCACAATCGTGGCTGCATCCTTCACTCATTTCCTTCACGCCTTTCCGCGCCCGACAGGGCGCATCCATAATCCGTCCGCCCGATTCCCCTTTTCGCCGGCGGGCGCTTCCCCGGCGAAGACGCGCGGGGATCCGTATCTGATTATACGAGTCCGCGCGCCGTTTGTCAACGCGGCGGGAACTTTTCCCGGGAATGCAACCTTACCGGCGCGAAAACCGTCTTATTGACAGATGGACACGTCCCTCGGGGACGGAAAAGGAGGAATTTTCATGTATGCACCCTATCCGCAGGACGACCTGTGGTCTGACAGCCGGGAGGAACGGCGCGTCCGGCGGAAGAAAAGACGCCGTCGCCGCCGGGCGCTGACCGGGCTGGCCGTCATCCTCTCCTTTGTCGTGATTGCCTCGATCGCGCTGCTGCTCCCGCCTCTCCTGACTGGTGGCTTCGGGGCGCGGACGCCGGGAGCGCCGCGGCAGCCCGCCTCCCCCATGCTGACGCAGGAGGACGCCGCGTCCGGCGAGTCCTCCGAGACACAGCGCGATCAGGAGCTCTCCTCCATTGAGATTCCGGACTGGATCGATCAGGAGCTGCTCGATCTCGGCGGAAGCCGCTCCGGGGAGCCGCTCGAAGCGGTCAACGACCTCGCGATCCACTATGTCGCGAATCCCGGCACGAGCGCCGCGGGCAACCGCAATTACTTCAATGATCCCGCGACCGAGGTGAACGCGCACTTTCTCATCGGTCTCGACGGGGAGATCATCCAGTGCGTCCCGCTCGACGAGAAATCCGCCGCCACGAACGAGCGCAACCGCGACACCATCTCCATCGAGGTCTGCCATCCGGACGAGACAGGGCAGTTCACCGACGCGTCGTACGAGTCCCTCGTGCGGCTGTGCGCATGGCTCTGCGGGGAACTCGGCCTCGACGAGACGCGCCTCATCCGCCACTACGACGTGACGGGCAAGCTTTGCCCGCTCTACTTCGTCGACCATCCCGAGGCGTGGGACGCCTTTCGCGCCGACGTCGGCGCGGCGCTCGCAGCGCCCTGAACACGCAAAAAATCCCGATTGCTGATGCAATCGGGATTTTTACTGGAGCGAACGACGAGGCTCGAACTCGCTACCTCCACCTTGGCAAGGTGGCGCTCTACCAGATGAGCTACGTTCGCATATCGCTTTCTCTCTTGGCGACGTGTGTTATTATAGTACACCGGCCGATAAATGTCAACACCTTTTTTGAAATTTTTTGCAGAAATTTTTCGGGGCATTGAGCTTGCCCGTTTGATGTGATAAAATGGTCGAAGAAACGTGTGAGGAGGCTCCTGTTTTGAGTTATCTGCTGCAGCTCGGCGCATGGAATTCCGTGTTCGCCGTGCCCACCGCTCTGGTGGATCGTCATTTGAAGCTTGCCGGCGCCGTCCAGCTCAAGGCGCTGCTCTGGGTGCTGCGCCACGGCGGGGAGGCCGTCGGCGAGGAGGCGCTCTCCGCCGCCCTCGGCGTGTCGAAGGCCGACGTCGCCGACGCGATGCTGTACTGGCAGGAATGCGGCCTGATCGTCAAGAGCGAAAGCGGGGAGCTCGTCCCCGCCGGAAAGCCGGAGGACGCTCCCGCCGCGCAGCCGAAGCCGGAGCAGCCCGCCGCCCCGCAGAGCGCCGCGCCGTCCGCCGTGCTGCCGCAGCGCCCGCAGAAGCCGGATCCCGCGTTCGTTGCGAGCCGCATAGCCGAGAGCAGCGAGATAGCGATGCTCATGCAGGAATCGCAGACCATCCTCGGCCGGCTGATCAACAACGGCGACTCCTCAACGCTCCTGATGATGCACGACTACCTCGGCCTTCCGACGGACGTCATCCTCATGCTCCTGCAGTACACCGTGAGCGTCGGGAAATCCAATATGCGGTATATTGAGAAGGTCGCCATGAACTGGGCGGACGAGGAGATCAACACGCACGAGAAGGCGGAGGAGAAAATCCGCCGCCTCAACGAGAGCACGCGCGCCTGGGGCGTGGTCGAGCAGGCGCTCGGCATCTCCCGGCGGTCGCCCACGAAGCAGGAGACGGAGCTCGCCTCCCGCTGGATTCTCGAGTGGCGCTTCTCCCCCGACATGATCCGCGAGGCGTACGAGCGCTGCGTCAACCAGACGGGCAAGCTGAGCCTGCGCTACATGGACAAGATTCTCGAGCGCTGGCAGCGCGAGGGGATTCTCTCGCTCGACGCCGCGCGCCGCGAGCAGGAGCAGAAGAACGCCGCGCGCCGCGAGCAGGAGCAGAGCCGCATTTCGTATGACATCGATTCGTTCGAGCGCTCCGGCGCGTTCGACAGCTTTTCCACATAAGGAGGGACGCCTGTGGGCTACAGCAGAGAAGTATACCGCAACGCCGCGGCGGCACTGGCCGCGCGCCGCGCTTCCGCGGAGCGCGAGGCCTCGGAGCGCCGCGCCGCTTTTTTTGAAGCCTGCCCGCGCGCCGCGCAGATTGAGCGGGAGCTCGCGCGAACGGGCGTCGCCGCCGCACGGGCCGTTCTCGCGGGCGGGAACGTGCGGGAGAACCTCACGCGGCTGAAGGAGAGCAACCTCGCCCTGCAGCGCGAGCAGAAGGAGCTTCTGCGGCAGGCGGGACTCCCTGAGGATCATCTCACCACCCGCTATACCTGCGCCGCGTGCGGCGACACCGGCTACATCGACGGGAAAATGTGCGCCTGCCTGCGTCAGGCGCTCCGGGAGGAGGCGTGCCGCGAGCTCAACGAGCTCTCTCCCCTGACGCTCTCCACCTTCGAGACCTTTTCGCTCGACTATTATCCCGAGCAGGTGCGCCCCGCGATGGAAAAGCTTCTGTTCCATTGTATGGAATACGCGAAAAGCTTCTCGTTCTCCTCGCCGAACATCATCATGATGGGCAGCACGGGACTCGGAAAGACGCATCTCTCGCTCGCGATCGCCCGCGCCGTCATCGACAGGGGGTACGGCGTCGTCTACGGCTCGGTCAACAACCTCATCGACAAGCTCGAGCGCGAGCATTTCGGCCGCGACGAGGAGGCGTCGACGCGCCAAAGCCTCATGGACTGCGATCTGCTCATCCTCGACGACCTCGGCACGGAATTCCGCACGGCGTTCTCCGTCGCGGAGGTGTACAATCTCATCAACACGCGCCAGATGACGCGCAGGCCGACGATCATCAGCACCAATCTGACGATGAAGGAGCTCGAGACGGCGTACACGAACCGCTTCACCTCGCGCATCATGGCCGACTACGTCCGCTGCCTGTTTCAGGGCGACGACATCCGCCAGAAAAAGCGGATGCTCGGCGCGCAGAACCGGACGCGCCAAAACGGCGCAGGGCGCGCATAACGAACGCGCCTTCTCCGCACAATAGCGGAGAGCATATCCCCGCAAAAAGGAGCGTCTGTCTATGGATTATCAAGCCTTCCGGGACCAGCTCAATCACACGCCCGACTTTTCCCGCACCCTCGGCCTCACCGTCACGAGCGTCGAATGCGGGAAGGCAGAGACGGAGCTGCCCGTCCTCCCGGAATTCCGCAACCCGTTTTGCAGCGTCCACGGCGGTATTTTGTTCACCGTCGCGGACGTCACCGGCGGCATCGCGGCCTATTCGTACGGCTCGGCCGTCTGCACGGTCGACAGCAGCCTGCACTACCTCAACGCCGGGCTCAACACGCAGCGGCTTTTCGCCTCCTCCGCCGCGCTCAAGGCCGGAAAGCGGCTGATTGTCGTCGACGTGACCGTCCGGGATGAGAACGGAGTCCTGCTGTGTAAAGGAACGTTCACCTACTCCAAGCTGAATATTTCCGCGGATCTTCCCGCTTAAGCTTGCATTTCTCGCAATCGTGTGCTAGAATATCGTTGCAGTGTGTATCACTTGATACATCCTGCAACGATTTTTTGATGGAAAGGTGTTTTTCCCATGAAGCTTTGGAAACGAATCTCCTCTCTCCTGCTCGCGATGGCGCTGACGGCGGCCGTGACGGCGGGCTGCTCCTCCGGAGCGTCCTCCTCCGCCGCCTCGTCGGAGGCTCCCGCTTCCTCCGAGACCGCGTCCGCCGAGGAAGCCTCCGAGCCGGAGGTCTCCTCCGACGCCGAGGAAAGCGAGTCCACCGACGTCTCCGACGTGACGATCCGCATCGGCGCGCTCAAGGGACCGACCGGCCTCGGAATGCTGCAGCTCATGCAGGAGGCCAACGACGGCGAAAAGCCGTATGAGTTCACGCTGGCCGGCGCGGCCGACGAGCTGACGGGCAAGATCACGACCGGCGAGCTTGACGCCGTCGCCCTGCCGACGAACTCCGCCGCCGCCCTGTACAACAAGACGGAGGGCCAGCTGCAGATCGCGATGGTCAACACGCTCGGCGTGCTGTATCTCGTCACCTACGGCGACACGGAGATCACCTCGATCGCCGACCTCGCGGGCAAGACGGTTTACTCGTCCGGCCAGGGCACGGTGGCTGAGTACGCGTTCAACTACATTCTCTCCGCAAACGGCCTCGAGGCCGGGAAGGACGTGACCGTCGAGTACAAGACGGAGCACGCGGAGATTGCGACGCTGATGGCCTCGGGTCAGGCGGACATCGCCGTGCTGCCCCAGCCCTTCGTGACGCAGGCGACAAGCCAGAACCCCGACCTCAAGGTCGCGCTGAACCTGACGGAGGAGTGGGACAAGGCCGCGGACGGCGCGAGCATCCTGACGATGGGCTGCCTCGTCGTGCGCAAGGACTTCGCGGAGGAGAACAAGGACGCGTTCAACGCCTTCCTCGACGATTACAAGGAGTCCGTGGAATTCGTGAACGCGAATCCTGCGGAGGCCGCTGTCATCTCCGGCGAGGTTGACCTGATCGGCGCAGCCGTGGCGGAGAAGGCCATCCCCGAGTGCAACATCGTCTACATCGACGGCGACGAGATGAAGGAGAAGCTTCCGGGCTTCCTGCAGATTCTCTACGACGCGAATCCGCAGTCCGTCGGCGGCGCGATGCCGGGCGACGACTTCTACTATGAGAGATAACAAGAGAAAATTCCCGCGGGGGATCTCCCTCGCCCTCGCAGCTTTGTTTTGGCTGGCCGTCTGGGAGGCGGCCAGCCTTGCTGTCAATCTGGAGTTTTTGCTCCCGTCCCCCGTCCGCGTGGCGGAGCGGCTCGCGGTGCTCGCGAGGGAGGCGGAGTTCTGGGGCGCGGCGGGCGGATCGATGCTGCGCGTCCTCCTCGGCTTCCTGTTCGCGTTTCTCGCCGGGGTGCTGGGCGCGGCGCTCGCGTTCCGCTTCTCGCCCGTCGCGGCGCTGCTGAGTCCCGTGCTGCGGATCGTGAAGGCGACGCCCGTCGCGTCGTTCATCCTGCTCGCGCTCGTGTGGATCCCCTCGCCGGGCGTGCCCGTCTTCACGTCGTTCCTGATGGTCTTCCCGATCGTGTTCGGGAACGTGCTCAGCGGGATGCAGAGCACCGACCGCAATCTCATCGAGATGGGCCGGATGTACCGCTTCTCCCCGCTCTCGATGCTCCGGCAGATCTATCTGCCCTCCATTGTGCCGTACCTCACCGCCGCCTGCGGCACGGGGCTCGGCCTCGCGTGGAAGGCCGGCGTCGCCGCCGAGGTGCTCGCCAACACGCGCCTCTCGCTCGGCGGAAAAATCTACGCCGCGAAAATCTATTTTGAAACGCCCGATCTGTTTGCCTGGACAGCCGTCGTGATCGCGATGAGCGTGGCGCTCGAGAAGCTCGTGCTGCTGCTCATGCGGCGTCTGCTGCGAATCTTTCATCTGGAGGCCGCTCATGCTGACCGTGGAACACCTGACAAAGCGCTTTGACGGCGTGCCCGTCCTCACGGACTTCTCGTGCGTCTTCCCCGAGACGGGGATCGTCGCCATCGCCGGCCCGTCCGGCTACGGGAAGACGACGCTGCTGCGCTGCATCGCCGGACTGGAAAAGCCGGACGGCGGCGTCATTTCGGGCGTCCCGGAACGGATCGCGTATTGCTTTCAGGAGGATCGCCTGCTGCCCTGGCGGACGGCGCTCGGGAATCTCGAGGCCGTCCTCGGGAAGCGGAGACGGGCGGAGGCGCTCGGCTGGCTCGAACGCGTCGGCCTCGCGGACGCGGCGGACAAATACCCCTCCGAGCTCTCCGGCGGGATGCGCTCGCGCGTCGCCTTCGCCCGCGCCCTCGCCTTCGACGCCCCGCTCCTCCTCCTCGACGAGCCCTTCCACGCGCTCGACGACGCGACGCGCGCCGACATGGAATCGCTGCTCGCCGAAAAATCGCGGGGAAAACTCGTCCTGCTCGTCACCCATCAGGCCCCGCCCGAGGGCGCGCCGGTGGTGCGCATCGGGGAGCGATAGCCCTTTCGGCAGATAAAAAGCCCGTCCCGGCCGGAACGGGCTTTTTGCGTGTCAGGGCTCCTCTTGAGCGGCCTGCTCCGCCGGGGAGAACATCAAAAGAAAGCCTGCGAGGAGAAGACCGGCTGCAATCCAGATGGACGGCGCGCCAAGCCACATGGTGAACAGCGCGCCGACGGCCGCCCCTACCGCGAAAACCAGAATGATGAAGTAGTAATGCGCGCTGCGCCGCTTCTGCTCCGGGTCGCGCGTGCGAATCCAGCGGTAGAGGTGCTCCGTCGCGCTGCGCATATTGCCGATGCACATCGTCGTGGCGCACGGAATCCCGCGGAATTTACGGAAGCTCTCGACCTGCATGGCGCACGCGAAGGAGAGCAGCACGTTCGACACCATATTGAGGCTTTCCGGAAACACGCCCGCCGCGAGAAGAAAAGCGATCTCAATGAGCAGAATCACCTGCCGCCAGTGCAGCCGCGTCACGCGCTCGCACAGGCTGCGGATCCCCTCCGCGGCAAACACGCCGAGCAGAAATGAGAGCAGCGGGAACAGGTAGCGCAGCGCCGTCCCCCACTCGCCGAGGGCGAGGTTCTGTCCGAGCAGGACGATGTTGCCCGTCTGCGCGTTCGCGAACACGCCGCCGCGCCCGTTGTAGGAGTAGGCGTCCTGAAAGCCGCCCGCGAGCGTCAGCACGACGCCGAGGAGCAAAGAGTCTGACATCTGTTTTTTCTGCTGCAAGGAAAACGCCTCCATATCGAAAAGTTTATGCCGCCGTGCCGGCATACCGGCTGGAATATTTGTCCATACTGATCGCATACTCTTTACCGAAAGGCGGCGGATGCGATGGAAAACGTACTCAGAAGAATTCGGTTCTGCGCGGACGAGGCCGGACAGGCCGCAGACGCGCGGGAAAAGGCAAAGACGCGCGAACGGCTCCTCGAGGACCTCGCCGAGACAAGGCGAAGGCTGGCGTGCAACGATGCCTGGTTTCAGCTCGAGACGGACGACGCCCTCGTCGAAGCCTGCGTCTACGAGCGCCAGTCGCTGCTCGCGCAGCGGCGGGGGCTGCTCGAGCGCGCGCGGCGGGAAAACGTTCGCTGCGCACCGTTTGGCTGAGAAGGGAGGAATCGTATGCGGGAATTTCTCCCGTGGCTTATCGCCGCGGGCATTTTCGGGCTGCTCGTCGTCATTCAGCTCGCCCTACGGGCGAAAAAGCCTGTCCAGCGGGCGGCAGGCGGCGTTCTCGTCGGGCTGTGCGCGCTGCTCGCCGTCAACTTGACGGGCGTCTTCACCGGCGTCTCGCTGCCATTAAGCCCGCTCTCCCTCGGCGTGGCGGGAACGGCGGGGCTTCCGGGCGTGACGCTCCTGCTGCTTCTCAATCTGCTCCTGCGCCCGTGACAATGCCGGGACAATCAGGAAGGCGCCGCTTTCCGCGGCGCCTTCCCTTCGTCATGTATTCCATTGCTTGATAATGGACGGAATTTGATCGGCCTGCCCCGTCACGAGGGACAGCATCACCTGGTAGACCAGCTCGGGCGATTGGTGGAAATTGCGCTTGATCATCTTCGCCTGCTTTTTATCCGGCGCGTAGAGGGTAAAGCGCATCAGCTCCACCTCACCGCCGGAGACGTGGCACGTCACCTGGTATCCGGCGGAGATCTTTTCGATCTCGACCTTGTTTTCCCGCTCCCGCTTGGCGCGGGCGAGAAGATTCAGCGCGGCTGCGACGGCCTTCTCCCGGACGGAGAGAGGGAGCGCCTTATCGAGCTGAGCGGCAACCATTTTTCCCTGCGCCGCTGCCGTGTAGAGCGGCACAGGATCCTCCGAGCAGAGGAGATTGCCGTTCGCCGTCAGCTCGGAGAGAGAATCCGTCACCTCGAAATAGTTGGCAAAGCCGTTCTCCTGCATGATGGAGAGAATATCATCCTTTGTAAGAGGAGCAGAAACGCTGGAAAGCAGATAGCAGATGAGAATGCGGATCTCGTCCTTGCTGCGGAGTCCGCCGGGCTCCACGCCGCCCGTAAACGCATCGTATGCCATCGAACCCACTTCCTCCTTCCGAGATTTCGGTATCCAAACATTCGGGGAAAAGCAATCTGTTATTTTGCGCCGTCCGTTTTGGACTTTTCCCCATGTCTGAGCTCGCGGACATGGGCGAGGATTTCCTCTTTTTCCTTTTCGGAGAGGACGCGATAATAGCTGATGAGAGAAAGCTCATCAGGATTCAGATCATAAATGTGGCTGACAGTTTTTTTGCGCGGCAGTGAACGGCCGGAATCCCGCACCATCGTAGAGCTTTTCTCCTCCTCAAGCAGTTCTGCAATCGAGACATTGAATATCTTGGCAAGCATCACCAATGTGGGAAGATCCGGCGATGATTTGCCTGTTTCGTAATAGGTGTAGGTTGAGCGGGAGCAGTCAAGCACGTCGGCCACCTGCTGCTGGGTATAGCCGCTGTTCACCCGAAGCTCCCGCAGCTTCTCCGGAAGCTGCATTTTGGATTGAATTGGAGTTCCCTCCCTTGGCTCAATGTAGTGCTTCATTGACCCTGAAGCACCGCCGAAACGGAATCCGGTCGATTACATTTGTATTCCATCTCGCGCTTCCAAATATGTATTATACATCATAATCCCGGGAGTTTCAAGCAAACCTCGGTGCGGATTCGCCATTTCTGTGTAGAGCTACAATACATATTGGACAGAGAGGAAAAAAGCAATAAAAAAGTAGAAGGACAGAGCCATTATAAGGTAT
>CALWIH010000023.1 GCA_944380675.1 uncultured Clostridia bacterium | reverse complement strand
ATGGGCGGCGTCATGACGAAGGTCATCGAGCGCAACACCACCATCCCGACGAAGAAGAGCCAGATCTTCTCCACCGCGGCGGACGGCCAGACCCAGGTTGAGGTCAACGTCCTGCAGGGCGAGCGCGAGTTCGCCCGCGACAACAAGCAGCTCGGCCTGTTCAAGCTCGACGGCATTGCCCCGGCTCCGCGCGGCATTCCTCAGATTGAGGTTACGTTCGACATCGACGCCAACGGCATCGTGAACGTCTCCGCGAAGGACCTCGGCACCGGCAAGGAGCAGCACATCACCATCACCTCCAGCTCCAACATGAGCAAGGAGGATATCGACAAGGCGGTCAAGGACGCGGAGAAGTTCGCCGCCGAGGATAAGAAGCGCCGCGAGGAGGTCGAGGAGAAGAACAACGCCGAGAACCTCGTCTACGCGGTCGAGAAGCTCATCAACGAGAACGGCGACAAGCTCGACGAGGCCGACAAGAACGACCTCTCCGCGAAGAGCGCCGCCCTCAAGGACGCCATCAACCGCAACGACATGAGCGCCGTCAAGAGCCAGGTCGAGGAGCTTCAGAAGGCGATGTACGCCGCCTCCGAGAAGCTGTACAAGAACGCCGCTCCGCAGCAGCCGCAGGACGCCCAGCAGGGCAACCCCGCCGGCGGCCCGACCGGCAACGTCTACGACGCCGAGTACAAGGACGTCGACGATCAGAAATAATTCGCGCGGATAAGGGCGCGGATGTCGGAAAAGCTGCCGACTGCAAAAGTGAAGTTTTCGCCGGCCTTTTTCAAAAGGCCGCGGGGTTATGGGGCGGAGCCCCATAAACAGGTCAGCGAAGCCCTGAAAAGGCCAGGGAGAAGAGCGAAGCGAATTCTCCCGAACGATTTTCCCCGAGTCAAAAGCTTCCCTCCTGCCGCAGTCGCCCCTTTCCGGTAAATCCGCCCCATCCGAAAACCCCGTAAGAAAGCGGCCTGCGCGGGTCCGCTTGCAGGCCGTGCTCCGCCCATGCGGCGGGGTACGGCCTTGGGTGTGTAAGGGGGACGCGTTCCCAAAAGCGCGGTTCCCGTGCGGAAATGCGGGGAAAGACCCATTATGTGCATTAGGAGTGGTTTGAGTGGCGGATAAAAGAGATTATTATGAGGTTATGGGCGTCCCCAAGAACGCCTCGGAGGACGAGATCAAGAAGGCGTACCGCAAGCTCGCGAAGCAGTATCACCCGGACCTGCACCCCGGCGACAAGGACGCCGAGGCCAAGTTCAAGGAGCTCAACGAGGCGTACGAGGTGCTCTCCGACAAGGAGAAGAAGGCGCGGTACGACCAGTTCGGCCACGCGGGCGTCGACCCGAACTTCGGCGCGGGCGCGGCGGGCGGCAGCCCGTTCACAGGCGACATCGATTTCGGCGACATCTTCAACAGCTTCTTCGGCGGCTTCGGCGGAGGCGGCGCGCGCCGCGCGAACCCGAACGCCCCGCGCCGCGGCAGCGACGCCGAGGCTGTGGTGAACATCTCCTTCGAGGAGGCCGCGAAGGGCTGCAAGAAGACGATTGCGTATGACCGCATCGAGAGCTGCCAGGAATGCGGCGGCTCCGGCGCGCAGAAGGGCACGACCGCCAAGACGTGCCCGCAGTGCAGCGGCACCGGCCAGGTGCGCGTGAGCCAGCGCACGCCGTTCGGCGTCGTGCAGACGTCGCGCGGGTGCGACCGCTGCCGCGGCACCGGCAAGGTGATCGATTCGCCGTGCCATACCTGCGGCGGCTCCGGCCATGTGCGCCGCCGCCATTCGATCGAGGTCAACATCCCGGCCGGCGTGGACAACGAGCAGGTGCTTCAGGTCCGCGGCCAGGGCAACGCCGGCGCGAACGGCGGCCCCGCGGGCGACCTCGAGGTCTTCGTGAACGTGCGCCCGCATCCCATCTTTGAGCGGCGCGGCAACGACGTCTGGTGCGAGATGCCGATCACCTTCTCCCAGGCCGCCATGGGCGCGGAGGTGACCGTCCCGACCATCGACGGGCGCGTCAGCTATCAGGTGCGCGAGGGCACGCAGCCCGGCGACGTCTTCAAGCTCCGCGGCAAGGGCATTCCGTTCATCAACGGCCGCGGCCGCGGCGACCAGTACGTCCAGGTCACCGTAGAGGTGCCGCGCAACCTCTCGCAGAAGCAGAAGGACGTCCTGCGCGAGTTCGACTCCATCGCCGAGGAGAAGAACTACACGAAGCGCAAGAGCTTCTTTGACAAGCTCAAGGAGCTGTTCGGCGAGTAAGGAAGCGTTGAAAAAGGGCGCAAATTAACAAACCCCGGGGCGATCCCGGCGCCAAATGCGGAAAACTGTTTTGTTTTTTTCGTCTCAGGCCGTCATTTTCTCGGACGCACGGGTTCGCGGTCTGCCGTGTTCCCGCTTCATCCGGTGCTTTTTCAGCGGGGCAAAAGCGCCCTCCGCCTGAACGGAGCGGCACAGGCGCAGATAGATATGCGGAAGAATACGCTTCGGACAGTTTCCCGTACTCCGGTTCCTCAAGCCGGGCGTTTGGCAGACGGACGGGTGCGTTCTTCGGTATCATACCTTCTGAATTTCGTGTGAATACCAGTTGGCCATTCCGCTCAAATACGGGAAACCGGTCTTGCTGATTCCTTGTCTTCACAAACGAAGAATAAAGCGGCGAGCGGGGTTTGGAAACCCTTTCGGGCTCCAAACCCCGCTCGCTTTTTTGGATCATTTTGCAACGGGCCGTTTTTTCACACTATTCCTTTTTTGCGGAGGTCGGGACGTATTCGAGAAGGTCGGAGATGTCGCATTCCAGCGCATAGCAGACCTTGGCGAGAAAATCCAGATCGGCGCGCTCGACATGAATCCCCTTGTAATAGCGGTCGATCACGTCGTATTTCACGCCCGTCAGCGCGCGGAGGCGGTTCCGCGTGACGCCGCGGCTGGCCAGCGCCTGCGCCAGCTTGACCTTGACGGAGCCGTATTCTCCCGCCCGGTACTGCACGATGCTTCTCACGCGATCCCTCCTTTCCCGGTCCCGCGATGCTTCGCTGCTTCCGTCACCAGATGCGGTACCGCCCGCCGAGGGCGAGGAACGCGAAGAAGTAGAGGCAGTTGTCATAGTACCGGCGCACGCCGCGGCGCAGCGGCTCGTTCCAGAGGCGCTCCGCCCACTCGCGGGCGAGCTTCCCCTCGGGCGTGACGGGGGCGGAAAGATTCTCCGCGACGGCGAGCGAGCCCTGCGCCGTCGTCGCGAGCAGGCCGACGGGGTGCAGTGCCGGCTGGTCGAGGCGCGTGCCGTCGATTTCGTACGTCACGAACGGATCGTCGCGGTTCGTGACGCCGAGGCAGCGCTGCAGGCGCGGGATCGCCGCCCCCTGCCCCACATCCTCGCCAAACCACGCGAGATCGAGGCCGATATTCGCGGCGGTGCGGTACGCGTCGCTGTAGAACCAGTCGTGACGGCCCCAGTTTGCCCCGGTGTACGGCGTGCCGTCAAAATTCGCGTATTCGGGGTTCATCCCCGTCTCCGGGTGGCAGGCCGTCACAAGGAACGCGCGGCTCGCGCGGGCGGCCTCCTTCCAGAAGGGGCGATCCTCCTCGTTCGCCCAGAGGGCAAACAGCTCGTAGAAGTGCGGCAGATGGTACGACGGGTCGGTGAACGGCGAGCCGGGAACGAAGAGAATCTGATGGTTCTCACGGTTCCACATCGGATCGCCGGGGCGGCCGTTCTCGCCCTTGTGCAGGCACGCGGAGAGCAGGCGCTTCGCCTCGGCGGAGTAGTGGAAGATGCCCTCGCCGTCGCCCCAGCGGTGGGAGGCGAAAAAGAGCGCCATCGCGAAGAATTCCTCGCCGTCCGGCGCGGGACCGTAGGCGTTCTTCGTCCCGTCCGGCTTGCACGACCACGCGAAATACCCCTCGTTCTCGCCGGCCTCCATGTACATATACGTTTTCGCCCACTTCCAGATGCGGTCGAACTCCTCCTTCATGCCGAGCTGCACGCAGATCATCATGCCGTAGGACATTCCCTCCGTGCGCGCGTCGATGTTGCCCGTGTCCTCGATGTAGGCCATGTCGTCCCCGACGGGAAAATAGACCTTCTGCCCCTCCTCGAAGAAGAAGCCGTCGACAATCGAGCGCAGCTTTTCCTCGATCTCCGCTTCGCTCTTGCCGAGCTCGCTCCACACATTGCGGTACGTTTTTTCGCGGAATCTCTCCATACAAAAACTCCTCCTTTTGCCGGTTTGACAATTTTGCTTTGTATTCTAAAGAGAATATGTTATTATAATATAGAATTCTATTCTGCTGTCAAGGGGGGAGCCGCAGTGAATGTGAGCAGTCTGTTCGCGCTGACGCCGGAGCAGAAGGCACGGTACGACGTGCAGCCGGATCACTTCAAGCCTACCGACAGGGCGAGCGTTTCGGAGGAATACGAGGTGCCGGACTTCATCGAGAAGGCGGGAATGCGCCTGTGGTTCAACACGCAGGCGGAGACCTACCGGGTGCACTGGCACGACGCGCAGGAGATCATCGTCCCGCTGGAGGGAAGGTGTGCCGTCACCGCGCAGGGCGCCGACTATCTCCTCGAGCCCGGCGATTTCTTTCTGATACCTCCGGGCGAGCTGCACGCGATGTCCGATCCGGAGCCCGGCGCGCGCTTCGTCTTTCTCATCGATCTCGAGCCCTTCTGCCATCAGACGGGCTTTCTGCAGGTGCGCTCCCTGCTCTCGCAGCCGATCCGCATCTCCCCGTCCGTCTGCCCGGAAATTTACGAGAGAATCATCACCCTTTTCATGGAGATCGTCTCGCTGTACTGGGGAGGCAGCCCGTCGTGGCATCTTTCCATCTGCGCCAGGATGCTCGAGATCTACGCGTGCTACGCCGACTACCGCCTCGCCGGCGCCGTCCCCCGGGCGGAGACGCCGCGCGAGAATCCCGATCTCGGAAAGAAATTCGACCGTCTGCTCGAGTTTTTGCAGAACAACTACTCAAAGGAGCTTTCGCTCGAGGAGGCCGCGCGGCGGCTCGGCGTGTCGAAGTATTACTTCACGCGGGTCTTCCGCAGCCGCATGGGGCAGACCTTCAGCGAGTACCTGACGTACCTGCGCATCCGCTCCGCCGAGGAGCTGCTGAAAAACAGGGACGTCTCCGTCGCGGACGTCTGCGCCGCGTGCGGGTACGACTCCGTCTCCTCGTTCAACCGCAACTTCCGCAAGCTCAAGGGCTGCAGCCCGACGGAGTTCAGAAAGCTCCATCAGACCACGTTCCTCCTCTAACCGAAAAAGCGTCCGCAGTCGGCGACGGCTGCGGACGCTTTGTGTCTTACGGGGGTGCCCTCTTCTCAGCCCTTGACGGCTCCCAGCGTCACGCCCTTGACAAAATATTTCTGCAGGAAGGGATAGACGACCAGGATCGGCACGGACGCCACAATCGTGACGGCCGCGCGGATGGACGCGGGGGTGACGGTGTTCGTCACCTGATCGCTGCCGAAGATGCTCGACTCGTCGCGCCCCGTCTGCATCGAGGACGAGAGCAGCTTCATCATCTCATACTGCAGCGTCGTCAGGCTCTCCTTGCTCGACGCGTAGAGGAAGGTGTCGAACCACTGGTTCCACGCGCCGACGGCGCACCAGAGCGCGACCGTCGCGAGGACGGGCTTGCAGCACGGCAGGACAATCTGCCAGAAGCAGCGGAAGTAGCCCGCGCCGTCGACCATCGCCGCCTCGGTGAGGCTGTCCGGCAGCTCCTGCATGAAGGACTTCACGACGATGACGTTGAAGACGCTCACAAGGCCGGGGATGACGTACACGAGGAAGTTGTTGAGCAGGTGCAGATCCTTGATGAGGAAGTACGTCGGAATCAGGCCGGCGGAGATGTACATCGTCACAAGGAAATACGCCGTGATGAATCTGCGCCCGATGAGCTCGCGGCGCGAGAGGACGTACGCGATCAGCGCGCTGACGGCGACGCCGAGCACCGTGGAAAGGAGCGTGCGCACCACGGAGTTGATGGCAGCGGTGAGCATCAGATCGTTCTTGAAGACCGTCTCATAGCTGTACGTCGAGAAGACGCGCGGGAAGAGGGTGATGCCGCCGCGCAGCGTGTCCTGCGCGTCGTTGAAGGAAATGGCGATCGTGTTCCAGAAGGGGTAAATCATGACCACGATCGTCGCGAGCATGATCAGCCCGTTGACAAGACGGAAGATCACGTCGCCGGGCTTCAGCTTTCTGTGCCGTTTTACTGCTACAGCCATCCTTTTCCCCTCCTCACATCAGACTGCTCTCGCCGAGCCGGTTGGCGAACGCGTTCGTGCCGAAGACCAGAATCAGCGAAATCACGGATTTGAAGATACCGGCAGCCGTCGCGAGCGAATAGTTGCCGATGCTCATGCCGTATTTGAGAACGAAGATGTCGATCGTCTGCGAGACGTCCTGCAGCATACCGGTGCCGAGCAGGTACGGAACCTCGAAGCTTGTGTTGAGCACCCAGCCGAGATTCATGATGAGCAGGACGACGATCGTCGATTTGATGCCCGGAATCGTGACGTGCCACATCTTCTTGAAGCGGCCCGCGCCGTCGAGCTCCGCCGCCTCGTACATCGTCGGGTCGATGCCCGTGATGGCGGCGATGTAGATGATGGAGTTCCAGCCCGTCTCCTTCCAGACGTTGGCGAAGGTCGCCACCCACCAGAAGTATTTCTCGTCGCCGAGGAAGAGAATCGGGCTCTTCGTCAGGCCGATGCCCATGAGCAGCTGGTTGACCATGCCGTCGCTCGCGAGCATATCGGCCACGAGGGAGGTCACGATGATCCAGCTGAGGAAGTGCGGCAGATACGACGCCGTCTGGGTGAACTTCTTAAAGCCCTGCATCCGCAGCTCGTTGAGCAGCAGGGCGAAGATGATGGCGAGCACCGTGCCGAAAAACAGGTTCATCAGCGACATGGCGAGGGTGTTGCGCATCGCCTTCCAGAACTCGCTGTCCGTAAAGAGGAAAATAAACTGGTCAAAGCCGACAAATTCCGAGCCGGCGTAGCCCTTCGCGGGCCTGTATTTCTGGAACGCCATGATCCAGCCGCTCAGCGGATAGTAGCTGAATATAAACGTGTAGATCATGCAGGGGACGATCATGAAGTACAGAACCTTCTGCCCTGCCAACCGCTTCAGCTTATCTTTCATTTTCTGCACCTCTCTCCTTGCGAATAGAACAACAGGAGGGTGTTGAGCCCTCCTGCTGCCATGGGTTCAGCTCAAATCAGCTTCCCATTTTCGCCGCGATCTGGCGATCGATTTCTTCCTGATAGGACGCGAGATCCACAGCGTTGAACTCGTTGACGAACTCCGTCCAGATCGATTCAAATTCAGCCTCGTCGGCAGCGAGGATCAGTCTCGGATAGTATCTCGTCTCAATGTCGAGCATCTTCTGCTGGCTGACGGCGGCGGGGCTGCCGTCCTCAATCGTCAGAGCCCAGACGGGGTAGTAATCGAGGCGTTCAATCGCTCCGCCGTGCAGCTCTGCAGGATATTCCACATCATAGCCGGCGAGGAACGACTGATCGTACTCGCTCTGCTTCGCGAGGTATTCCGCGGCGGAGGCGCCGGGCTCGACGGGCATCCCGTCATCCTTGTAGATGCCGACCCAGCGGGGCGAGTAGTTGAACAGCTGGAAGCCGGTCTCGTCGCGCAGACGGGCGGTGTCGAGGGTGATGGCGCGGCGCTCCGCGGTCAGGACCTTGTCGGTGCCGTCCTCGCTGTAGTTCCAGTCAACGCCCTCCTCGCCCCAGCTGAGGTAATCCTGAACCTCTCTCTGCAGGAGCCAGTCATAATAGGTCAGCAGACGGTCGACGTCCTCGCAGTTCGTGGTAATCATGACGCCGTTGTCGGCCGTCGGCAGACCGGTTGCCTTGTCGATGTAGCCGCCCTCAAAGCCCTCCGCGAGAAGCGGAACGCTGACATAGGTGCGCTCGTACTTGCCGTCGGTCTTGAGCACGTTCTCGCCGTTGGAGAAGTTCCAGTTCTGGTCGAAGAAACCGAGCACCGCGCCGGAGGTGATCTTCGCAATGTACTGGTCGTACGTCTGCGTCAGCGTCTCGGGGGTGATGACGCCCTTGCGGTACTCCTCATTCAGCTTGAGGTAATAGTCGTGCGCCGTGTCGCTGATCTGATGGAAGGAAGTCTCAAGCGTCTCCTGATCGACGGTGATGTTGCCCTCGTTGCCCACGCCCATCAGCGCCTGCGGCGGGTTGAGCAGCGCCCAGTTGCGCCAGCCGTCGACGAGAATCTCAAAGCCGGAGGTCTTCACGCCGTCGATGTCGGGGTGCTTCTCCATGTAGTCCTCGATGAGGTCGAAGTACTCGTCGACCGTGCTGATCTCGGGATAGCCGGCCTCCTCGAGAACGGCCTTCTGGATGTAGAAGCCGTAGCCGCACTCAAAGGTGGGAGCCTCATCCGTCACGTCGTTGAAGTAGTAGCCGTAGATCGGCATGGTGTAGACGTGGCCGTCTTCCTTCGTGAGGTACGTCATGACCTGGTTGTACATCGCGTTGAGATTGCCGTACTGCGGGATTTTGTCGTCAAGGGCGATGGCCGCGCCGGACTCGATGAACTGCGGAACGCCCTCGGGCGAGAACACGACGTCCGGGTAATCGCCGCCGGCCACCATCGTGCCGAGCTTCGTGTCGAGGTCGCCGACGAGGTACTCATACTCGAAGCTGACGCCGGTGAGCTCCTCGATCTTCTGGATGACGGGGTTGTCGTCCGAAGCGGCGGTACCGGGGTCGCGCACAAAGATCGAATAGGTGATCGGGTCGCCGGCGTCGGGAAGAGCGACGAGCCCGCCGTAATCGCCGTCGGTGACGGCGCCCTCCGCCGCATCTGCCTGGGAGGCGTCTCCGCCGTCAGCCGAGCTGCCCGTGGAGCTTGCGGTGTCGCCGCTGCACGCCGCAAGGGAACCCAGCATGGAGAGCGCAAGCAAAATGGCAGAAAGCTTCTTGAACTTCATGGTCATTCTCCTCTCTTGTGTCTGATGCGCTGTGGTTTTTGCGCTGCCATTATTATAGCGCCGCAAGAGGGTGTGAATCATTCCCAAAAAATGTTGGATTATTCCCGGTTTTTGCACTGTTTTATCTCAAAAATTGCGAAGTGTGCAAATGTTGCTCTCATTTCTCCTGCTCCGCGTGCCGTTTGCGGAACTCCGCGGGGGGGCAGCCGAAGCTCGCCGTGAACCTCTCGACGAAGCGCTTGCTTTCGCCGAAGCCCGCGGCCTCGGCGATCTCGTAGACGCGCAGATCGGTCTGCAGCAGGAGGCGTTTGGCCTCCTTGAGGCGCAGATCGTTGACAAACTGCTTGAAGCTGACGCCCGTCTCCCGCTGAAAGCAGCGCCCGAGATGCGTCGGGCTCACGAAGCAGACGGCCGCGACGCTCTTGAGGGAAACAGGCTCCCGGAAGTGCTCGCGGACATACGACGCGGCCTGCCCGGCGATGCCCTGCCCCCGCTGCCGGCCTTCCCCGGCCGCGAGGGCGAACGCCTCCCGCAGCCAGCTCCAGAGCGCCTCCCGCCACGCCGGATAGCGCAGGAAGACGGGCGATTCGCGCAGATCCATCGGCCGAAACCGCCCGGCGGCTTCATCCCGCGGGAGGGCTCCCGCGAGGGCGTAATAGATGCGGTAGCAGACGCTCTGCAGCAGGACAAAATGCATACGGCTTTCCTCCGCGGCGCGCATGAGCTCCTCAAACGCGGCGCGCAGCTCCTCCTCGTCTCCCTCCCGCACCGCCGAGACGAGGACCTCGAGCAGGGCCTCCTCGTTCCCGAACGGCCTCTCGGAGCACGGCGTGAGGCTGTGCGCGGGCGCGCTCGCGGAGAGCACGGCGTCCCCGCCCCAGAAGAGCTCCGTCATCATGCGGTAGAGGTGCTCCTCGCAGTCGAGGCGGAGGGCGCTCCCGGGATTCTCAAAGACCTCCTCGTCGAGCAGCAGGGCGCAGGCGCAGCCGCGCTGGCGCAAAACACGGGAGAGATGCCGCCCGTACAGCATCGCGCTGCCCTGCGACTGCTCAAGCGCCGAGACGGGCAGCAGATACGAGGCGGCGCTGCCCTGGCTGCGGAAAAAGGCCTCGGCTCCGCCGGGCAGCAGCTCCTCGAGAAGCTTGCGCGCCGCCGGAAGGCCGCCGCCCTGCGCCGTCCCGTCGAGACAGACGGCGTGGAGCAGGAAATTGCCGCGCAGCTTTTCCCTGTCCGCGTCCGCGCCGTGGTACAGCTCGCGCAGAAGGCGGACCCGCTCGCCGATGCCGGCCTCCGCCCGCCTTTGGGCGCGCTCGTCGAGCTCGCGGCGGATGTCGAGCAGAAGGGGCTGCGCCTCGTCCTCGTCGACGGGCTTGAGCAGATAGCCCTTCACGCCGTACCGGATCGCCGCGCGGGCGTACTCGAACTCGCTGTAGCCGGAGAGCATCACCACGAACGGGCGCTTCTCCTCCTCCCACGCGGAGAGCTCCCGCAGAAAGCCGACGCCGTCGAGCACCGGCATACAGACGTCGAGAAAGACCAGGTCGGCGGGCGTTTTCTCGAGCTGCTCGAGCGCGTCCCTGCCGTTCTTCGCCTCGGCGCTGACCTGAAACCCGAGGCTCCGGAAGTCGAGAGCGTGGGGCAGGTTGTTCCGGATGGCCTTCTCGTCGTCCACAATCATCACGGTGTACATGAGGCGTCCTCCTTTTTCATCGGGATTCTCACGGCGCACACCGTGCCGCGGCCCGGCGTGCTGTCAATGCGGAAGCTGAACGCGTCCCCGTAGGAGAGCGCGAGACGGCGGTAGACGTTCCACACGCCGACGCTGCGCCCCGCCCGGGCGTCGCCGCTGAGCATCGAGCGCAGCTCCGCGAGCTTTTCCGGGGGCATTCCGCCGCCGTTGTCCTCGACGCGGATTTCGAGCGCCTTCCCGTCCGTCTGCGCGCGGATGCCGACCCACCGATCCTCGGCGACGGCCCCGACGCCGTGCACGCAGGCGTTCTCGACGAGCGGCTGGAGGATCATTTTCGGCAGGAGGCAGTCGTACGCCTCTTCCGAGACGTCAATCTCGTAGGAGAACTCGTCCTCGAAGCGGTAGCGCTGGATGAAGAGGAATTCGTCGAGGAAGCCCAGCTCCTCGCGCAGGGTGATGACGTTCCTGTCCCACTCGATCAGGTTGCGGAACATCCGCGCCATGTGCTTGATGACGCCCGCCGTCTCGCGCTCGCCCTTCGCGAGGGCGCGCAGGCGGATGCTCTCGAGGGCGTTGAACATGAAGTGCGGGTTCACCTGCGCCTGCAGGCTCAGAAGCTTCGCCTGGTTCGTCTCCTTCTCGAGCTCCATGCGCGCAATCTCCGCCTGATAGCCCTCCTCGATCAGCGTCTTGAGCTGCACGCTCATCGCGTTGATGCTGTTCTGCAGGACGTCGAACTCGTCGCGCCCGCCCTCGCGCGCCTTCGTCGTGACGAAGCGGCCGCGCGCAATCTCGCCGGCCTGGCGCACGAGGCTGCCGAGCCTGCGGTTGATGCTCCGCGTGAGCGTGAGAATGAAGGCGCAGCAGACGAGCAGGCACACCGCGCTGATCCCGATGGAGAGCACGCGGCCCTCGTCGAACTCGTCGGCGAATATCTCCGGATCGCACACGCCGTAGAGCGTCAGCGGGAACGCGCCGATCTGCTTTTCCATCACCTGCATACCGGAAAGCGGCTCGTCCTCCGGCGAGAAGTAGGAAATCCCGCCGCCGTACCCGTGGGCCGCGGCGAGGACGGCTCCCTCGGAATCCGTCATGACAATGTTGCTGAACAGCTTGCCCTCGTTGAGGACGGAGGAGATGTAGTCGAGGTCGACCTCGATGGCCATGAGCTTGTCGTACCGCGCGTACTGCCGGTAATAGTCGAGCGTGACAAGGAGGCTGAGGAAGCGGTCTCCCTCGTACAGCGAGGCGCGGGTCTCCGCGAACGAGGACTGCAGCAGCATGGACGGCTTCCCCGCAACCGGCTGCACATTGCGGTACAGAAGCGTCCTGCCGAAGGAGCCGTCGGAGACGTCCTCCTCCTTGCGGACGAAGGCGCTGTTGAACAGGCCGTCGTTGTTTGTGTAGACGCAGATGCTCCGGATCTCCTTCGGGAACAGCACGTTCCCCGTGAACAGGCCGTACAGATCGTCCTGGTAGCGCACCATCACCTCGAGATCCTTGCTGTACTCCTGATCGAGATAGCGGTAGAGCGTCTCGTTCTGGCGGTATTCCGCCGCGATGGTCGTGAGCTCGCCGAGGACGGCGGCGAACTTGTCGGCGTCGTCCTGCAGCTCCTCGTCGAGCTTGTTCATCAGCTCGCGGTTGACGCTCTCCTCCGTGTGCCAGCGAAAGACGGCGCTCTGCGCCGCGAGGGGCACCAGCACCCCCAGAAAAAGCAGCAGAAAGCATTTTGCGGCGAAGGGCATCCCCGCCGCCGTCCGCTTTGCCCACGCTGTCAGCCGTTTCATCCGCGTTCCCCCTTTGTCAGGTACCCTTCAATCGGCGAAGGACGCCGGCGGCCTTCTGTCACTGTATTCCGGGAAGCTTTTCTCCCGGCATCCGTTCTCCATCCGCGGGTGATCCCGCTCTGCCTCGTGAAATTGTCGAAAATATGATACCATCTTCCCGCAAAACTGTCAATTCTCAAACATTTGTCCGCGGCTTCAGCCGGACGCGCCGCTGTGCACGGCGGTAAGGCTCGCGTACCGCAGGGCGAAGTCCTCGTCGGTGAGCATCCGGCCGAGGGCGGCGGGGAGGTCGAGCGAGCCGTCCGGCAGAAGAAGGCCGAGGGCGCGCGCGTCGCGGCGCTCCCCGCCGTCCGGCTCCGCGAAACCGGCCTCAAAGCGCGCGGCGACGGCGCCGGCCTCCTCGTCCCAGCCCACCGAGGAAACGATCACGTCCGTGCCGAGGACGCCGAGGCACTCCACCGGCTCCGTCTCCGCGCGGAACCACAGCCCCGCCGCCGCGAAAGCCAGCGCAAAAACGGTAAGCGCCGCCCCGATCGCCGCGCGCCTTCGGCGGCGCGTCCGATCCAGGCGGACGAGCCGCTCCGCCGACCGCGCGGAGAGCCGGGCGCGCTCCTCGCGCGTGAGATTTTCAAAGCGCCCGAAATCCGGATCGAGGTCGGGCGGGGGCGGCAGGGGGGCGCTCTCCGCCCGCTCCAGCGCGGCGAGCAGCGCGTCCTCCCCGCCGCCGGACGGCAGGCGCAGCCCCTCGAGCGCCGCGAGGATCGACCCGCGCTCCGCGTGCTCGTCGGCGAGCTCCCGCCTGTGCGCGGAGAACACCTCCTCCGCCTCCTGCGGGCAATCGAGCAGGCGGCGGATCCGGCCGACGGAAAAACGGTACTCGCGCAGGCGCGCCACGAGCCGCAGGCGGCGCACGTCCGCCTCGGAATAGTCGCGGTACTCGTTCCCCGCGTCGATGTCCGGGGAGACAAGCCCCTTCTCCTCATAAAAACGGACCGCGCGGCGCGTCAGTCCCGTCCGCTCGCAGACCTCCTTGATTTTCATCGAATCAGCCTCCCTTCGCCCTCATCATAGGGGATGACGCAGGGGAACAGTCAAGCGTTTTTTATAATTGCAAAGTTTTGGGGACAGAAAAAGGGGCTCCCGGCGCGGGAGCCCCTGAGCTTGTCGAAAAAGGGCAGGCTACATAGAATCGGAAGCTTTCGGCTCGGTGCAAATCGTTCGGAAAAAGACGCTTCGCTGTTTTTCCTGGATTTTTCACGGCTTCGCAAACTGTTTTGGGGCTCCGCCCCAACCCCCGCAGCCTTTTGAAAAAGGCTGGCGAAAACTTCACGTTTGCTCTTTTTGAGCTTTTTCGACAGCCTGAGGGGCTCCCGCCGCGGGAGCCCCCTTTCAGTTCTTTTCGAGCGTTTTGAGCTTGTCCAGCTCGTCCTGCGAGAGGCGCTTGCCCTTTCCGGCGCGGAGCACCTTCACCTGCCTGACGCGGAACTGCTTCGTCGAGCCCTCCGCCGAGCCCTCGAGGCGGACGTGCAGAACGCCGGTGAGCAGCTCGACCTCGTTGACGACGCCGCGCCCCTCCGGCGTGGAGACGAGCGAGCCGACGGGCGGGGTGGAGCGCAGCAGGTCGGAATACGCCTCCTGCTCGTACTTGAGGCAGCACATCAGTCTGCCGCAGGTGCCGGAGATCTTGACGGGGTTGAGCGAGAGCCCCTGCTCCTTCGCCATCTTGATGGAGACGGGCTGGAACCCGCCGAGGAACGACGAGCAGCAGAACGGCCTGCCGCAGATGCCGAGTCCGCCGAGCATCTTCGCCTCGTCGCGCACGCCGATTTGCCGCAGCTCGATGCGCGTGCGGAACACGGACGCGAGGTCCTTGACGAGCTCGCGGAAGTCGATGCGGCCGTCCGCGGTGAAGTAGAAGAGGATCTTCGAGTTGTCGAACGTGTACTCGACGCCGACGAGCTTCATCTCGAGCTTGTGCGCCTCGATCTTGCGCGCGCAGATTTGATACGCGTTCTTCTCCTTCGCGGCGTTTTCCGCGAGACGCGCGAGATCCTCCCGCGTCGCGACGCGGATCAGCTTCTTGAGCGGCTGCGGGATCTCCTCCTCGCTGACGCTCCGGTTGACCATGGCGACCTCGCCGCACTCCACGCCGCGGGACGTCTCCACGATGACGCGGTCTCCCTGCCGGAGCTTCGCGCCGTCCGGGTCAAAATAATAAATCTTTCCTACATTGCGAAAGCGTACGCCAATCAATTCGGCCATCGGTTACCTCCAAAGCCCGGAAAGCCGGGCGAAAAAGTAAAAAGTCGCAGCCCCTTTCCGGGGCGGGCCGTCACGGCCCGGCGGCGCGGCAGCCGTAACGTGACAGCATCTCACCGTCCCGCGGCGGCGCGCAGCCGCGCGCAGAGCGAGGTGACGAGCAGCGCGGCGTTCGCGTTGCGCGCAAGGCGCGCCGCGGCGTCGCGCACGACGGAGAGAAGAGAGGAGAGGCTTTCCCGCGTCAGGGAGCGGGAGAGGCGCGCGGCGTCCTCCGGAAGGCCGCTCAGGGAGCCGGAGCCTCCCGAGCGCAGGACGAGCGCGTCCCGGAAAAGGAGCGCCAGCCCCTCGAGGGCGGCGCGCAGCGCGTCCTTGTCGCGGATGAGCGGCGCGGTGAGAAACAGCAGCTCCGCCTCGCCGGGCGCGCACACGGCGGCGGCGATCGACGAGAGCAGCGCCGGGTCGGCGGCGCAGGGCTCCCCGCCCTCGAGGGAGAAGATCTGCGCGCGCGAGCGCACCGTCGGCAGCAGCGCCGACGCGGAGGAGACGGTCAGCAGAAAAACGACGCCCTGCGGCGGCTCCTCGAGCACCTTGAGCAGCGCGTTCTGCGCCTGCTCGGACATCGCCTGCGCCTCGAGCAGGACGAACGCCTTGCGCGCCGCCTCGTTCGGGCGGATGAACGCGTCCTCGCGCAGGCTCCGCACCACCTCGACGTGGAACGACCGCGCGCCGCCCGTCCCGCCCTCGACCCGCAGGTCGGGATGCGAGCCCGCGAGCGCCTTGACGCAGTTCGGGCACACGCCGCAGGGCCGCTCCCCTTCGGCGGAGCACAGCGCCGCGCGGGCGAGCAGCAGAGCGAGGGCGCGGCGGTTTTCCGCCGTGCCGCCCTCCAAAACGGCGGCGTTCGGAAGCCTCTCCCCGCCGAACGCGGCAGAGAGGCGCGCCGAGAGCGCCGCGCCGGGGGTCAGGCTTCCAAACAGCATCGGTACAGCTCCTTCGGATGACGATGTGCGGGGCGGCCCGAAGGCCGCCCCGCCCCATGCAAGCATTGCTTTCCCTGGCAAGCGCGAGCCGGCGCGCCGAAGAAAGCCCCGCTCCTTCGGCGCGTCGGGAATCAGACCTTTTCGAACCGGTCGACGTTCAGCACGAAGATCGTCGCGCCGCCCACCGTGACCTCCACGGGGAAGGACGTGTACATTCCGACGTCCATCGTCGTCGCGCTCGGGACGAGCTGCGTGCGGCGGCTGCTCTGCTTCGAGATGATCTCGATCACGCGGTCGACCTTCTCATCGTCCACGCCGCAGATGAAGGTGGTGTTGCCGGCCTTGAGGAAGCCGCCCGTCGTGGCGAGCTTCGTGGCGTAAAAGCCGTTCTTCGTCAAAGCGGAAGCGACCATGCTGCTGTCGTCGTTGCTCACAATCGCGAAAATGAGTTTCATACGGTACCCCTCTCAATCCTGACAGAAATCTCCCGTTCCCGCCGGACATTGCGCCCGGCTTCCGGGGACTGCCTCTATTTTATCACAACGCGCGCAAAAAAGCCAGAGGAAACCGCGAGCTTCTTCGTGCAAATTGTTGAGGCTTATTCCTCGAGGGACGCCTCGTACTCGTCGGCGTCGCCGAAGACGAAGTGGACGAGGCTCTCGCTGCACGCCGCGCGGTCGGGGACGAGCACGGCGGAGCGGTAGCCGCTGATGTTCACATACGTCGACTGGTACTGCCCGTCGCCCGGGATGCGCAGCTCGTGCAGGTCGTAGTTGAGATACGTCAGCGACTGGCCCGCGAGGCTCAGGATGTAGTTGCGGCTCATGTTCGTCTGGATGAGGTTGAGGGTGTTGTAGAGCACGTTGTTGATCGTGCCGATGTCGGAGCTCTTGAACTTGTTGACGATCGAGGCGAACACGTTGCGCTGGCGCTGCGTTCGCTCGAAGTCGTCGCCGATGGCGCGGATGCGGGCGTAATAGCGCGCCTGCGCGCCGGAGAGGGTGGAGGTACCCGCCGAGAGGTTCCAGCGCGGGTCGCCGGAATTCTGGTTGATGAGGTTGGCCTCCTCCTGGGTGAGGGTGATTTCCACGCCGCCCATCGCGTCGATGATCTCGTTGAAGGCCGAGAAGTCGACGACGACCCAGCGGTCGATGTCGATGCCGAAGTTCGCCTCAATCGTTGAGACGAGCAGCGACGGCCCGTCGAGGAAGTAGGCGGTGTTGATGCGGTTGGAGCTGTAGCCGGGGATCGCGACGTACATATCGCGCATGAAGCTCGTCACCTTGAGCTGCTCGTGGCGCGTGTCGATCGTGATGAGCATCATGCTGTCGGTGCGGCCGGGGTCGTTCGGCTGGTAGTCGTCGACGCCCATGACGAGGATGTTCGCGATCATGTCGTCATGCCACAGGCCGCCGACCTTTTTGAGGCCCTCGCTGTCGGGAAGGCTGATGTCGGTATCGGCCGTATCGCCCTCGCCGTCCTCGGGGGAGGAGACGTCCTCCCCGACGGGATCGGCGCTCGTCTGCTGGAAGGGATTGTCGCCGCCGGTCGACTCGTCGACGACGGTGTTGATCCGCCCGAGCAGCGACTCGGCGTAGACCATCGTGACGCCAGCCACGAGGAAAATCAGGCTCACGACGAGAATGGCGGCGTTGCGCGCGATCGCCTTTTTCGTCTGGCGCGGGCGCGTCTTTAAATGGCGCTGGTTCTTCTCTTCAAGACTCGGTTTCATCGCAATCAGGATCCTTTCCTTCATTGTTTTCCTGGTCGGTATCGGGAGCGCCCTCGAGCTCGTCGAGCGTCAGGGCGTAGGAGGGCAGAAATTCCTTGAGAAAGCAGTCCGCCTCCGGCAGCTCCAGCGCCTCGACGGCGCGGCGGAGCGTCTGCTCGGCGCGGGCGAAGTCCGTGTTCCCCGCGCGGCGCTCCTCGACGCACTTGATGAGGGCGGAGAGCTTGTCCGCCGCCTTGACGATGCGGCGAAGCTCCTCCCCGTCCTCGCCGCCCTCCTCGAGCAGGGGGCGGTACGCGGGGCGCAGATCGGGCGGAAGCATCGAGAGCAGCCGCTCCCTCGCGTGCGCCTCGACCGCGGCGTACGACGTCCGCAGGACGGGATTGTCGTATTTGACGGGCGTCGGCAGATCTCCGGTGAAGATCTCGGACGCGTCGTGGAACAGAGCGAGCGCCGCGGCCCGCTCCGGCGAGACGTGCCCGCCGAACCGCTCGTTGCGCAGCACGGCGAGCGCGTGGGCGAGGACGGCCGTCTCAAAGCTGTGCTCGCAGAGGTTCTCCTCGCGGGTGGAGCGCATCAGCCCCCAGCGGCGGATGTGCTTCATGCGCGAGAGCACGGCGAAAAAATGGCGCAGGACGTCCCCCTCCCTTCCGGTGCGGTCATACTCCTTCTTATCATAAGGGAAAACGGGCGGTTTTTCAAGCTTCGTCACAGTAATTTAACTTTTTCTTTGGCGGAGACTGTGCTATAATGGAGGCGATTCCCCACTCTGTCCAAAAGACGCGCGAAACGGGGAAAAGGTTTCGGCGCGCCGGTACGTTTTTTATTCTGCGGCGGCTTTTTCCGCCCTTCCGGAGGTTTGCCATGCCCATTGAAGCTGTCAGGCTCAAGGAGCTGCGCGGCAGGATGCTTTCCCGCTGGCGCGGGAGCTACCTGCTCCGCGCGTTCTGGATTGCGTTTGCCGTCTCCTTCCTCTTTTTCATCCCGTTCATCCTTTTTGACAACGGCTATTTCCTTTTTTACGGGGACTTCAACGTCCAGCAGGTGCCGTTCTACCAGATGTGCCACGACGCCGTGCGCAGCGGCAATTTCGGCTGGAGCTGGACGACCGACCTCGGCGCGAACTTCATCGGCAGCTACACGTTCTACCTGCTCGGCAGCCCGTTTTTCTGGCTGACCATTCCCTTCCCGAGCGAGGCCGTGCCGTACCTGATGGGGCCGCTGCTCATCCTCAAGTTCTCCTGCGCCGGCCTGACGGGCGCGCACTACCTGCGCCGGTACGTCTCGCGCGGGGACGCCGCCGTCCTCGGCGGGCTGCTGTACGCGTTCTCCGGCTTTTCCGTCTACAACATCTTCTTCAACCACTTCCACGAGGCGATCGTCTTCTTCCCGCTCATGCTCTGGGCGCTCGACGAGTACATGGCGACGCGGCGGCGCGGGATTTTCGCGTTCACCGTCTTTCTGTGCTGCTTCGTGAACTATTATTTCTTCGTCGGGCAGGTCACGTTTACGCTGATCTACTTCTTCCTGCGCCTGCTGACGAAGACGTACCGCCTGAACCTCCGGGATTTCCTGCTGCTTTTCTGCGAGGCCGTCGTCGGCGTGCTGATGTCGTGTGTGCTGCTCGTCCCGACGATCCTGGCCGTCGTGCAGAACCCGCGCGTCGACAACCCGCCGAGCGGGTGGAGCGCTCTGCTCTACGGCTGGAACCAGCGGTACCTCCACATTCTCGAGTGCTTCTTCTTCCCGCCCGACATCCCGGCGCGGCCGAACTTCACCCCGGACAGCGAGGCGAAATGGGCCTCCCTCGGCGCGTGGCTGCCGCTGTTCAGCATGACGGGCGTCATCGGCTTTCTGCAGCGGCGCGGCAAGCACTGGCTCAAGAATTTCCTGCCGCTTCTGTTCCTCATGGCCCTCGTGCCGATTCTCAACTCGTCGTTCCAGCTCTTCAATTCGAGCTATTACGCGCGCTGGTACTATATGCTGACGCTCATGATGAGCCTCGCGACCGTCATGGCCGTCGACAGCCCCGCCGTCGACTGGGGCCGCGCGCTGCGCTGGACGGTCGGCATCACCCTCGGGATCGCGCTGCCGATCGGCCTGATGTGGGAGCGCACCGAGAACGCCGACGGCACGGAAACGCTCACCTTCGGCCTCGAGGATTACCCGACGCGCTTCTGGAGCTATGTCGCCATCGCGCTTTTGAGCCTGCTGCTCCTCGCGATTCTGCTCAAGTGGATCCGCCGCAGCAAGCGGAAATTCCTGCGGTACGCCATCCGCAGCACGGCGCTCATCACCGTCGTGTACGCGCTGTTCTTCATCGCGCTCGGCAAGACGCAGAGCGACGATACGCACAAGCACATTATCCCCTACTGCCTCAACGGCGGGGAGGACATCTCGCTGCCGGACACGACGAACTGCCGCGTCGACGTCTTCGACGGGATGGACAACCAGGCCATGTTCTGGCAGATGCCGACGATCCAGGCGTTCCACAGCATCGTCCCCGGCTCCGTCATGGAATTCTATCCGACGATCGGCGTGCAGCGCGACGTCGCCTCCCGCCCGGACACGGACGTCTACGCCCTGCGCGGGCTGACGTCGTGCCGCTGGCTGTTTGACCCCGTCGCGACGGGCGATCGCTTCGGCGGCGCGGACGGCAGCGACCCCGCGATGCCGGGCTGGACGTACTACGCGACGCAGAACGGCTTTGACATCTGGGAAAACCAGTACTACATCCCGATGGGCTTCTCCTACGACTATTACATCACCCGCGAGGAGTACGACGCGGTGAGCGAGTCGAACCGCCACCTCGTGCTGCTCAAGGCGCTTGTCCTCTCGGACGAGCAGGCGGCGGAGTACGGCGGGATTCTCACGCACGCCGACTCGCTCTCCCTGCCCGAGAAGGACGAGGCCGGCACGCCCGGCGTCGCGGAGACGAGCGGCTCCGACGTCGTCTTCCTCTACTCCGAGGAGGCGTACTATCAGGACTGCCTCGACCGGCGCTCCATGTCGTGCTCGAGCTTTTCGTACGACAACGGCGGCTTCTCGGCGACCTTCACCGGCGACCGCGAGCGCCTTGTCTTCTTCAGCGTCCCGTATGAGAGCGGCTGGTCGGCGGCCGTCAACGGCGAGCCGGTCGAGATTGAGAAGGTGAACGTCGGCTTCATGGCCGTGAAGGTGCCGGCGGGGACGAGCGAGATCCGCTTTACCTACCGCACGCCGGGCCTGACCTTCGGCGCGTGCGTGACGGCGGCGGGCGTCGTCATCCTGCTGCTGTACCTGTGGCTCGCGCGGCGGTTCGACCGCGCCGCCCGTCTCCCCGCCGCGGCGGAGGAGGCGCGGGAGGCTTCCGGCGCGGCGGCGGGCGCGTCCCCCGAGCCGGAGACCTCGCCGCTGCCCGATCATACCAGCGAATAAGGAGGAATCTTCTTGCCTACCGTCTATCTCGTCGTCCCCTGCTATAACGAGGAGGAGGTTCTGCCCGAGACCGTCCGCCGCCTGACGGAGCAGCTCGCCCTGATGGGGGAGCGCGGCCTCGCCGACGAGCGGAGCCGGATGCTCCTCGTCGACGACGGCAGCCGCGACAAAACGTGGGCGCTCATCGAGGGCTTCTCGAAGGAGAATCCGCGCGTCTGCGGCCTCAAGCTCGCGCACAACCGCGGCCACCAGAACGCGCTGCTCGCCGGCCTCATGGAGGCCAGGCTCCACGCCGACTGCGCGATCAGCCTCGACGCCGACCTGCAGGACGACGTCGCCGTGCTGCCGGAGTTCGTCCGGAAATTCACGGAGGGCTGCGACGTCGTCTACGGCGTGCGCAACCGCCGCGACACGGACACGGCCTTCAAGCGCGTCACGGCGCAGGGCTTTTACAAATTCATGCGCGCCCTCGGCGTCGACGTCGTGTACAACCACGCCGACTACCGCCTGATGAGCCGCCGCGCGCTCGAGGCGCTCTCCGAGTACCGCGAGGTCAACCTGTTCCTGCGCGGGATTGTGCCGCTCATCGGCTACCGCAGCGACTACGTCTGCTACGACCGCCACGAGCGCTTCGCGGGCGAGTCGAAATATCCCTTAAAGAAGATGATCTCCTTCGCGCTCGACGGGATCACCTCGTTCAGCGTCCGGCCGCTGCGGCTGATTTCGCGTCTCGGGATTTTCGTCTCGATCGCGAGCGTCGCGGGGCTCCTCTACGCGCTTATCTCGCACTTCCTCGGCCTCACGGTCGCGGGCTGGACGGCGATTGTGTGCTCGATTTGGCTCCTCGGCGGCCTTCAGCTGCTGTGCATCGGCGTCGTGGGCGGCTATGTGGGCAAGATTTACAGCGAGGTCAAGGCGCGCCCGCGCTACCGCGTGGAGGAAAAAGCGGGCGAAATGCCGCCTTCTCCATCTGGACAGGACGGGGGAAAAGGGGTATAATAAAAAAGTTGTCATGCCGCTTTGGCGGCAGAAGAATTCAATCAAAATTCGGAGTGTGTAAAAATGAAAATCAAGACAAAGCTTTGCGCGCTGCTGCTCGCCGTGCTGACGGCCTTCGGCGCGGCCTCCTGCTCCACCGCCGACCAGAGCTGGAGCGCGAAGATGGGCGACGAGAGCCTGCCCGTCGGCGTGTACGTCTATCTTTTCAACGCCGCGATCTCCGCGGCCGAGCAGGAGGAGGGCGTCGACTCGTCCGTCTCGCTGCTTGACCAGCAGATCGACGGGATGTCCGCGGAGGAGTGGATCCGCCAGCGGGCGGAGTCCTCGGTGCGCGAGATTCTCTATCTGCGCCGGCAGCTCGACGAGCTCGGCATCCCGCTGACGGAGGACGAGCAGGAATCCGCCGAGAGCATGGCCGCCTCGATGTGGGGCTATATCCCGGACTCGGTGAAGAAGTACGTCTCGCAGGACTCGTTTGTCATCGCGTACGGCGAGTACAACGTGATGTACGCGAAGCTGTTTGAGGCCATCTACGGCGAGGGCGGCTCCCAGGCCGTCTCCGACGACGAGCTGAAGGCGTACTTTGAGGACACCTACTACGATTTCGACTACATCTTCTCGTCCCTCGCGTACAAGGAGGACACCGAGCTCGAGGACGAGGAGGAGGACACCGCGATGACCGAGGAGGAAACCGCGGCGCGCCGCGAGCTCTTTGAGGGCTACGCGGAGCAGATCACCGCGGGCGAGCTGACGCTCGAGGACGCCGCCGAGGACTTCAAGGCCGTCATCGGCTCCGAGGACGACGAGCTCAAGAGCGAGCTCTACAGCGGCGAGTACCTTGATTCCTATTTCCCGTCCGAGATTCACACGAACCTCGACGAGATGGCGGACGGCGAGGTCCGCGCGTTTGAGGTCACGGGCCTGAGCAGCGGCATCGTCGTCCTGCGCAAGAACGCCATCTCCGACGCCGCCGACGAGTATCTGGAGACGGAGGGCAACCGCGACAGCCTTCTCTCCTCGATGAAGGCGGAGGAATTCTATGACTCCGTCGAGGCCGGCGCCGCCGCGCTGGAGGGCGTCACCCTCAACACCGAGGCCTTCGCCACCTACCACGCCTCCGAGTTCTACACCTTCACCCCCAGCTCGACGGACTCGAGCGAGGAGTAAGGGGCAGCCCGGCTGTCCGGCGCGAATCGTTCCTTTCATGAATAAGAAGACCCCCGCCTTCGCAGTTCATTCATCTGCGAAGGCGGGGGTCGTTTTTTTGGGGAGAAGCTGTTGAATTCCTTTTTTAGGGAGAGCGTTGACCTCTTGCTGCGAGCCAAAAGCCCCCCTGCATCGAGGAGGGCTTGTTGTTCATCCTTTTTGATTCATCGCGTGATAGATCTCCGACTTCCTGAGTCCGGTCTCGGCGGCGAGGCGCTTCGCCGCCTCGGACGGGGAAAGATTTTCCTCCGCGGCGAGGGCGAGGGCGAGGGCGGCGGCGTCCTCGACGGTGACGGCCTCCCCCTGCGCCGCCGCCTCCGGCGCGCCCTCAATGACGAGCACGAACTCGCCGCGCGCGCCGCCGTCCGCGTACCGCGCCGCCGCTTCCGCCAGCGTGGTGCGGATGACCTCCTCGTGCACCTTCGTCAACTCGCGCGCGAGCGCGACGCGGCGGTCGCCGAGGACGTCGAGGAGATCGCGCAGCGTCGCCGGGAGCTTGTGCGGCGCTTCGTAAAACACCATTGTGCGGCGCTCGTCCCGAAGGCTCAGAAGATGCTCGCGGCGGCTCTTTTTGTTCATGCTCAGAAAACCCTCGAACGTGAAGCGCCCCGTCGGCAGGCCGGAGAGCGCCAGCGCCGTCGCCATCGCGGTCGGCCCCGGCACCGCCACGACACGGATGCCGCGCGCCGCGCACTGGGCGACGAGATCCTCGCCCGGGTCGGAGATGGCCGGCATCCCCGCGTCCGACACGAGGACGCAGTTCTCCCCGGCCTCGATCCGCGCGCAGAGCTGTTCGCCGCGCCCGCGCTTGTTGTGCTCGTAATAGCTCACAAGCGGCTTCTTGATGCCGAAATGGTTCAGGAGCCCCAGCGTCACCCGCGTGTCCTCCGCCGCGATGAAGTCCGCCGCCTCCAGCGCCTCCACCGCGCGCGGCGACAGATCCCCCAGATTGCCTATCGGCGTGCCTACGATCGTCAGCGTCCCGCTCATGCCTCGCATCCTCTCTACTCTTTGTAATAATACCTGTGTTTTTTCCTGACCGGATTGTATTTTCCCGCAAAATTCTGTTATATTCTTCCTTCTTTATACTCACCGTAGATTTTCAGAATCTCCGGCGACCAGCCGCCGCGGTCTCCCTCCACAAACAAAACCGGCTCGGCGCGCAGGCCGGGGCGGCCGCCGCGCCTGGCCTCGAGCAGAAAGAGAAACGGCTCCTTCCCGGGGCGCTGCTGGACAAAGCGCAGCCGCTTCGGCTCGAGGCCGCTGTCGGAGAGGCAGCGCATCAGCTCCGGGAGCCGGGCGGGGCGCTGGCAGCAGCAGAAGACGCCGCCCCAGCGCAGGAAGGTGCGCGCGGCAGCGGCGACGTCCGCGAAGGAGCAGGCCGTCTCGTGGCGGGCGAGGCGCTCGCCCGGGTCGCGGCTCATAACGCCCGCCCCGGCGCTCTGGTACGGCGGGTTGCACGCCATGCGGTCGAGGGAGCCGGGCTCGAAATGGCGGCGCAGCTCCCGCGTGTCGCGCAGGTCGGCGCGGACGGTCTCGACGGCGTCCGCAAGGCCGTTCGCTTCCACGCCGCGGCGGCAGAGGGCGGCGGCGTCCTCCTGCAATTCCACGGCGAAGACCTTCGCCGGGGCGGCGCGCGTCGCCCAGAGCAGGGAAATCACGCCGCAGCCCGCGCCGAGCTCGGCGCAGCGCTCCCCGCGCCGCGGCAGGGAGAAATCGGCGAGAAGAATGGCGTCCGTGCCGAAGCGGTGGACGCGCGACACGCACACGCGCGCCGTTTTCGAGAGCGGCTCCCAGGTATAGTCCTCCGGCATCGCGGGTCCCTCCCTTCGCCGGACAAGAAAAAGGGTTCAGGACGCCTCGGCATCCTGAACCCTTTTGCCTGACAGAATCAGTTATTCAGCCTTCGGAGCACCGACAGGGCAAACGTTGGCGCAGTTGCCGCAGCTGATGCAGGTGTCAGCGTCGATGACGTACTTGCCGTCACCCTCGGAAATCGCGTTCACGGAGCACTCGGCAGCGCAGGCGCCGCAGGCGATGCACTCGTCAGAAATAACATATGCCATGGAAAATACACCTCCATAATTTGATATTCCTATCATACCATAAAAAATATAAATTGCAAGGGCATCCCCGCACAATTCTGCGTGGTGGATTGTGCCAAATTATTTTTCGGCAAATCGTCTAAAAAGCGCAGTTTCCGGCGGCGCTGTTTCGTGCCGGAGAGAGGGAGCCGCATAAGGCGCTTCCCTTCCCGCATATGCTTTTGGGAAGAAGCGCCGCGGCGCTTTGACGACACGAAGAAAGCGGGGGACGCGCGGTGAAGGTGATGATTCTGGCGGGCGGGTACGGCACGCGGCTCGGGGAGGAGACGCGGCTGCGCCCGAAGCCGATGGTGGAGATCGGCGGCGAGCCGGTGCTGTGGCATCTGATGAAGTATTTTTCCCATTTCGGGCATCGGGACTTTATCCTCTGCTGCGGCTATCTGGGGGAGGCGATCAAGGAATATTTTCTGCACTACCGGCTGCGGCGGGCGAGCGCGTCGTTCGACCTCGCGCGCGGCGGCGAGCCGGAGCTGTTCGGCTGTACGGCGGAGGACTGGCGCGTCACCGTCTCGGACGGAGGCCGCGACGCGCTGACCGGCAGCCGTGTGCGCAGGGCGGGCGTCTTCACGAGGGGGGAGCCGTTTTTCCTCACCTACGGCGACGGCCTCGCCGACGTCGACCTCGACGCGCTGCTGCGCTTCCACCGCGCGTCGGGGGCGCTCGTCACGCTGACGGCGGCGCGTCCCGGCGGGCGCTTCGGCGCGCTCGACCTCGGAGAGGACGGCCTCGTCCACGGCTTTCGCGAGAAGGCCCCGCAGGACGGCGGCTGGGTCAACGGCGGGTTCATGGCCGTCGAGCCGGAATTTCTCGAGCGTCTGCCGCCGGGGGACGGCTGCGCCCTCGAGCGGGAGCCGCTCGAAGCGCTCGCCCGCGAGGGGAAGCTCGCCGCCTACCGGCACGAGGGCTTCTGGCACTGCATGGACACGCAGCGCGACCGCGAATCGCTCGAAGCGCTCTGGCGCAGCGGGAACGCGCCGTGGAAGGTCTGGGGGGACGAGGGATGAAGGCGAGTGTGATTCTCCTCACGAAGGACAGGGAGCGGCTCGTCGGGCGGGCGATCCGCCGCGTCCTCGCGCAGGACTGCAAGGATTTCGAGCTGATCGTGGTGGACAACGGCTCCTCCGACGCGTCCGGACTCGTCGCCGCCGCGTACGCCGCGCGCGACCCGCGCGTGACCGTCCTGCGCCGGGAGGGCGGGACGATCGCCGAGGGCCGCAACACGGGGCTGGACGCCGCCTCGGGCGAGTGGATTGCCTTCTTCGACGACGACGACACCGCGGAGCCGGACTATCTCTCCTTCCTCGTGGAGCTCGCGGAAGCGTCGGACGCCGACGCCGCCGTCTGCGGCTCGTGGCGGGAGCGCGGCGGCGCGCGCGAGGTCAACTACGCGGAGGACAGGCGGCTTGTCCTCACGCCGGAGCAGGCGGTGACGGAGCTGCTTCTGCGCCGCCGGTGCGGGGCGGCCACGCCGACGAAGCTGTTCCGCCGCGCGCTGTTTCGGGAAAACCGGTTCCCGCCGCGCGCGAAATACGACGACATTGCCGTCGTGTACCGGTTGTTCGCGTCCTCGCGGCGCGTGGCCTTCCACTGCCTGCCGAAATACTGCTTCACGCGGCATCCCGGCAACTCGTCGGCCTTCACGGACGACGACGGCCTGCTCACGCCGGAGCAGCTGCGCGAATACTGCGCGGCCTTCCGCGAGCGGACGCGCTATCTGGCGGAAAAGCTGCCGCGTCTCGCGGGCTTCGCGCGGTACACGGAGTATTCGTATTACCTCTCGATGTTCGCAAAGCTCACGCGCCGGAGAAACCCCGCGTGCGAACCCGAGCGGCTGTTCCTCAAACAGACGCTGCTCGAAGCGCTGCCGTGGCTCGAAGGCTGCCCGTGGCTCACGGAGACGGAGCGCGTCCGCCTGCTGCTCCTGCCGCGGAAGGGGGGCGCCTGAGATGGCGAAAACCGCCTTCCTCACACGGGCGTACAACGCCGCCGCGTATCTTCCGGAGAGCGCCGGGAGCGTTTTGGCGCAGACGGACGGGGATTTCCTCTATTTTCTCTGCGACAACGGCTCCACGGACGGGACGCGGGAGCAGATTCTCTCCCTCGCCGCGCGGGACAGACGCGTCGTCCCCGTGCTGCTGGACGAGAATTCCCCGATGGAGAGCATGAACCTGCTTTTGTGCCGCGTCTACGCGAGCGGGTGCCGGTATTTTGCCGTCCTCGACGCGGACGACCGGTACGACCCCGCGTTCCACGCCGAGGCCGTGTCGGCTCTGCAAAGGACGGGGGCGGGGCTCTTCCTCTGCGGCTCGCGCTTCTTCTCGGGGGAGGACGCGTGCGGGGAGCGGCGCTTTCCCGGCGACATCGCGCTCGAGCGCCCCGATTTCGGCGCGTGGTTTGCGCGGCTGCACGTCTTTTTGCGGGCGTACTGGGCGAAGCTGTTCGACCTTCGCGTCCTGCGCGACCCGCCGCTCCTGCTCAGCCGGGAGCTGTTTTACGGGAGCGACACGATTTTCGCGCTCGAGGCGTTCGCGCGGTGCAGCCGTCTCGCGCTGTCGGGGCGGGTGCTCCACGCGTACCGGATGCACGGCGCGTCCGACACGCACCATCTTTCGCCCGGCCGCTTTCACGACGACGTGCGCCAGCGCGAGCTGACCGCCGCCCTCGTGCGGCAAAACGGCTGGGAGACGCGCGAGAACCGCCTGTTTCTCGACCGCGTCTTTCTCAACGCCTGCGCCGACACGGCGACGCTCTCCCTGTACGAGCGTGACCGGGACGCGCTGCTCGCGGAAATTTTTACGTCGCCCGCGCTGCGCGAAGCGTGGGAAGCGCTCGAGGCCGCGTCCGCCGGATGGGCCGAGCGCTCCCGGCTCGCGCGCGTCGCCGCCGCCGCGCGGATCGCGGCGGAACAGACAAAAGGAGGCTCGTCATGACAACCGCCAAAATTCTGGAATTCTTTGTGACAACGCGCTGCACCCTGCGGTGCAAAATGTGCCTGTGCGCGATCCCGTACCAGCCCGTCAAGCGCGACACGCCGAAGGAGGAGCTGTTCGCGCACTTTGCCCGCGCCTTTCCGCTGTACGACAAAATCGGGCGCGTCGAGCTGATCGGCGGCGAGCCGATGCTCCATCCCGATTTGCCCGAGATTGTGCTCGAGCTTCTCAAGTACCGCGACAAATTCGGCAAGATCCGCATCACGACAAACGGCACCATTCTCCCCTCGCCGGCGCTGATCGACGCCGTGCACCGCGCGCAGGAGGCAGGGCTCGCGTTCGACTTCCTCGTCGACGACTACGGCCCGCTCTCGCGGCGGCTGCCCGAGATCCGCGCCCTGCTCGAAAAAGAACACATCGACTGCCGCGTCGACCGCTACACGGGCGACTCCCAGCGCGGGAACGGCTGGCTGTGCTACGGCGACTTCACCCTCCGCGAGGGCGAGAGCGAGGAGGAGCTGCGGGAAAAATTCTCGCGCTGCCTGTGCCCGAAGCTGCAGTTCCACGACACGCACGACGGCGTGATTTACAGCTGCGTCTACGCGATGACGGGCGTATTGCTCGGGAAATTTTCGCTTCGGGACGACGAGTTTGTCAATCTGATGGACGACAGCAAATCCGACGAGGAGAAAAAGCGCATCCTCGAGACGTTCCTCGCCCGCCCGACGACAGCCTGCCGCTACTGCGACGGCTTCCGCGAGGACTCGCCGCGCTTCCCCGCCGCCGAGCAGCTTCCCGGAGGGGAGGGGTGCCTGTGCTGACGCTCCGCAGGCTCGCCGTCATTCCGACGCTGCGGTGTACGCTGCGCTGCCGTCTGTGCTGCAACAGCGTCCCGCTCTATGACAACCCGCCGTTCCTGCCGGTGAACGAGGTGATCGCCGACACGATGGCCGCGTTCGATCTCGCCGACCGGATCGAGTGGATTCAGCTCGTCGGCGGGGAAATCTTCCTCTATCCCGAGCTGGCCGCGCTGATCGACGCCATTGCCGGGCGGCGGGAGCAGTTCGACCGCCTTGTTCTGATGACGAACGGAACGCTCCTGCCCCCGCCCGGCGCGGCGGAAGCGCTCGCGCGGCTCGCGCCCGCGTGCGAGGTGCAGATCAGCGATTACGGCCCGCTCTCGCGGCGCGTCCGCGAGCTGGAGGCGCTTCTCGCGGGGTACGGCGTCCCCTCGCAGACGAAGGTGTTCCACGGCGACCTGCAGCACTACGGCGGCTGGGTCGACAACACGAGCTACGACGAGCGCGGCTGGTCGGAGGACGAGCGAAGGGCGCTTTTCGACAGCTGCTGGCAAATCAAAATGCGCAACTATCATATGTACGAGGGCAAGCTGCACCCGTGCATCCGCTCGCTGTTCGGCCTTGACCTCGGAAAAATCCCCGTTCCGGCGGAGGAGTACGTCGACGTGCGCGACCTCTCCCGCAGCCGGGAGGAAAAACGCGAATCTCTCGCCCGCCTGGCCGACCGTCCGCTGACGGCCTGCCGGTACTGCGGCGGCTTCGACACGCTCCGCGCCAAACGCTTCCCGGCGGCGGAGCAGATGCCGATCTGCTCTGAGCTTCGCTCATGCGCAGA
>CALWIH010000022.1 GCA_944380675.1 uncultured Clostridia bacterium | reverse complement strand
ATGCTCTCGCCGGCGCTCGTCTCGAGCGACGCCCACACGCCGCCGCCCCGCAGGATCTGCAGGCTGGGGTTCAGCAGACGGAAGGGCAGCTCGGCGGTGCATATCGCCGAGCCGTTTCGCTCGAGCACATAGCTCGCGGACAGCTTAGATCTCGTCTGCCGCAGTACGGACACCATATCGCTTCACTCCTTTTCACGGCGCGGCGCGCCCTGATTTTCGGGGGATGACTGCTCCTCCCTCGCCTCGCTGCGGATGCGGCTGAGGGTGACGGGCGTCATGTTGAGGAAGGAGGCGACGTATTTCCCTCCGGCGAGCTCCATCAGCCCGGGAAATGTTTTCCGAAACCACTCCACCCGCTCGCGGGCGGAATATTTGTACACCGCGGCCTTCGCGTTCCAGTGGTAGCGCGTCGAATCCCGCAGCAGCCCGCGGTATACCTCGGAAAGCTCCGGATACGCCGCAATCAGGCGCAGCAGCTCCGCCACCGGAAGAACGGCGCAAAGGCTGTCGGCAAGGGCGGCGATGGCTATGTTGGACGGCGTCCCCATCTCGGCGCGCGACATCACCGGCGAGCCGATCTCGTAGGCGAAGCACTCCGTGACCTCGCGCCCCTCCTCGTCAAAGAAATAGCCGCGGAAAACGCCCTCGATCAGGAGCAGCGCGTCCTTCTGCGTCTCTCCCTCTCGGAGCACCACCTCTCCGCGCCTGACCATCCGCAGGCCGGAAACGGCCTCCAGCTCGGAAATCAGCTGTTCCCCCTCCAGACGGTACACATTCCTGTAAAAATCGCGCAGCAGCAAACTCTTCCCTCCAAAATGCAGCCCGGCCCGCCCGGAAAAGCGTTCTTGCCCCGCAATTCGGGGCGACAGAACATATTATAGCATATTTTTCCAGAGAATAACAGCCGTTTCCGGATGAAATTTCAGGAATCGGAGCGTTCCGCCAGCACAGCCTCGAGGGCGGCGAGCTCCTCCTCCGATTTTCCGGGGAGGGCGGCAAGCAGCGAGCGGGAAGCCTCATCCCCCCGCGCGAGAAGGAGGGCGCGCAGACGGCGCAGCCTCGGCAGGCGCGCGGCGTACGGCGCGGCTGCCTCCCGCAGCGACGCGAGAAGCGGCTCATTCAGGCCGGGGAACGCCCCGCCCGTCGAGCAGGCGAGGGTGATTTCCCCCTCCTTCGCACTTTTGAGGACGCGGGCGCGCGCCTCCTGCCCCGGGGCGGCGGCAAGCGTCAGAATGCCGCGCGCGGCGGCGTCGAGGGCGACGCGGCGGTTGACCTCCGCCGAGGCCGCCGGAGCGGCGAGGAGGCAGCCGCCGAGAAAGGAGGGTTCATAGGAAGCGCAGGCGCGCTCGACGGGGAGAGAATCGAAGTCGGGCAGAAAATCCGGGGACACGGCGCGCACAAGCGCTCCTTCGGCGAGGAGCTGGCGGCAGCGCCGCAGGGCGAGCCGTCCGCCGCCCACGACAAGGACGCGCGCGCCCTCGAGCGTCAGCTCGACGCAGAGACTCACTTCCCGCCCTCCGTGGACTCCCGGAGCGCCTCCTCCATCGCCGCGAGGACGCGCTCAAGATCGGCGCGGCTGTGGGCGGCGGAGACGAACAGCGCCTCGAACTGGGCGGGCGCGGCGAGCACGCCGCGCTCAAGCAGGGCGCGGTAATAGCGGGAAAAGGCGTCGAGATCGCTGTGCTTCACGTCGTCATAGCTGCGGATCGGCCCCTTTGTGAAGAACAGGGACAGCAGCGAGCCGGCGCGGTTGACCTCGTACGGCAGACCGAGACGGATGAGAGCGGCGCGGATGCCCGCCTCGAGGAACGCGGCGGACTCCTCCACTTCCCGGTAGACCTCGCGGTGGCTCTCGAGATACCGCAGCTGCTTGAGTCCCATGAACATGGCGAGCGGATTGCCGGAGAGCGTGCCCGCCTGATAGACGGGGCCGCTCGGGGAGACGTACTCCATCAGCTCGCGGCGGCCGCCGTACGCGCCGACGGGCATTCCCGCGCCGATGATTTTGCCGAAGCAGACCATGTCGGGGGTCACACCGAAGCGCTCGGACGCGCCGCCGTAGGAAAGGCGGAAGCCGGTAATGACCTCGTCAAAGATGAGGACGGCCCCCTCCTTTGTGCAGATCTCGCGCAGCCCCTCGAGGAAGCCGGGCACGGGCGGGACGACGCCCATATTGCCCGCGACCGGCTCGACGATCACGGCGGCAACCTCGCCGCGGTTGGCGGCGAACGTCTCGCGAACGGAGTCGAGATCGTTATAGCGGCAGACGAGGGTGTGCTTGACGACGTCGGCGGGGACGCCGGGGCTCGTCGGGACGCCGTACGTCAGCGTGCCGGAGCCGGACTTGACGAGCAGGCAGTCGCTGTGGCCGTGGTAGCAGCCCTCGAATTTGATGAATTTATCGCGTCCCGTGTAGCCTCTCGCGACGCGGATGGCGCTCATCGTCGCCTCGGTGCCGGAGTTGACCATGCGCACCATCTCGGCGGCGGGATAGGCGGACGTGACCTGCTCCGCCATCTCGATCTCGAGCTTCGTCGGCAGGCCGTAGCTCAGGCCGCGGTCGATCGCCTCGAGCGCGCCCTCCTTCAAAAACTCCGGCGAGTGGCCGAGGATCATCGGCCCCCACGAGCCGATGAGGTCGATATACTCGTTGCCGTCCTCGTCCCAGACGCGGCCGCCCTTCGCCCTCGCGGCGAAGACCGGCGGCACGCCGACGGAGCGGAACGCGCGCACGGGGGAATTGACGCCGCCCGGCATCAGGGCGCAGGCGCGCTCGTACGCTTCGCGGGAAGCTTCGCGGATCATACCGTCCCCTCCTTCAGCTTTTTCGCAATATCCAGCGCGAAATAGGTGATGATGAGCTTCGCCCCGGCCCGGCGGATGGCGAGAAGCGACTCGTAGATCGCGGACTCGGCGAGAATGCCGTTGTCGACGGCGGAGCGCAGCATCGCGTACTCGCCGCTCACGTTGTACGCGGCGAGCGGGGCGTTGAACTCGCGGCTCGCGTCGCGGATGACGTCAAGGTACGCGAGGGCGGGCTTGACCATGATGACGTCCGCGCCCTCGTCGAGGTCGGCGGCAATCTCGCGCAGAGCCTCCTGCCCGTTGCCATAGTCCATCTGATACGACTTTCTGTCTCCGAACGACGGCGCGGAGCCCGCCGCGTCGCGGAACGGGCCGTAGAAGCTCGACGCATACTTCGCGCTGTAGCCCATGATCGCCACGTTGACGAAGCCCTCGGCGTCGAGGGCGGCGCGCAGGGACGCGACGTGGCCGTCCATCATGTCGCTCGGGGCGACCATGTCCGCGCCTGCGCGGGCGTAGCTCAGGGCGATCTCGTTGAGGTGGAGCAGCGTCTCGTCGTTCTTGACGTAGCCGTGCTCGTCGAGAATGCCGCAGTGGCCGTGGTCGGTGTACTCGCACATACAGACGTCGCCGATGATGTACAGCTCCGGGCAGAGTTCGCGCAGACGGCGCATCGCCCGCTGGACGACGCCGTTCGGATCGCTCGCCGCGCTGCCGCAGGCATCCTTGTGATCCGGGATGCCGAACAGCAGGCAGGACATCACCCCGCAGCCGCGCATTTCTTCCACGACGGACTCGAGCATATCCACGGAATAGTGGTACACGCCCTTGAGCGACGGGATCTCGCGGCGGATTCCCTCGCCCTCGACGACGAAGATCGGCAGAATCAGGTCGCGGGCGGACAGCTCCGTCTCGCGCAGCATGGAGCGGATCACGGGCGTGGTCCGCAGTCTTCTTCCACGATAAAACATAGCGCTCTGTCTCCTTTTACTTATGACCGTTTGAAGTCGATTTTGCGGTTTCTGTGATAGTATTCGCGATCCCTCTCGCCGATCTCGCGCAGGACGCGGCATGGCGCGCCGACCGCCACGACATTCGCGGGAATGTCGCGCGTGACAACGCTGCCCGCGCCGATCACGCTGTTCTCGCCGATCGTCACGCCGGGCAGGACAATCGTCTCCGCGCCGAGCCAGACGTTGTCGCCGATATGCACGGGCAGATTGTACTGCACCGCGTCCCACCGCAGCTCCGGGCAAACCGGATGGGTGCCCGTGTCGATCGTGACGTTCGGCCCGATCATGACGTGATTTCCGATGTAGACGTGCGTGTCGTCGACGAGGGTGAGGTTGAAATTCGCATAGACATAGTCGCCGAGATGGGTGTATTTTCCCCAGTTCGCGTGCAGCGGCGGCTCGATGTAGCAGCCCTCGCCGACCTCGGCGAACAGCTTCTTCATCAGCGCCTCGCGCTCCTGCAGCTGGCAGGGGCGCGTCGCGTTGAAGTCATAGAGGACCTCGAGGCATTTCACCTGCTCCTCCACGATGGAGGCGTCCTGTGTGTCGTACAGCCCTCCGGTGTGCATCCGTTCCCGATTGTTCATGAAAACAGCTCCTCCAATTTCTCTGCCACGCCGCCAAGATCGGCGTGCGCCGCCTCGGCGGCGGCAAATCCGTTTGCTTCGAGCTCCGCCGTCGTCTTCGGCCCGATGGAGACAAATCGCCCGCAGGCGGCGAGCGCGTCCCGGCCGAACAGCTCGAGCGCGCCGCGCACCGCTGAGGCGGAGGTGAAGACGGCGGCGTCAAACGCAGCGTCCGCGGGCAGGGCGGCGCTCTCCGCCGGAAGGTTCTCATAGAGCTCCGGCGCGCGCAGCGCGCAGAACGAGTCGAGCGCTTCGGCAAGCTCGGGGGCGAGTCCCTTCACCTTCGGGTAGAGCACGCGCGTCCCCGGCGCGAGCACGCGGCGCAGCAGCGCCTCCATCCCCGCCCCGGTGTGCGGCTCCGGGATGAGGTCGGCGCGAAGGCCATAGCTTTGCAGCGCCTCCTCCGTACCGGGGCCGACGGCGGCGATCCGCACGTTTGCGAGGGCACGGGCGTCGAGGCTGAGGGCAAACAGCTGGGCGAAGAAGAACGCGCACGCCCGGCGGCTCGTGAGGACAAGCGCCTGCGCCCACCGGACGTCCTCCTCCGTGAGGACGCCGGGGATTTCCCGGATGCGCCGCACGGGCGTCTCCGTGACGAACGCGCCCCTGCCGCGCAGCAGCTCCCCGAGGCGCGAAGGCGCGTCTCCCACACAGGGGACGAGTACGCGCACGCCGCCGAGCGGGCCCTCGCCGAAGAAGCGGAGCGTCTCGCGCTCGTTCACAACCTCGCCGACGACAATCAGCGCCGGGGACGGCAGCGCCGCCTCCCGCACGCGCGCCTCCAGCTCCGAGAGCGGAGCGGTCACAACGCGCTGCGCCGGAAGCGTCGCCTCGGAGATGACGGCGGCGGGCGTTTCCGGCGGCTTTCCCGCCGCGAGCAGGCGGGACGCGATCTCCCCGACAAGGGAAAGGCCCATCAGAAAGACAAGCGTGTCGCGCGTACCGGCCATCGAGCTGAAATCAAGATCCGTCAGCCCGCCGCCCTTGTCGTGCGCCGTCATCACACGGAAGCCGCGCGCGACGCCGCGGTGGGTGATCGGAATCCCGGCATAGGCGAGACCCGCGATGGCGGACGTCACGCCCGGCACGACGACGAACGGCACACCCTCGCGGCGCAGCCACGCGCCCTCCTCGCCGCCTCGCCCGAAGACGTAGACGTCGCCGCCCTTGAGGCGCACGACCGTCTCGCACGTCTGCGCCTTCTCCGCGAGAAGGCGGTTGATCGCCTCCTGCGGCATGGTGTGGTTGCCGGCCTGCTTGCCAACGTATATTTTTTCGCAGCCCGGCTTCGTTTCCAGCAGAAACGAGTCGTTCGCGAGGTGGTCGTACACGACGCAGTCGGCGCGGCGCAGGCAGTCCAGTCCCTTCCGCGTGATGAGGCCCGGATCCCCCGGACCCGCGCCGACGAGAAATACCGTTCCCGGCACGCTGCTCACTCTCCTTCCCCGACGCGGCTGCGCAGCGCAAACGCCGCTTCCCGCGCCATCCGCTCCGCGTCGCTCTTTGCGCCGCGCAGCGTCAGCTTTTCCGTTTTTGCGCCGTCCTCGGACGCGAGGAAGGCGGTGAGGACGAGCTCCTCCCCGTCGAGACGGGCGTACGCCCCGGCGGGCGTATGGCAGCCGCCGCCGACGCGGGCGAGGAATTCCCGCTCGCAGGCGGTGCGCAGGTGGACGTCCGCGTCGGCGAGGGCGTTGAGGCGGCGCAGCAGCTCCGCGTCGTCCGCGCGGCACTCGATGGCCAGCGCTCCCTGCGCGCAGGCGGGGACGAGCTCCGTCTCCGGGTCGAGAAGCTGCGTGATGCGGCCCTCGAGGCCGAGGCGGCGAAGTCCCGCCGCCGCCATCACGAGGCCGTCCGCCGCTCCCTCGTCGAGCTTGCGCAGGCGCGTGTCGACGTTGCCGCGGATTCCGACGATGTTGAGGTCGGGCCGCAGCCGCAGCAGCTGGTACGCGCGGCGCTTGCTGCCCGTGGCGAGCACAGCGCCCTCCGGCAGCTCCGCGAGGGAGGCGGCTCCGCGTAAAATCAGCGCGTCGCGCGGGTCCTCGCGCGGCCAGGTACGGCAGAAGCACAGCCCCGGCGCGGGCTCGGACGGCATATCCTTCATGCTGTGGACGGCGAAGTCGATCGTCCCCGCGAGCAGCGCCTCCTCAATCTCCCGCACAAAAACGCCCTTGCCGCCGATCTGATCGAGCGGCTTATCCTGCACCCGATCGCCCGCCGTGCGGATGATGGTCAGCTCGCAGCGGCAGTCGCCGAGCGCCTCGCTCAGGCGGACGGCGGCGTCCGTCGTCTGGGCGACGGCGAGCTTAGAGCCCCGCGTTCCGACTCTGAGAATCTTCATGTCCGCTCTCCCCTTTCATCTGAAACAGCCGTTCCACGGCCTCCATGTACTGCTCCTGCTCCGTCTCGTCCCGCAGCCCCTTGAGGGTGAGGATCGGCGCGCGCACGAGGCGGCGCATCCCGGCGTGGATGAACTTGCGCAGGACGCGCTTTTCGTGCTCGCCGAGGGCGAGCTTGCTTTCGAGCAGGGCGCAGGTGTCGTCCTCCGCCTCGCGGCAGAGCTGCTGCAGGCTCTGCACCGTGGAATCGACGCGGCTCGAGGCGAGCCAGTCCATCGTCTCCGTGACGCTGTCGAGCAGCATGGCGCGGCCCTGCTCCTCGAGCTCCCGGCGGCGGCGCATACTCTCCTGCGCCGTCTGCTTGAGCGAGTCGACGTCAAACAGCGTCACGTTCGGCAGCTCTGCGATCGCCGGGTCGATGTCGCGCGGGACGGCGAGGTCGAGCAGGAAGACCGGGTCGCCGCCCTCGGGGAAATGATCCTTTTTGAGGACGAGATGGGGCGAGGACGTCGCGGAGACGACCGCGCCGCAGCCCCTCGCCGCCTCGTACCGCTCCGCGAACGGGTAGACCTCGAGCTCGGGGAACTCCTCCCGCAGCGCCAGCGCGTGCTCGAGGCTGCGGTTGCAGTTGAGAAGGCGCTCCGCCCCGCAGTCCCGGAGATAGCGCAGCGCCAGCGCGGCCATCTTGCCGCTGCCGACGACGAGCGCCGCCCTTCCGCGCACCGCGCCGCACGACGCGAGCCGGTGCACGCCGATCGAGCACAGGGACAGCGGGTTCTCGCTGATGCGCAGCGCCGTCTTCATCTGCTTGGCCGCCGCGGCGGCGTCGAGGAAGACGCGGGTGAGCTCCTTCCCCGCCGAGCCGGCTCCCCGCGCGAAGGTGAGGGCGTCCTGCACCTGGCCGAGGATCTGATCCTCGCCGAGGACAAGGCTCTCGAGTCCCGCCGCGACCTCGAAGAGGTAGGCGACCGCCGCCCTCCCGCGCCGGTGAAAGAGCGTCTCCCCGAGCGCGGGCTCCTTCTCCAGAAAGACGGCGCGCACGGCCTCGCCCGCACTGTCCTCCGGAGCCATATAATAGATTTCGCTTCTGTTGCAGGTGGAGAGGATGGCCGCCTGGGCAATGCCGGCGGCGGAGAGGCGGTCGAGCGCCTCGAGCTTCTGCGTGTCGCTGAACGAGGCTTTATCGCGCAGACTGAGAGGCGTCTCCTGATAGCTGACGCCCCACACGGAAAATTGCATAGCTTCTCGCCTTTCTTCTGTCGGGGGTTGCCCCCAAAACGGTTTCCTTTTCATTATAAGTCGAACCGCGGGGAAATACAAGGAAACAAGTTTCAGCTTTTCAAATGGATTTGATAGGAACACACAATACCGCGCTTGACGAGGCCAAAATACGGCGCTACAATGAACGAAAGAAGATCTGCGATATGATAGGGAAAGGATGAGCACCATGATGATAGCGGTCGCCTGCGACGGCGCGATGGTCACCGGCCACTTCGGCCACTGCGAGAGCTTTTCGTTCTTCACCGCGGAGAACGGCGTCATTACGAAGGAGGAGTCGATCCCGAATCCCGGCCACAAGCCGGGCTTTCTGCCGAACCTCGTCGCCGATTTCGGCGCGGAGGTGATCATTGCCGGCGGGATGGGCGCGCACGCCGCCGGAATTTTCGGGGAGCGCGGCGTCAAGGTCGTGACGGGCGCGGAGGGTCCCGCCCGCGCCGCGGCGGAATCATACCTCGCCGGAAAGCTTCAGGACAAGGGCGCGATCTGCGCGCACCATCACCACGATCACGAGGAATGAGCCCGCTTTTTGAAGCGAAAAGCAATTTTCATTGTCCGGGCGGCCTTTTCCCCTTTTCGGGGAGGAGGCCGCTTTTTTCGCCTCGCCGCGTCCCGGCTTTCCCCACGCGCCGCCCCTGCAAGCGGAAAAGCCAGCGCGCCGCCAGAGGGAAAGCGGGGCAAAAACCGCTCAAAACAGGCGGATTTCGCCTTTGCATTTCTCCGGGGGATTCTGTATAATAGGCTCAAATCCCACGAAAGCGCACAAAAACGCCGCGCGGCGGCTTTGTGTGGGACGCTCTGACAGAGCGAGAGAGGAGAATATTTTATGAATCCGAATCCCCGAACCATTAAAAAAGTCGTGGCGTCCGCCGTCGCCGTCCTGGCGATCGTCATCGTGGGCGCGAACTCGCTGCACGCTGTTCCCGCCGGCCACACCGGCGTGGTCACGCGCTTCGGCGCGGTCGACGACGCCGTCCTCGGCGAGGGGCTGCACGTCGTCGTGCCCTTCGTGACGCGCGTCATCGACATGAACAACCAGGTGACGAAGGCGGAGGTGCTCTCCGCGAGCGCCTCGAAGGATCTGCAGACGGTCAACAGCACCGTCGCGCTCAACTACCGCATCGACGCGCCGAGCGCCGCGAGCGTATACCGGAACATCGGCGTCAACTACGAGAACGTGGTCGTCATCCCGGCGATTCAGGAGGCCGTCAAATCCGTCATGGCACAGTACACGGCGGAGGAGCTGATCACGATGCGCCAGACCGTGGGCGCGGAGATGCAGGAGGAGATCTCCGGCAAGCTCGCGCCGTACGGCTTTTCCACCCAGAGCGTGAACATTGTGGACTTCCAGTTCTCCGACGAGTTCAACGCCGCGATCGAGGCCAAGCAGACGGCCCAGCAGAACGCCCTCAAGGCCGAGCAGGACCTCGCCCGCGTGAAGGTCGAGGCGGAGCAGAAGATCACCGAGGCGCAGGCCGAGGCCGAGAGCTACCGCCTGAAGTCGCAGGAGCTCACCGACGAGATGATCAAGATGGAATTCATCGACAAGTGGGACGGCAAGCTCCCCGTCGTCGTTTCCGACGGGCAGTCGCTGTTCAGCATCGACTCGCTCCTCGATTCCGCCGCCTCTTCCGGGAGCTCGTACACCGGCTCCTCCGCCGCGCAGACAGCCTCCGCGGCCGGAGCGGAATAAGCGCCAAGTTCATCCGGCCGCGCAGTCTCCGCCATAGGAAGCACCGGGCGTCCTTTCCCATCGGGAAGGGGCGCCCTTTTCTTTCCCTCCACGCAGCAAATTTCAACGATTTGCAGACATTAACTCAACTATTAGTTGATATTTCTTCCTGTCTCTGCTATACTGGTGAAAAAAGGGGGGCTTATGTTGAAAAGAAAAAGCTTTGCGGTTCTGTTCTGGATCCTGTCCGCAGCTCTGATTCTTCTGTCCTGCGTCATTTTTGCGAAGGGCTTCGATGTGAAAGACAATTACTACAGCAGCGAAAATTATCCCTCGCTCAACATGAACGCCTATGTTGGAGGAGACGCCTACAACTACATCATCAACGGGACATACTTCGCGGGCTATTCCGCCATCGGCTCGGCTGCCGCCCTCGGCGCGGTCATCCTGCTGTGCACGGGGGCCGTCCTGTACGGAAGCCCGATAGAAGAACCTGTGTCCGCCGAGAAGCCGGCGCATGAAAAGCAGCAGCCCGACGTGTCCCCGTACAGCGCCACCGTTTCCTTTGAGCCTCCGGAGAGCGGAGGCGGCGATCCGACCGGGGGAAGCGCATCGTCCGGCTCGAAATGAGGAGGGAAACGCCATGCAGACGATAGAGAAAACAGTGGATCAAAACGCGGCGCTGGAGGACCTCTCCTGCCGTGTGGAGGTGCAAAACGGCCGGCCGATCGGCCTGCTCCGCTTCCGCAATCTCGGCGGCGGAAGGCTGCGGGCCGTCAAGCTGCGCGGCTATGGGACGAACGCGTTCGGAGAATGCGTTTGTGTCAACGGCTCCTCCGCATTCACCGTCCTGCTGCAGGATTTGAACATCCCGCCCTGTACGATGAGTCCGGAGCTTTCCTTCCCCCTGCCCGCCGCGGAGATGCGCGCCGTCACGCTGCAGGAGGACATGACAAAGTTCGCGGACGGCAGCGTGCACACCCGTGCGGAGAGCGCGCCGCGCCCGTACGAAATCGAGGGGCTCAGCGGCGCGGGACGGGAAGGGATGGTGCTGCAATACCTGCGCACCATCACAGACGACGCCGTCTGCCTGTATAAAGAAAAGGAGGACGGCTGGATCTGTCTCTGCGGCAGGTGGAACGAGCCCGGCGCGGAAAGCTGCGCGCGGTGCGGGACCTCCCGCAAAAGGCTGCTGACGCTCTCCGATCTCGACGAGGTGGCGCAGTTCCTTGAAAAAAGACGCCGGCAGGAGGAGGAAGCGCTGCGCAGGGAACAGGAAAAAACGCTTCGCCGGGAGGAGGAACGGCGTCTGGCGGAGGAGGAACGGCTCAAGCGGCGCAAACGCCTGGGTATGGCGATAACCGCTGTCTTCTGCGTATTGGTGATGATCGGGGTCGGCGCCGTATTCATCAACTATGCGCTGCTCTCCTCCCGCGTCACTTACGGCTCCGCCGAGCAGATGGCGCGCGCGCTCGAGGGCGTCTGGGTGCCGGAGGACGGCGGCGCAGAGGACGCGCTGATCCTCGGCTACGGCGTTGTCGAATACCCGGAAATGGACGAGACGCAGATCGGCTACATTCCCTCCCGCGGCCTGCTCTATCTGAACGGCGAGAAGGTCGTCGTCCGCCGGGAGGAGGCGAAGGCGTATCTGGAAAAAGGGGGACGCCTCTACCAAAAGGCTCCCGAGGAGCCGGCGGACACGCCGCCCGCCTACGACGCTTCCGAGGCCTCCAAGGAGCCCACGTCTGAATCGAGCGCTTCCTCCCCGCCGCGGGACACCGCCACCCTCGGCGAAAAAAACGCGCTGGCAGACGCCCTGCGATACCTGGATGTTCTCGGCGGGTTTTCCCGTGAAGGGCTGGCGGATCAGCTGGACTTCGAGGGGTATTCTTCCGGCGAAATCGATTACGCCCTCGCGCATTGCGGCGCAGACTGGAAGGAGCAGGCCGTCATCGCGGCAAGCCAATATCTCAACGCAATGCCCTTCTCCCGCCAGGGCTTGATCGATCAGCTGGAATTTGAAGGATTTACGCACGAGCAGGCCGTCTACGGCGTGACGCAAAACGGCTATTGAGTGATAAGGCAAAGCATCGCCCTCCTCCCACGCGGGAAGGAGGGCGATTTATTGTTTGGCGCAGAGAGCAGGGCGGGTCACTCGTCCCCGCCGTCCGGCGGAGCATCGGGTGAGCCGCCGGAGAGGAAGAACGGATTGTGGAGCATATCGGCGTGCTCCTCGCCGCGCTTTGCCTGCAAATACTCGCTCGGGGAAATGCCGAACGACTTTTTGAAGCAGCGGTAAAAGGTGCGCATACTCTCAAAGCCGGAATTCATCGCCGCGCTCGTCAGGGAGGCGGATTCCTGCGTCAGCAGGAGGGCCGCGCTGCGGCAGCGCAGCGTGTTGACGTATTCGGGGATCCCGCAGCCGAAATAGGCGTGGAACAGGTGGGAGAAGCGGCTCTTGCTGTAGCCGAATCTGGCGGCGAGCGTCTCGAGCGTGACGTCGAAGCGGTAGTGCGTGTCGAGGTACTGCAGGATGTCGCGCGCGAGGAAGGCGTCCGTCCCCTCCCTGTTCTCGGAGAGGCCGAGACGCTCCGTGAGGATGCCGAGGACGGTGTAAAGATAACCCTTCGTCAGCAGCTCCGGCGGCTTGCGGCAGTCGACGCTGCAAAGCCGCGCGAGCATCTCCATGCCGTGGAGGAGCTCGCTCTCCGGCTCGTCGTCCGTCCAGACGAGCGAGGAGAACGTGCGGCGCTCGATCAGCTTGCGGAAGGACGGGACGTAGTCGAGCGGGATTGTCAGCACAATCGAGCGCGACGATTCCGGCGTGCTGAAGCAGTGCACCGTGTAGCTCGGCGCGGCGATCACCTGCCGCGGCCCGGCCGTCCCGCCGCGGCCGTTGAGGATAAAGTCGATTTTCCCCTCGAGAACGTAGGTGATTTCCACGCAGCTGTGAAAGTGCGGGAAGCAGGTGTTGTTCTCCGATTTCCAGCACGAGGGCCATTTGTCCACGTCGCGGAAGTGCTCGTAATAGCCGTCCATTCCGATCCCCTTTCGCCGTTTTTCGCCCGGAGAGGCGCAGCAATTTTTGTCACTAAAACTTGTCCCAATGGCACGACAAAACGGTTTTCCTCTATTATAATGCAGTTGTATGGCAAGTCAACCGTTCCGGGAAAAAACCCTGTTTTTTTCTTCGGGTTATGAAAGGAGACCTTCTTATGAAATTGGGTGTCATGACGGTATTGCTCGGCAATCTCTCCCTCGACGAGACGCTGAAATATCTCAAGAGCCTCGGCGTGCAGGAGGTTGAGATCGGCTGCGGCGGCACGCCCGGCACCGCGCACGCGGACGCCGTGAAGTTCATGGAGCATCCGGAGCTCATCGAGCAGTTCCAGGAGACCGTCGCGAAGTACGGCATCGGCGTCGCGGCCCTCTCGTGCCACGGCAACCCGGTGCATCCGAACAAGGCAATCGCGCAGTCCTACCACGAGCAGTTCGAAGCGACCATCTGCCTGGCCGAAAAGCTCGGCGTCAAGACGGTCGTCGGCTTCTCCGGCTGCCCGGGCGACTGCGACAATTCCCAGTACCCGAACTGGGTCGTCGCCACCTGGCCGGACGACTTCCAGAAGATCAAGGAATGGCAGTGGAACGAAAAGCTCATCCCGTACTGGAAGAAGGAAGCGAAGTTCGCCGAGGAGCACAACGTCCATCAGATCGCCTTTGAGATGCATCCCGGCTTCTGCGTGTACAATCCCGGCACGCTGCTGCGTCTGCGCGAGGCTGTCGGCCCGGTGATCGGCGCGAACTTCGACCCGTCTCACCTGTTCTGGCAGGGCATCGACCCGGTCGCCGCCATCCGCGCGCTCAAGGGCGCGATTTACCACTTCCACGCGAAGGACACGGCGATCGATCCGTACAACTGCGCCGTCAACGGCGTGCTTGACACGACGCCCTTCGATCGCATCACCGAGCGTCCGTGGGTCTTCCGCACCATCGGCTACGGCCACGGCGAGGACACCTGGCGCGCGATTTTCAGCGAGCTGCGCAAGATCGGCTACGACGGCATCATCTCCATCGAGCACGAGGACGGCCTCATGACGACCCGCGAGGGCCTCGAGAAGGCGATTGAGGTGCTCAAGCGCACCATCATCTTCGAGGAGCGCCAGGGCGATATGTACTGGGCCTGAGATCCGAACGACGGAAGGAGATCGGAACGAAATGTATACCATTGCAATCATCGGCTACGGCGGCATGGGCGGCTACCATGCCAAGCAGCTTTTGTCCCTGCCCGAGGAATTCCGCCTCGCGGGCGTTTACGACATCAACCCCGCCCGGATTGACGCGGCGGAGAAGGACGGCATCCACGGCTACCGCTCTCTCGAGGAGGTCTTCGCCGACCCCGAGGTGCGCACCGTGCTTCTCGCCGTGCCGAACAATTTCCACAAGCCCCTCTCGATCGCGGCCATGCGCGCCGGGAAGAACGTCATCTGCGAGAAACCTGTCATGCTCAACGCCGCGGAGCTCGAGGAGGTCATCGCCGTCTCGAAGGAGACGGGACGCCAGTTCTCCGTGCACCAGAACCGCCGCTGGGACAAGGACTTCCTCATCGTCAAGAAGCTGATTGAGGACGGCGCCATCGGCAAGCCGTTCTACATCGAGTCCCGCGTGCAGGGCAGCAAGGGCATTCCGGGCGACTGGCGCTGCGTGAAGGAGGCCGGCGGCGGTATGCTGCTCGACTGGGGCGTCCACCTCATCGACCAGCTCATGTACCTCGTCGACAGCCCCGTCACCGAGGTGTACGCGCACCTGCTCTCCGTCAAGTTCCCGGGCGTCGACGACAATTTCAAGCTCATGATGCGCTTCAAGAACGGGCTCTCCGCCCTCGTGGAGGTCGACACCTACACCTTCATCAATCTGCCCCGCTGGCACGTCTCCGGCGACGGCGGCACCGCGCAGGTCGACGACTTCTCCTGCACCGGCCGCATCCTCCGCGCGAAGACCGAGGAGATGCGCTGGGAGGAGGGCATCGTCTACACCGTGGCGGGTCCGACCCGCACGATGGCCCCGCGGCCAAAGGAGAGCATCGAGGAGCAGCCGCTGCCGGAGCTCGAGAGCGACGCGCGCGACTACTACCGCAACTTCCGCGACGCCGACGAGGGCAAGGCCCCGCTCGCCGTCACCCCGGAGCAGGCGCTGCGCGTGATGCGCGTCATCGACGCCGTCTTTGCCTCCGCCGAGAAGGGCTGCTCCGTCTCGCTTCACATCTGACAGCCGCCTGAGCGGCAGATATCAGCTTTTTGGAAAAGGAGTTGTCACCAAGATGAAACAGTTTCCCATCGCAATCCAGCTGTTTTCCGTGCGCGGCGACCTTGAAAAGGACTTCGAGGGCACGCTGAAGCAGATTAAGGCGCTCGGGTACGACGGCGTCGAGTTTGCCGGCCTGTACGGCAAGGCTCCCGCCGAGGTCAAGGCGCTGTGCGAGAACATCGGGCTCGTCCCGATCTCCGCGCACGTCCCGTTCGTCGACATGATGGCCGATCCGGAGAAGGTGCTCGGCGATTACGCCGCCATCGGCTGCCGCTACGTCGCCATCCCCTATCTGACCGAGGAATACCGCCCCGGCACCGAGGGCTTCCGGAAGACGATCGAGGGCGCGCGCGTGCTCGGCGAGACGGCGAAGAAGCTCGGCATGACGCTTTTGTATCACAACCACGACTTTGAATTCGTGAAGATCGACGGCAAGTACGCCCTCGACGTGCTGTACGACACCGTCCCCGCCGACCTGCTGCAGACCGAGCTCGACACCTGCTGGGTCAACGTCGGCGGTGAGAATCCGTCGGCCTACGTCCGCAAGTACGCGGGCCGCGCGCCGGTTGTCCATCTCAAGGACTTCTACCTCTCCGGCAAGAAGCCGGAGCAGATGTATGAGCTCATCGGCATCGAGACCGAGAAGAAGGAGCCCGAGGAGAAGACCTTCGAGTTCCGTCCGCTCGGCAAGGGAATGCAGGACTTCCCGGCCATCCTCGCCGCCTCCGAGGACGCGGGCGCGGAGTGGGTCGTCGTCGAGCAGGACGAGCCCAGCATGGGCAAAACCCCGATGGAGTGCGCGGAGATCAGCATCGGCTATCTCAAGACGCTGCTGTAACGAGAGAAACGAACAGAAAGAGAGGAACGCATCATGTCCGACAATGTTCTGAATCAGTTCACCCCTCCGACCGAGGAGGAGGCCATCGACACCTCCCGCAAGCTGAAGGTCGGCATCATCGGCACCGGCTGGATCGCCGAGTCCCACATTGAGAGCTACAAGCAGATGCCCGACGTCGAGATCGTCGCCGCGGCCGATCTCATTCCGGGCAAGGCCGAGAAGTTCTTCAAGCGCTACGGCGTTGAGGGCGTCCGCCTGTATCCCGATCACAAGTCGATGCTCGACGCCGAGGCGGAGAACCTTGACGCGGTGAGCATCTGCACCTACAATGCCACGCACGCCGAGTGCACCATCTACGCGCTCCAGAAGGGCGTCAACGTCCTGCTCGAGAAGCCGATGTGCGTCACGATCGAGGAGGCCGAGGCGATCTGCAAGGCGGAGAAGGAGAGCGGCAAGCTTCTCTCCATCGGCTTCCAGCCCCGCATGGACGACAACATGAAAATGATCAAGAAGATCGTGGAGTCCGGCGAGCTCGGCAAGATCTACTACATCCAGACCGGCGGCGGCCGCCGCCGCGGCATCCCGAACAGCACCTTCATTGAGAAGAAGACGGCCGGCATCGGCGCGCTCGGCGACATCGGCTGCTACTCCCTCGACATGGTGCTCAACGCCATCGGCTATCCGAAGCCGCTGACCGTCACGGGCTACACCTCGAGCTTCTTCGGCACCAACCCGATGTACAACAACCCGGCTGACGCCGCCCGCTTCAACGTGGACGACTTCGCCGCCGCGTTCATCCGCCTCGAGGGCGACATTATCCTCGACTTCCGCATTGCGTGGGCGATGCACGTCGACACTCCCGGCGACACGATCATCATGGGCACGAAGGGCGCGCTGCGCATTCCGTCCACGGAGTGCTGGAACGGCACCGTCGGCGGCCCCATGACGCTGTACCGCGACGTCGCCGGCGAGCAGACCGAGACGACCATCCCGCTCTGCCCGGAGGGCGATTCCTTCGGCGGCCTGTTCTACAAGAAGATCCGTTCCTTCCTTGACGCGGTCAAGAACGGCGGCGAGGCTCCCGTCCCGACAAGCCAGATCCTGTACAACCAGGCCATCATCTCCGGTATTCAGAAGTCCGCGGAGCTCGGCCGCGAGATCGAGATTGAGATTCCGGAGATCTGAGCGGGAGCAAGTCAGAGCGACGAGCTCTTTCTCAGCGCGCGGAAAGCAAAAGCCGCAGGCAGAAATACCAGAGCTTGCTGCAGGTTTCCCTGGAGCAACTCAGAAACTATCTTCACAAGGAAATCCGGGAGAGCGTTTATTCGCCCTCCCGGATTTCCTCTTTTTGTATTCTTTGGCGTCAGACGGTCATACGGAACGACAGCTTCTCCCGTCTTCAAATGGATCTTTTCCTTTTTCAGCAGAGTGTACTGCATTTGATTTTTCGTGTAATCCGTGCGATCCATGGGAAAGAAGCTTCTGCAAAAATATAACCCGCTGCTTCCTCTATCAATATAAAGGAAAGAAATATCCAGTATCATGCCGTCTCCCATTTTCAGCAGATAATCTCCGTCCACTGCCGAATAGGGAGCCGCCTTTTTTGATAGCGAAAGACAAGCTGCTCGCTGTCCAGCAATTCCTCTTCGTGTGAAAAGGCTTCCAGACGAAGAAGGCTCTCGTGAAAGAACGCGCTTTTCTCTACAGTACGGAAAAAGTATCGCATTTATGTATTTTTAAGCTATATTCCAGTATGTTAATTCTCGTTGCTTGTATCTGAAATGGTCTATTTGTAAAATAGTACGCATAAGGGGTGAGAAAAGTATATCCGGCAGAAATGGAGAATGCTTTGCTAAAAAATCGGACGTGACAGAGAGGAGAGATGCCTGGAAGAAGTGAGGCAACGCCGTACTTATCAAGCCATTCAGGAATGCCACCAGGAGCAGGGTTTTCCCATTGAGGCAGCATACAAGCTACTCCATGTGGCCCGTTCCGCTTACCAAGGGTCGTACCGGCGGGAACATAGAAAACTTCCCCATCAGCATTCCGGGCGGCTCTTTCGCCTTCCCTATCGTCATAATAGGGGCAAGTGGTTCCCCGACAATTCAGTCGGAAGGGTGGGATCGTCGCACCGGGTTCATATTGAGAAAGCGGGATCCCCTTCCTGTCAAGGGGCTGACAGATAAGACAAGTACGAGAATCCAGCGTTTCCGCAATTTCAATCTGTTCACCTCCAAAATCTTAATACATTTGGGTTTTGGAAACAGCGTTGAAAGAGGTGGTTTCTGTGTGAACCGGCTGCCTTGCCTTATTGCGGGAAGGCACAACCTTCTTTGGGGTGGCCGTGATGATCTTGGAAGGTGAGCCGCCCCGCAGCATTCCCTGAATCAGTTCTTTGTTTGCGGCGTCCACCCATTCCCTATAGGATCCTCACAGATACCTTTTAGGAACCGCTAAGAAAACTCAAAGATAACGAAGCAGGCCGGTATGGAGAAATGATCCGTTTTTCTCCTGCGGCCGGCCTGCTGCCATTGGCATCTATCGTTTTTCAAATTGATTTTCCCCCGGGAGCCACCGCAAGAATACCTCCACACGGTGAAGACAGCTGTCACGAAACTGCATAAGGATTTCCCGTTCGTTGGGTACGAATCAATAGAATCGCCCGCGTCAGAACTTATTCCGACGCGGGCAAACAGATTCAATACCGGAGAAGCGGCGTCATCACGGGGGTAAAGCAATCGGCAAGGTTGATATAGTATTTTTTGAGTGTGTCCAGCGTATCGTCCGCGTGACTTTCCGGCAGTCCGAGCACGCTGATTTGCTGCTCCACATAATACCGCAGCATTGCTTCCGCTGAGATCTGTCCGGGATTTTGCCGCGCGTATTGGACCAGCGCGGGCTTGATCGCCATGATGCTCAGGCACGACAGCAGCGCCTCCTCCTGATTCACCGTGCGCTGAGTATATTTCATCAGCACATTGATGATAATCAGCTCCACCTTCTGGTGGAAAGCGGGCTCGGCAGTCAGCTCAAGGTAAAACCGGCCGAACGGCTCGCAGTGCAGGCAGAGATACAGCTCCAGCGCACAGGAAAACAGAAATTGCTTCACGCCTGTCAGCTCCGGCTCAAAGCCTTCCGTCATCCGATCGAACGCCGAGCGGATATCCAGGTAGATCAGCATCCCGATTTCGCTTTTCCCGCGAAAATAATAGTTGATTAGCCCCAGGTTTGTCCCGGCCGCCTCAGAGATCGCGCTGCAGCTGGTGGCCTGATAGCCCTTTTCGTAAAACATTCCGCGCGCGGTGTGTACGATTTTGTTTTTGGTTTCCTGTCCCTTGTTGTTTCCAGGCATAGCGTATTCCGTCATTCCCTACTGATATGGATTCTCTTTTATTGTAGCCTCTTTCCGGAAAAAAGTCCATTGCTTTTTATCGGTTGATGACGCTGACGGGATGTCCTTCCAGAAAACAGCGATAATTGTCTATCGCGAGGGAGACCTGGCGGAGGCGGGAGGTTTTGGGCAGCCAGGCAATGTGGCCGGTGACGGTGGCGTTCTCCTGCAGCAGGATCGGAAGCGGGCGCGTCGGCGGCTCTTCGCTGATGACGTCCAGGCCCGCGGCGTAGATCTTGCCGCTCCGCAGCGCCTCCACGAGCGCGTCCTCGTCCACGAGGGAGCCGCGCGCCGTGTTGATCAAAATCACGCCGTCCTTCATTTTCGCGATGGAATCGCGGTTAATCATATACCGCGTGGACGCGTTGAGCGGCGCGTGCAGCGAGATGACGTCCGCGCGCGCGAACAGCTCGTCGAGCGAAACCTGCTCGATGAAATCGTATTCCGGCCCCGTTTTCAAATGGCGGTTGTAGGAAATCACCTTCATGCCGAAGCCCTGCGCGATCCGCGCCGCGTGCCAGCCGATCTTGCCCAGGCCCACCACGCCGAACGTGAGGCCGCAAAGCTCCATCTGCTTGGTGAGGGCGTAGGTGTATTTGGGGGCGTTCGGCTCCCACCACCTCGTCTGCTTGACATACCGGCTGTGAAGCTCCACCTTGTGGCAGATGTCGAGCAGAAGCGAGAAGGCAAACTCCGCGATGGTGGAAGCGCCGTATGCCGTGTTCGTGATGGTTACGCCGTACCTGCGGCTCACGCTGAAATCCATTTCCTCATAGCCGTGCGCCAGGCCGGCGATATATTTGCACTTCGGATGCGTCCGGAAGAAATCCTCGTTGATGAACGCCTTCGTGATCCAGACGCCGAGCGCCGCGTCCGCGTCCGCGTCAATGAGCGCGTTGAACTCCTCCGGGGTGGGAAAGGTTTCGTACCGCTTTACCGTATAGGCGACGCCGGGAAGCGTGTTCAGCCCTTCCCACTCATGAAGCATTTCCTCTGTAGAAATATCCGTGCTGGTTGGTTTTCCCAATAAAACATTTGCTTTCAGCATTTGATTTGGCTCCTTTCGTCCGGAATCGGGACAAGCTTGCCCATAGTATAAATTATATGCATATAAAAGTCAACCGGTTTTTGAAATTTTGCTTTTCCGCACTACAGCATTAAAATATGCCTAATTATGCCGTTGAACTGGGGAAATAAACTTAGCATTTATCCAAAGTGAAAGAAAATCTCAAAATGTCATTGACAAATTATTTTACACGCATATAATTAAAGCCAGCAAATGTAAACGAACTGTGAAGGGAAAGGAGGCGCCGGCATGACAGCGCAGGAACGTGTGGAAAACATGGGAACGCAGAAGCTGCTGCCGCTTCTCTTCTCGATGGCGGTGCCCGCTATCCTGGCGAATCTCGTGAACGCCTTATATAATGTGGGCGACCGGCTTTTCGTCGGGCGGCTTGTCGGATCGGACGCGCTGGGCGCCGTGGGACTGACCTTCCCGCTGAGCAACATCACCGGAGCGCTGACCATCATGCTCTCCATCGGCGGCGGGGCGATGCTTTCCCTCTCGCTGGGACAGCGCAAAACCGAAAAAACAAATGAAATCTTCACAAGCATTTGTGTGGTCGCCTTCGCGGTGGCGCTGCTGATTTCCGGCGGCTTCTTCTTCTTCGCCGGGCCGCTCGTGCAGCTCTGCGGCGCGGGGGAAAGCTCCGCTCTCTATCCCATCGCCGTTTCCTATTTAAAAATCACCGCCTTCGGGCAGTTCTTCTCCATCATGAATTTGGCGCTGGCTGCGGTCATCCGGGCGGAGGGGAATACCCGCTATGCCATGGTTGTCACCATGAGCGGCGCCCTGCTCAACTGCGTGCTGGACGCCGTGTTTATGCTGGCCTTCCACATGGGCGTAGAGGGCGCGGCTCTCGGCACGGTGATCGGCCAGATTGTGAGCTGCCTGATGAGCCTGCAATATTATGTGCGCGGCCTCGGCGCAGCCCGTTTCCTGGGCGTGCGGTCGTTCCGCCCCTCCACGGCGGCGCGCGTCGCATCCCTTGGTTTGGCGCCCTCCGTCTTTCAGGCGCTGAGCTTTGTGAACAACATTCTGGTGAACCAGTCTCTGCGCTGTTACGCGGATTTGGAGCTGGGCGCCGGCGGCGGAGACATGGCTCTTTCGGCCGTTTCCGTGATGCAGACGGTGGAAAACCTGGCGATCATGTTCATCATGGGCATGAATAACGCCGTTTCCACGGTGATCAGCTACAATTACGGCTCCGGCCAGTATGAGCGGGTCCGCAAGGCCACGCTCACCGGCCAGATGGTTGCCTCCGTTGTTTCCATACTGCTGTGGGCGGCCATGCTGTTCACACCGGACGCGCTTTTCTCGCTTTTCAGCCCGGACAGCCCGGAGCTCGCCGCCTACGGCGCTCTGGCCATGCGCCGGGGAAAGCTTTTCATCTTCGGGTTGGGGTTCCAAACGCTCGCATCCATGTACTATTCGGCAATCGGCAAGCCGAAGCGTGCCGTGCTGATTTCCATCAGCCGGAACGGGCTGTTTCTCATCCCCAGTCTTCTGCTGCTGCCCCTGTTTTTTGGGCTGGACGGCGTGCTTTGCGCGACCAGCGTCTCAGACGGCTGCTCGCTCGTCCTTGTGGCGTGTCTCTACGCTGCGGGACTGCGGGAGCTGTCCCGGCTGAGCGGCCGCGGGGCTTCGGCCCCCGGCGCGCCCCCGCTGCCGGACAAGTGAATTACTGTGAAAGAAAGAACGGCAAAGGTGCTTAACAAAAATGCATCTTTGCCGTTTTTTCTACCATCAGAAAGGGTCTGAAGGAGGAATCCAAGCTATGTTAAAGTACATTGTGAAGCGGTTGGCTATGGGTGTTGTTACGATGTTTTTCCTCATTACCATCACCTTTTGGCTTACCAGACTGATGCCGGGCAGCCCGTTCGCAACGGACAATATCTCGCCGTCGGTTCTGGCCGCTCTGGAAGCGAACTACGGGCTGGACAAACCGATCGACCAGCAGTTCGTCATTTATCTGCAATCGCTTCTGCAGGGGAATCTCGGTGTTTCCTACACGCGGACGGGCGTGACGGTGAATGACCTTATCGCGCAGGGCTTCCCGGTAACGCTCAAGCTCGGCCTCATCTCCTTTGCCATTGCGCTGGTGATAGGGACGGTGATCGGCATCTGGATGTCCACCACGAAATCGAGCGCCGTCAAGGGGTGGCTCATCACCGGTTCCACGCTGTTCATCAGTATTCCGGGCTTTGTCCTGGCCATTGTGCTGCTGATGGTATTCGGCCAGGGGCTCAAGGTGCTCCCCGTGCTGTTTGACGGCAGCTTTCTGAGCTACATCATGCCCGTTCTGGCGCTGGCCGTCTACCCCATCGCGCAGATTTCCCGGCTCGTGCACGCGAGCTATACGGAGGCCATGAACCAGGATTACGTCGTGATGGCGCGGGCCAAGGGCCTGGGCAAGCGGCGCATCCAGCTCCTGCACATCCTGAAGAACGCGATGCTGCCGCTCATCACCGTGTGCGGCCCGATGATTGCTTTCCAGATCACCGGCAGCTTCGTGGTGGAGAGCATCTTCACCATCCCGGGAATCGGCGAAGAGTTCGTCAACTCCGTGAACAGCCGCGACTACACCGTGATCATGGGCCTCACGATTTTCCTCGGAGGCGTCATCATCATTACAAACCTGCTCAGCGACCTGGCCTGCGCCCTTGTCGATCCGCGCATCAAGCTGGACAAGGCGAGCTGACGGAAGGAGGAAGAAAAATGCTGCAAAAATCCGAGTTTTTCAAACCCATCGACAAGTCGGAGCAGGACAGCGAATTCATCGCGATGGAACCGCACAGCTTCTGGCACGACGTGTGGGATCGCTTCCGCTCCAACCGCCGGGCGCTCATCGGCCTCATCGTACTGCTGCTGATCGTCCTGCTGGCGGTGCTTGGCCCGTTCTTTTCGCCCTATCCGTACGACGGCATGGGCACGGAGGTCAACCGCGGACCGAGCGGGACGCACTGGTTCGGCACCGACGCCCTCGGCCGTGATCTCTTCACCCGCGTGCTGTACGGCATCCGCATCAGCCTGTTCGTCGGCTTCGTCTCCACGCTCATCAACTGCGTCATCGGCGTTCTGTACGGCGGCGTGGCCGGCTATGTGGGCGGCCGCACCGACGCCGCGATGATGCGCTTCGTCGATGTGCTCTACGCCGTGCCGTCGCTGCTCTACATCATCCTGCTCATGATGCTGTTCGGCGCGAACGTGGGCAGCATCATGGTGGGTATGTGCGTTTCCGGCTGGGTGGGCATCGCGCGCCTGATGCGCACGCAGGTCATTTCCCTCAAAGGGCGGGAATATGTGCTTGCCGCCTACACGGAGGGCGCCGGTCCGGCGCGCATCCTGTTCAAGCATATGTTCTCGAACGCCATGAGTCCCATTTTGGTGCAGGCGACGCTGGCCATCCCGCAGGCCATTTTCCAGGAGGCGTTCCTGAGCTTCATCGGCATGGGCATCTCGGCTCCGCAGGCAAGCCTCGGCACGCTCGCGCAGGACGCGCGGATGTACATGGCGATCTACCCGCACCAGATGATTTGTCCCATCGTGATGATCTGCATCATCATTTTCGCTCTGAACTTCATCAGCGAGGGCTTGAGCGAAGCGCTGGACCCGACCAACAGTCGATAAGGGAGGATGACGGTTATGCCATTATTGGAGATCAGGAACCTTTGCGTGGAATTCAAGACGCGCGGCGGGGTCGTCAAGGCGGTTCGCGGCGTCAGCTATTCCGTGGAAGAGGGCGAGCTGCTCGGCGTGGTGGGCGAATCCGGCTCCGGCAAGAGCGTCGGCATGCTGGCTGTCATGGGTCTGCTCGCCTCCAACGGCCATATCGCCTCCGGACAGATCCTTTTCGACGGCGAGGACATCAGCCCTCTGGCTCCGGCCTTCGCCGGGAACCCGAAGGCGTATGAGGAAAAAATGAAGGGCATCCGCGGCAACCGCATCGGCATGATTTTTCAGGACCCGATGACGTTTCTGAACCCGGTGCTGCGCGTCGGCACCCAGCTCACGGAGGGAATCCTGTGCCACGAAAAGTGCAGCCGCGAGGAAGCAAAGAACCGGGCCATATCCCTGATGAAGCAGGTGGGCATCCCGAGCGCGGAGGAGCGCTTCCGCCAGTATCCGTTCGAGTTTTCCGGCGGCATGCGCCAGAGAATCGTCATCGCGAGCGCGCTGGCGTGCCGGCCGCGGCTCATCATCGCCGACGAGCCGACCACCGCTCTCGACGTGACCGTGCAGGCGCAGATTCTGGAGCTTCTGCGGGATATCGCCCGGGAGCAGAATACCGCCGTCATCATGATCACGCACGATCTCGGCGTAGTAGCGCAGCTGTGCGAGCGCGTGAACATCATGTACGCCGGACAGATCGTGGAGCGCGGCACGCTGGACGAAATCTTCTACGATCCGCGCCACCCCTACACACGCGGCCTTCTCCGAAGCGTGTGTACGCACGGTGAGGCCGGCCGTCAGGGGCTTTCCTCCATTCCCGGCACGCCGCCGGATCTGCTCAAGCTGAACACGGGCTGCGCGTTCATGCCGCGCTGCGCGCAGGCCATGAAGATTTGCAGGGATTATATGCCCGTGCCGCACGCGTTCAGCTCGAGTCACTGCGACGTGTGCTGGAACGACTGCCGCGAAGCCGCCGACCGGGTGACAGCACAGGAAAGCGAGGGATAACGCATGGAGAAAAAGACAAAAGAGACCAAACCGGTGGTGAGCATCCGGCACGCGAAAAAGTATTTTCTCGCCGGCCGTCACCTGCTCCGGCCGTCCGATTATGTGAAAGCGGTGGACGACGTGAGCTTCGACATCATGCCCGGCGAAACGGTGGGTCTGGTGGGAGAAAGCGGCTGCGGCAAGAGCACGCTGGCGCGCACGGTGATCCGTATCTATGAGCCGAGCGCCGGCGGGATCTTCTACCACGGCACAGATATTTCCCATCTTTCCAACGCGAGGCTCCGCCCCTTCCGCGCGAAGATGCAGATGATCTTTCAGGACCCTTACGCGAGCCTGAATCCACGCTACACCGTAGGCGAGATCATCGGCGAACCGATGAAGATTACCCATATGGGCGGCAAGTCGGAGCGCGAGGATCGCGTCCAGAAGCTTTTGCAGCAGGTGGGACTCAAGCCCGATCACATCTCCCGCTATCCGCACGAGTTTTCCGGCGGCCAGCGCCAGCGCATCGGCATCGCGAGAACGCTTGCCCTCGACCCCGACTTTATCATCTGCGACGAGCCAATCTCCGCCCTGGACGTTTCCATCCAGGCGCAGATCATCAACCTGCTCGAAAAAATCCAGGACGAGAACGGCCTTTCCTATCTGTTCATCGCTCACGACCTCACGATGGTGCGCCACATCAGCCACAAGATCGGCGTGATGTATCTGGGACACCTGCTGGAATTCGGCGACGCCGACGAGGTGTATGAGAACCCGCTGCATCCCTACACGAAGGCGCTCATCTCCGCGGCTCCCGTACCGGACCCGGAGCAGGCGCGTACCCGGCATCGCATCAAGCTGACCGGCGAGGTGCCGAGCCCCATCCATGCGCCGGCGGGCTGCCCCTTCTGCACCCGCTGCCCGGAGTGCCGGCCGGAATGCCTGCTGGCTCCGCCCGTCATGGCCAATCAGAACGGCCACAAGGTTGCCTGCTATCAATATGTGTGAGGCTCCCCGGAGCGGATCGCGTATTTGAAATATTACAGTTTGTTGGACCGGGTTTCCGGCCCGCAAAAAGGAGTGTTCAACATGAAAAAAGCCAGAAGATGGATTTCGCTGCTGATGGCAGCGGTTCTCACCGTTTCGCTCACCGCGTGCAGCGGCGGCGCCGCCTCCCAGTCCTCGGCCGCGCAGAATTCCGCGGCCGCCTCCTCGGGCGGAGAATCCTCCGGGGAAAAGGTGCTGACGCTTTCCGACGCGGAACTTGAGGGCGGCTTTGATCCGGCGGGCTTCGCGCTGGGCGGCTGGGTTTCCTTTGCCCGCCTGTGCTCCGCGCCGCTGCTCTCCTATGACAACGAGGGCAATGAGATTATGGAGACGGCCGAATCCTACTCCGTGAGCGACGATCAGCTCGTGTGGACGTTCAAGCTTCGCGAGGACGCGAAGTGGAGCGACGGCTCCGACGTGACGGCGGCCGACTTCATCAACACCATCCGCCGCGCGCTTGACCCGGAGACGAGCCAGTCCATCTACGCCGACCAGCTCTATGTCATCGCCGGCGCGGAAGCCTGTCACGGCGGCGAGGGCGCATGGGAGGACGTGCAGGTGCTCGCTCTCAACGACAAGACGCTCGAATTCCACCTGACGCAGCCGTGCGGCTACTTCCTGAAGCTGCTCTCTCTGCCCGTCTACTATCCGTCCAAGGAGGGCGTCGCCACGAATGAGGACGCCTCCTGGGCCACCACGCCGGAAACCAGTCTGTGCAACGGCGCCTTCATGCTTTCCGAATTTGTGGAAGGGCAGTATTACACCGTCGTGAAGAACCCGTACTACTACAACGAGGACGAGGTGAGCCTCGACACCATCACCACGAAGATCATCAACGACACGCAGGCAAAGATCGCCGCATATGAGTCCGGCGAGATTGATGTGGCTACTGGTCTGCCGGACTACATCGAAACGCAGTATGAGAGCTCTGACGAGCTTACCATCTGGAATATGCTCACCACGCTGGCCATCATGCCGAACCTCGAGGTCGAACCGCTCGATGACGTCCGCGTACGGCAGGCCATCGCCCTGGCTCTGAGCCGCGACACCATCGCCGCCTCCATGGGCGCGAACTATGAGGGCAGCACTACCTGGGTGCCGAAGTATATGCTCTCCAACACCGGCGAAGGCTATTTCAGCGAGGAAGCCGAAAGCTTCACCGAGGACGCCGAGCTGGCCAAGTCCCTGCTGGCGGAAGCCGGATATCCGGACGGCGCCGGGTTCCCGACCCTGACCTACACCTATCCGAACAACGACAAGGACGCCCTGATGGCACAGGCTTTGCAGGCGCAGCTCAAAGCCGTTCTGAACATCAGCATCGAGCTGCAGGCACAGGAGAGCGAGGTCTACAACACGACAAAGTCCGAAGGCTCCTTCGATCTGCTGCGCTACAGCTGGACCGCCGACTTTGACGACCCGATCAACTATCTCTCGATGTTTGTGTCCACCTCCGCGCTGAACTTCAACCATGTGAACGACGCCGGTTTTGACGCCGCCGTCGCCGCCTCCAACACCGCGCTCGATCAGGAAGAGCGCAACGCCTACCTGCACGAGGCCGAGGAGATACTCGTGGACGAAAACTTCTACATGATTCCCGTGACCACCATGCACTACATCGGCCTGCGCAAGGCTGACATCACGGGTGTGACGTATGACGGCACCGGCCTTACGCTGTACCGCTACGCCGACCGCGGCTAATCGATGTATCTTTATTTGAAGGGAGATGCTTACGCAATGGAAACAATTGAAAAGCTGACCAAGGAAGGCATCCGCAGCATTCCGCCCTACATCCCGGGCAACACGTCCGAGAGCGTGAAGGAGAAATACCATCTGGATCATGTGCTCAAGCTCGCGTCGAATGAAAACCAGTACGGCTGCTCCCCCAAGGCGCTTGAAGCCATGGGGAAGGCCGTGGCGGAGGCCAACATCTATCCGGATCCGTTCTGCATCGGGCTGCGCAGAAAGCTCGGCAGGAAATTCGGCTTTGACGATTCCGGCGATAATGTGATCATCTCCGCCGGCGCGAGCGGCATCCTGCTCCTGCTCGGCGAGGTGTTCGTATGTGACGGAGACGAGGTTGTGTTCTGCGAGCCGACCTTCGGCGCTTACGCGAGCGCCGCCACCCGCAACAACGGCAAGGCTGTCGCCTGCCCGCTCACCCCGGACCAGAAGTTCGACCTCGAGGCCATGAAGGCCGCCGTGACGGACAGAACGAAGCTCGTGTTCATCTGCAACCCGAACAACCCCACCGGCACGGCCGTGGACAGCAGCGAGCTGCGCGCGTTCATCCGGAGTATGCCGAAGCACGTCATTACCGTTGTGGATGAGGCGTACATTGAGTTCGCGACCGACCCGGCCGTGGAGAGCATGATTTCCGAGATCGACGAGGACACAAACCTGATTGTGGTGCGCACCTTCTCGAAGATTTACGGCCTGGCCGGCGAGAGAATCGGCTACTCCCTCATGAACAAAAAGCTGCACGCGATTCTGCAGAAGGCCACCTCCGTGTTCGTCGTGGGACGCACCTCTCTGGCCGGCGCGATGGCCGCGCTCGACGACGACTCCTTCCTTGCCTCCACGCGCGCCGGAATCCGCGAAGGGCGCGAGTATCTCACCCGCGAGCTGACCGCCCTCGGCTGGAAGGTATGGGAATCCCACACAAATTTTCTGTACGCCGATTCCCGCCTCGACACAAAAGCGCTGGCGGCGGAGCTTGAAAAGAAGGGGCTGATCATCCGCGGCAACTTCCGGTACTCCCGCATTACCGTGGGCACCATGGAACAGAACCGCGAGATGATCGACATCATTAAGGCGACGATTGCGGAAGGCAGCGTGCCTCCCGCACAGCCGTGACGGGCTGATACCATACGAATCGGGGGGTTCCCATGGAAAATATTTTTGTATTGACAATGGGCATGGCGGCGGCGCTTCTGGCCCTGCTGGGCTACATGGCGACGGAGGCGGGCTTTGCCAGAGCCAAAAATTCGGGAAGCGTGATGATGAAGGCGCTCACCGGCTTCTGCATCGGCATCCCCTGTTTTCTCTTTGCAGGCCGGTATCTGGCGTTTGAGGCGGAGCCCTCTGTCTGCTCGCTGCTTTTTACGGCGCTGCTTGCGTCGCTCATGACCTGTGTGTTTGCCGCGGCCGTGATGGGCCGGATGCGTTTTGCCGCCTTCTGTGTGATGAGCGTGCTGCTCTCCGGCCTGCTGTTCCCGCTCGCCGTGCGCGTCGGCGCGCTGTTTGCCGCAGCGTTCGGTCTGTTTGACCCGATGAGCTTCGGCCTCCTTGGTTTGACGGCCGGTTCGGCGGGACTCATGGGAGCCAAGGCGCTCGGGGCGCGCCTCGGCAAGTATACAAAGGGAGGCGTACCGCACGCGATGCCGGGCCACAATATCCCGCTTGCCATGTGCGGCATCCTGCTGCTTTCCCTGAGCCTCACGGTGCTTGCCGCAAGCGGAGCGGCGGCCGGAGACGGCGATGAAGCCGCCCTGCTGCGCGTCATGGAGAACATGATTCTCAGCGGCGGCGTCGCCTGCCTCACCGCCATGTCCTTCACCTGGGTGCGCTACCGCAAGCCCGAGATCACGATGACGATCAGCGGCTTCCTCACCGGCATGATTGCGGCGTTCCCGGGCTGCATGGGGCTTTCTCCGGCGTTTGCCTGTCTGCTGGGCTTTTTGGCCGGTTTCCTCACCGTGCTCGTGATTGAGAACATGGATGTGCACATGAATGTGGACGATCC